>JBILYK010000005.1:0-91853 GCA_044377735.1 Paracoccaceae bacterium | reverse complement strand
TTTACCCGCGGGGCTAACACCGTAGGGCGGGGTTCTACCCCGCCTTTGGCTCGCCGGGATGTCGGGCGGGAGCCTGACCTATGGGGCATGTGGGGTTGGTGGGGTGGAACCCCACCCTACGTGCTGTGCCAATGCTTGTTCAGCGAGATGTGGCGACCGGCAGGTTCGAGGGCGGAGCGGTCGTCAGTCTGCCTTTTGCTCTATTGCCCGGAATCAAGGCGCGAATGCGCCGCCGGGGCGCGCCCGACCGCCCCCTCGGGCGGGCGCTGCCCTCTGTCAGGACCACTTGAAGGTCCGCCAAATGCTCAAAGCCGCCGCTTTACACCTCACACCACATCCCAATCCTCCTCATCCCGCACCGCACCGATCGCGGTCCAGTCGGCGCGGATGCGGGCGACGCGGGTGTCGGCCCAGGTGCGGAACACCAGATCGAAGCCCTTGGTGGTGATCTTTTCCGCCGTCAGGTCGACGCGGGCGTTGTGGGCGTGGTCGGTGTCCCACATGGAAATGGTGAGTACAACGGCGGGAGGCTCGGTGAAGAGCGGATCAAACCTGATGGCCTGGCGGCTTTCGCGGTGGCCCTGCCCCGTCCACATCACGCCGCCATCGGCAAAATCGGAAAACAACAACTGGCTGCCTTGCAAAATGCCAATACGGGCTGCGGAAATGCGT
This sequence comes from Paracoccaceae bacterium, assembly GCA_044377735.1. GTDB lineage: Bacteria > Pseudomonadota > Alphaproteobacteria > Rhodobacterales > Rhodobacteraceae > Tabrizicola_A. Next base: position 91,181 of record JBILYK010000005.1, on the reverse strand, counting down.
TTCATCAAATGCCTCATCGTCCTTTTGGCCAGTCTAAGCACAAAACAACCGTAAGATGCGAGAAAATGAGAAGGCCCCGGTTGTTCCGGGGCCTTTTTTTTTTCAGATAGGAATGAAGGTTACTGCGCGACAGCGGCGCGCAGGGCGACCAGATCGGCCATCGCCTTGTCGGCGGCGTCCTTGTCAGAGGCGACAGCCGTCGCCTCGGAGGCATCAGCGATCATCTGGTCCATCAGCGCAGGCGTCATGTCATCCATCGCCACGGCGCGTTCAGCCAGAACCGAGACGCCGCTGGCAGAGATTTCAGCAAAACCGCCGGTCACGACATAGGCCTTGGTGCCTTCGGACGAGACTGCCTTCAGGATGCCGGGGCGCAGCGTGGTGATGGTGGGGGCATGCCCCTCCATCGCCGTCAGGTCGCCATCGGCCCCCGGAATCTGCACCTCGGACGCCTTGACCGAAGCCAGACGCCGTTCTGGCGAGACGAGATCGAATTGCACGGTGCCTGCCATGATCCCCCCTTACGCCGCAGCCGCGGCGAGTTTCTGGGCCTTGGCTTTCACTTCCTCGATGTCGCCGACCATGTAGAAGGCCGCTTCGGGCAGGTGGTCATATTCACCGGCCACAACCGCCTTGAACGAGGCGATGGTCTTGTCCAGAGGAACCTGAACACCGTCCGAGCCGGTGAAGACCTTTGCCACGTCGAAGGGCTGCGACAGGAAGCGCTGGATCTTGCGGGCGCGGGCCACGGTCAGTTTGTCTTCTTCGGAAAGTTCGTCCATGCCGAGGATGGCGATGATGTCCTGCAGCGATTTGTAGCGCTGGAGAATACCCTGCACCGAACGGGCAACGTCATAGTGTTCCTGACCGATGACGGCCGGGTCCAGAAGACGCGAGGTCGAGTCGAGCGGGTCCACGGCCGGGTAGATGCCGAGTTCCGAGATCGCACGCGACAGAACGGTGGTGGCGTCGAGGTGGGCGAACGAGGTGGCAGGTGCCGGGTCGGTCAAGTCGTCGGCCGGAACGTAGATGGCCTGCACCGAGGTGATCGAGCCTGCCTTGGTGGAAGTGATGCGTTCCTGCAGCGCGCCCATGTCGGTGGCCAGCGTCGGCTGGTAGCCCACGGCGGACGGGATACGACCCAGAAGGGCCGACACTTCGGAACCGGCTTGGGTAAAGCGGAAGATGTTGTCGACGAAGAACAGAACGTCAGTGCCGGATTGGTCACGGAACTGTTCGGCCAGCGTCAGACCCGAGAGGGCGACGCGCAGACGTGCGCCCGGCGGTTCGTTCATCTGACCGTAGACAAGCGCCACTTTGGACTTGGTCAGGTCTTCCAGGTTGATAACGCCGGATTCGATCATTTCGTGATACAGGTCGTTGCCTTCACGGGTCCGCTCACCCACGCCGGCGAACACGGAAAAGCCCGAGTGCACTTTGGCGATGTTGTTGATGAGTTCCATGATGAGAACGGTCTTGCCCACACCGGCGCCGCCGAACAGGCCGATCTTGCCGCCCTTGGCGTAAGGTGCCAGCAGGTCGATCACCTTGATCCCGGTGACCAGAACCTTGGATTCGGTGGCCTGATCGGCGAAGGACGGGGCTTTTTGGTGGATCGAGCGGTACTCGGTGGCAACGACCGGGCCCTTTTCGTCAACCGGCTCGCCGATGACGTTCAGGATGCGGCCAAGGGTGGCGTCGCCGACGGGCACCTGAATGGGGGCGCCAGTGTCGGACACGCCTGCCCCACGCACGAGACCTTCGGTCGCGTCCATGGCGATGGTGCGCACGGTGTTTTCGCCAAGGTGCTGGGCCACTTCGAGAACCAGCTTCTTGCCGTTGTTGTCTGTGATCAGTGCGTTCAGAATCGCGGGAAGCGCGCCTTCGAACTGCACGTCAACCACGGCGCCGATGATCTGAATGACCTTACCTGCCGCGGCAGCTGCTTTCGGTGCTTTTGCCATAGTGTTTCTCCAGTTCGTCAGAGCGCTTCCGCGCCCGAAATGATTTCGATAAGCTCTTTGGTGATCGCAGCCTGACGCGAGCGGTTGTAGATCGTCGTGTACTTGGTGATCATGTCGCCTGCGTTGCGGGTCGCGTTGTCCATGGCGGACATCCGCGCGCCCTGCTCGGAGGCACCATTTTCCAACAGAGCCGTGAAGACCTGCGTGGCCACACTCCGCGGCAGAAGGTCCATCAGGATGGCTTCTTCGCTGGGTTCATAGTCGTACTGGGCAACCGCACCCGTCTCTTCGAACACCGCAGGGATGATCTGCTGTGCAGTCGGGATCTGGGAGATGACCGACTGGAAGCGGTTGAAGAACAGCGTGACCACATCACATTCGTCCGCCGCAAAGCGGGCGAGGATGTCGCGGGCGATGGTTTGAGCGTTGACATAACCCACGCGCTTGACATCGCTGAGGTCGACATGGCCGACGAAATGCGCGCTAAGGTCGCGGCGCAGCTGTTCGCGGCCTTTTTTGCCAACCGTCAGAATTTTCACGGTCTTGCCAGCGCCGATCAACTCGTTCGCGCGAAGACGGGCCAGGCGCGCAATGGTCGAGTTGAAGCCGCCGCACAACCCGCGTTCTGCGGTCATGACGACCAGAAGATGCACCTGATCCTTGCCGTTGCCGGCAAGCAGTTTCGGTGCGCTTTCCGATTTGCCAACCCCCGCCGCAAGGCCCGCCATGACGGCAGACATGCGTTCGGCGTAGGGGCGGGCAGCTTCGGCGGCGTCCTGCGCACGGCGCAGTTTGGCCGCAGAAACCATCTGCATCGCTTTGGTGATCTTACGGGTGTTCTTGACACTCGCGATCTTGTTTTTCAGGTCCTTAAGGCTGGGCATGTGCCTTCTCCTTCAGGGCCGGTTACGCGAAATCTTTGGCGAAAGCAGCGATTTCGGCTTTGATGGCTTTCTCCAGATCGCCCGCGACTTTGCGGTCGTTCTTGGTGATGTCTTCCAAAAGCGCCTTGCCGGTGGTGCGCAGGTGCTTCAGCAGACCCGCCTCGAAACGGCCGATGTCCTTGACGGCGATCTTGTCGAGCGCGCCCGAGGTGCCTGCATAGATCACGCAGACGATCTCGGCGTTGGACATGGGCGAGTACTGGTTTTGCTTCATCAGTTCGGTCAGGCGCGCGCCGCGGTTCAGCAAAGCCTGGGTCGAGGCGTCAAGGTCGGAACCGAACTGGGCAAAGGCCGCCATTTCGCGGTACTGAGCGAGTTCCAGTTTCACCTTGCCAGCCACCGACTTCATGGCGTTGGTCTGAGCCGAGGAGCCCACACGCGACACCGACAGACCGGTGTTCACAGCCGGGCGGATGCCCTGATAGAAGAGTTCGGTTTCCAGGAAGATCTGACCGTCGGTGATCGAGATCACGTTCGTCGGGATAAAGGCCGACACGTCGCCGCCTTGGGTCTCAATAATCGGCAGAGCTGTCAGCGAGCCCGCGCCAAAATCTTCGTTCAGCTTCGAGGAACGCTCGAGCAGGCGGGAGTGGAGATAGAACACGTCGCCCGGATAGGCTTCGCGGCCCGGCGGGCGGCGCAGCAGAAGTGACATCTGGCGGTAGGCCACGGCCTGCTTGGACAGATCATCATAGATGATCAGCGCATGGCGGCCATTGTCGCGGAAGAATTCCGCCATGGCGGTGGCCGAATAGGGGGCGAGGAACTGCATGGGGGCCGGGTCGGATGCGGTGGCGGCCACGACGATCGTGTAGTCAATCGCGCCGGTTTCTTCCAGCTTCTTCACCAACTGGGCCACGGTCGAACGCTTTTGGCCGATGGCGACATAGATGCAGTAGAGCTTCTTGGATTCATCATCGCCAGCCGCATCGTTATACGACTTTTGGTTCAGAATGGTGTCCAGCGCCACGGCGGTCTTGCCGGTCTGACGGTCACCGATGATCAGCTCGCGCTGGCCACGGCCAACGGGGATCATTGCGTCAACGGCCTTGAGGCCGGTTGCCATGGGTTCATGCACCGATTTGCGCGGGATGATGCCGGGGGCTTTTTGGTCAGCGATGCGACGCTCGGTCGCGGCGATCGGGCCTTTGCCGTCGATCGGGTTGCCAAGGCCGTCTACGACGCGGCCCAGAAGGGCGTTGCCAGCGGGCACGTCCACGATGGACTTGGTGCGCTTGACGGTGTCGCCTTCTTTGATGTCCTGGTCCGAACCGAAGATCACGACGCCGACGTTGTCGACTTCAAGGTTCAGCGCCATGCCGCGGATCCCGCCGGGGAATTCCACCATTTCACCGGCCTGGACATTGTCCAGCCCGTGCACACGGGCGATCCCGTCGCCGACCGACAGCACGCGGCCAACTTCGGCCACTTGTGCGTCTTTGCCAAAGTTCTTGATCTGGTCCTTAAGGATCGCAGAGATCTCAGCAGCCTGAATTCCCATCACCCAACCTCTTTCATTGCATTCTGGAGAGCCGCGAGCTTCGATTTGACCGAGGTGTCGATCATGGTCGAGCCGAGCTTGACGATAAGACCGCCGATGAGGCTTTCATCCACGGTGGTGTTCAGTTTCACGGTCTTGCCGACCGAGGCTTTCAGCGTGTCGGCCAGTTTCTTGGCCTGTGCCGCAGACAGATTGGTGGCCGAGGTGACATCGGCAGTCATCTCGCCGTTTTCAACCGCGATGCGCGCTTTCAGGTTGGAAACCAGATGCGGCAGCACGAAAAGGCGGCGGTTGCGCGCCATCAGCGCCAGCGTGTTGGCCATCAGATCAGACAGGCCCATCTTGGCGGCCACGGCGGCAATGGCGGCGGCCTGTTCGGTGCGCGCAATCACCGGCGAGGCGATCATGGCCGACAGATCGGCGCTTGCAGCCAGTGCGGCCTGCAGCGCATCGGCATCTGCCTCAAGCGATTGCAAGCCCTTGGCGTCTTTGGCGAGTTCAAACAAGGCCTGGGCGTAGCGCCCGGCGATACCTTGCGAGATCGAAACTGGTTCGGACACGTCATCCCTTCCGCTGTCTTTGACCCGCTTCCGTCCGGGATCGGGCAGAACCCGACCATGGCGCAGGCGAGGTGCATGCGTCTTTCGATTAGGCGCGTCTCTAGCAGAGCCTTCCCCACCCCGCAACCGGGCAGAAGCGGGTTTGCGGCACAAAAGTATGCGGCAAATGGGGCATTTTGGAATTGTGCGGCCCAAGCGTTGGGAGCAGCAGGAAAAAGCCCCCGATGTTAGTGCTATCATGCCGAAAATCGGGATTTTGGCCGTTTGTGCCCTGCGGGTGGGCAGCGGTGAACTTGTTGCGATTCGGGCGGGACCATGGGGCCTGCACCGCGATGACGCGGGTTGCGGCGCGCAGATTGTTTCGCACTGCAGAACAATGCTGGGTTCTGCCCCTGAAGAGGAGTCTTTGACCACGGCAAATCCCGCTCTGGCCAAGGCGGGTTGCGAAACTGGGTTGACTTACCCTTTGGCGAGTTGTCCGATTCACCTTTAGCGGGTGATAGCCGTTGTACTTGTGTCTTGTCCTGATAGCGCTACCCCCGCTTGGGGCTGGCCACCGGTTGGGCGGCTGGCTCCCAGATGCGGATGGGTTTGCGGAGGCGTTCGGCCAGACCGCCGCGGGTGGGGGCGTAGACTTGTTTTGAGGCCGGGGCTTTCACCGCGCGATTTGTCACATATGCCGACACTGGCTTTGTTGAGTTGCGGCTGGAAAATGACATCAGTTCGATGACTTTACTGCTGCAGGGGGTGACGCAAGGTGTCTCACTGGGTGAGATCAACATCTATGCCGATGAAGCCGCCGTTATCGCCCGGACGCCCTACGCCACGCTTTGATTCGGGTGCGCCCAGAGGTGTGATCTGTCATGACCGGGGGCCGGGAGCCACATATCTTGGTGCCGCCTGACCTCGACTGTTTCGCCAGTCACAACAATACCGGGTTTGGCCCCTGAATTGGTCTCTTTGGCGACGGGAAACACGAAATCAGGTTGCTATAACTCTCGGTTTATCATTTTATTAACCTTGGGGTATTGCAGCTTTTATTGGGTATTGGGGTGTGTGATGGAATTTGTTTTGCTGCCGCTGTTGTTGCTGGCAGGCTTATTGACGACTTTGGACGGGGGGAATGATTCCGGCGACGAGGATGGCGGCGGGGCTGATAACCCAGGTCGGGGCGATGACACCCTTATTGGGTCCGGCGACGCGCGCGTTTCAGGCTTGGCCGGGGATGACCTTTTGACGCTCAGCGACAACGCTCAGGGTTTGGGCGGCACAGGCGATGACACCATTATCGCATCCGACAGCGCTGTGGGTTATGGTATGATGGGCGACGACAGCCTGACCGGGTCGGACAATGCCACGCTCATGGGCGGCGACGGCGATGACACCATTACAGCATCCGACAGTGCTGTGGGCTATGGTCTGGCGGGCGACGACAGCCTGACCGGGTCGGACGATGCCACGCTCATGGGCGGCGACGGTGATGACACGCTCAGCGTCCATGGTGATGCCCAGGCCTATGGCGGCGATGACGATGACACGATATTCATGCGCGGTGAGACGATTGGCCAGGGGTCGGGGACCGGGGGCGATGGCAATGACCATCTCATCGTGTCGGGCCATGCGCTGGTGAACGGCGGGGCCGGGTCCGATGAGTTTATCGCCGATCTGGCGTTTGACGATGCCTCGGACGGTGAGGCGCGGTTGGTGGTGGCGGATTTCAATTCGCGACATGACCAGCTGGCCGTTCTTCTGGGCGACCGCGTGACGGACGAGATCGAGGTCACAACGCGTTTTGACGAGGCGCTGAATGCCACTGTGGTGGAGCTGAGCGAAGGCGAGGATGGCCGCTTTGCCAGCTTTACCCTGCAGGGTGTGACCAGTTTTGATGCCAATGATCTGGTCCTGTATGGCAATGAGATTGGTGATGAGATCGACTGGCAAGACGCGAATAGCCCAGGGGGTCAGACCCTGAGCGGATCTGGCAGTGATACGGTCAACGGTGGGGATGGCAATGACCGGATTGCGCTGAGCGACAGTGCCATGGGTTATGGCGGGGATGGCAATGACACGCTGATCGCCCAGGACAATACCACCGCCTATGGCCGCGAGGGCGACGACAGTCTGACCGGGTCAGACAATGCCACGGTGTTCGGTGGCGATGGCAATGACGTGGTCGCTGTTTTGGGAGCCAGAGCCGAGGGCCATGGCAGCGCTGGGAACGACACGATCACCGCAATTGATGGCACGGCCTTTGGCGGGCCGGGCGACGACCGGCTGAGTGGTGAAAGTGGTGCTGATCTGCGCGGCGGGATCGGTAATGATTTTATCGAGGCCTTGGCCGGGTCGACCGGCAGCGGTGAGGCGGGCAATGATGTGCTGCGGATCTTTGGCACATCCACCGGCTATGGGGGTGATGGCGATGACCAAATGTCGGTCGGCAGCAACACCGGCCGGGATTACGGGGACGAGGCGGACGGGCTTTCCCTTGCCTATGGCGGCGCGGGCAACGACACGATCACCGCCTTCGGTCTGGCCAAAGCCTATGGCGGGGATGGGGCGGACAACATTGACATAGTGGCGGACTATAACGCCAGTGATGGCACGCCTGACAGCCGCCCGCGGGCCTATGTTCTGGGCGCAAGTGTCGAGGGCGGGGCGGGCAATGACGTGATCGTGGATCGCAGCACACCCGTGCGGGCAGACCGGGGCGACACATTCAATATCATCGACCAGCTTCATGTGGATGCGGGCAGCGGCGATGACACCGTCAGCCTTTTCAACGCCTTGCGGGTTGATCTGGGGGCGGGCAATGATGTGCTGATCGTCAGCACGCCGGAATTGGCCGATGCCTTCGACACCGGCACCGCGACGCTGGGCGCAGGGGCCGACCGGGTGGTGATCGCGCCGACCGGGATTGACGCGATCACGCAGGTGCTGACCGATTTCAATCCGGCCGAGGATCGTTTGGGCCTGATCATTCCGCAGGCCAGCAGCGGCAGTGTCACGATGACCAGCGTGTTTGATGCCCCCTCGCAAAGCACGGTGGTGACGATCAACACCGGCGATGGCAGCGCAAACAACCTGATCACCCTGCGGCTGCAAGGGGTCAGCACAGCCGTGACCCCGGCAATGATTGCGCTTTACGCTGATGATGCAGCGGCACTGGCGGGCACGTCTTACGACACGCTCTGACGCGCCCGTCAGGCGGTGAGCAGGGCGAGGATCAGCGTCGAGAGGCCAAGACCACTGGCCATTTGCCAGCGCAAGCGGAGCCACCCCTTGGGCAAGGCGACGCGGCGGGAGAGGCTGTGGTCCATCAGCGGGCTGGCCAAAAGGCACAGCGCGATCCCCCAAAGCCCACCGGCGGGCATCAGCATCGCCCCCCAGCCCAGAAGACTGGGCAGGACCGCCACGACATAGGGCATCGGCGTGCGCAAGCCCGACATAAGCGCTGCCATCCACCACAGCCCGCCCAGAAAGGACAGGATAAGTGCGCCATAGGCCAGCCCCGCCTGCCCGGCGAAGCTGCCACCAAAGAGAACAGCGTGGCCGATGCAGGCCAGTTGCGGCAAGATGCCCGACAGGCCCAGAAGGCGGACGGCGGGCGGCAAAGCGAGGTCGGGGGCGGGGTGAGTTTGAGCCATGGCCGAAGTCTAGCGCGGGCCAGAAGGCCGACAAGCCCGGCGGTGGTTAATGCTTGGGGCTGGCCACCGGCTGGGCGGCGGGCTCCCACAGGCGGACGGGGCGGGTGGCGCGTTTCAGAAGGCCGCCGCGGGTGGGGGCGTAGACCTGTTTTGAGACTTCAACCATCAAGACCCCGCCCGACAGCCACGGCAGTTGGCGGCCCATCCGCTCCCACAGGTTGGAGGAGCGCAGCCAGAACGGGGCCTGAGAGGGGGGAACGTGCAGCACGGTGCAGTTGCGTTCCGGGGTGAAGCCGTGGCGTTTGAGCTGGGCCTCCAACTGGCTTGCGGTATAGGGGCGGCCAAAGCCAAAAGGGGTGGCATCCGCGCGCGACCACAGCCCCGCGCGGTTGGGCACCACGATCAGCGCGCGGCCCCCCGGACCCAAAACGCGATGCGCCTCGTCCAGCACCGAGCCGGGGTTTTCTGAGGTTTCCAACCCGTGCAGCAAGACCAGACGGTCCACCATGCCGGTCGGCAGGGGCCAAAGATGCTCTTCGCACAGGACCGAGACATTTTGCAGCCCGGCAGGCCAGAGCATCACCCCTTGTGGCCCCGGCATCAGGCCGATGACGCGCCGCGCCTCGGCCAGATAGGGGCGCAGAAGTGGGACGGCAAAGCCAAAGCCTGCCACCGTCTGCCCGGCCAAAGGCGGCCAGAGGTCGACCATCCGATCCCGGATAGCGCGCTGGGCCACACGGCCCAGTTGCGTGCGGTAGTAGAAATTGCGCAGGTCCAGCACATCAAGGTGCATTGCAGCTTGCCGCCCTTCTGGTCACAGTGGCGGCCAAGGATACCGGGATTGGGGGAAAAAGCCATGCCACTTGAACTTATCACCTTACCCTGTCTGACCGACAATTACGCCTATCTGATTCACGATGCGGAAAGCGGGGCCACCGGGGTGGTGGATGTGCCCGACGCCGCCCCGATTCTGGCCGAACTGGCCCGGCGTGAGTGGGCGCTGAGCGATATCTTCCTGACCCATCACCATGATGACCACATCGCAGGCGTGAAGACGCTGCGCGCCGCGACCGGGGCGAAAGTCTGGGGGGCCGCGGCCGACCGGCACCGCCTGCCGCCCTTGGATGTGGCGCTGGTGGAAGGCGACGCGGTGCCGTTTGGGCCCGGGGCGGCAGAGGTGATCGACGTGTCAGGCCATACGATGGGCCATATCGCTTATGTATTCGCCGCGTCCGGTCTGGCCTTTACCGGCGACAGTCTGATGGCGGCGGGCTGTGGACGGCTGTTTGAGGGCAGCCCCGAGCAGATGTGGGCCTCGTTACAAAAGCTGGCCGCATTGCCGGATACGACGCGAATCTGTTCAGGCCATGAATACACCGGATCGAACCTGCGCTTTGCCGCCGCCGTTGAGCCGACCAATCCCGCGATTGCCGCGCGCATCCTGCGGGTGATGAAGGCGCGGGCCGAGGGGCGGCCTTCGGTGCCCTCGCGGCTGTCGGGCGAACGCGCCACCAACCCGTTTTTGCGCGCCGCCCTGCCGGAAATGAAGGCGGCCCTTGGAATGGAGGCCGCAAGCGATGCGGCAGTCTTTGCCGAACTGCGGGCGCGCAAGGACCGGTTTTAGGGTCTTCAGGAGTTTATATTCTTTCCAATCAAAGGCTTGGGCTTTGCGATGATGATTCAGAAATGTCACCCTCGATCACTTTTCTGCCTCGGACGCAAAAGAGTTGGTTTTAGGGCTTGAAACCCGCCCAAGAAAACCGATCCTTTACCGTATGAGGCCACGGTCGGATCGGGGGTTTTCCCCTTCCCCGGCCCTGAAACAGGAGCACAGGAACGTGCCGTCATTCTCGACAACACTGGAACAGGCGATCCATTCGGCTTTGGCCTTGGCCAATGCCCGCCGACATGAGCTGGCCACGCTGGAGCATCTTCTTCTGGCGCTGATCGAAGAACCTGACGCCGCCCGCGTGATGAAGGCCTGCGCGGTTGATCTGGATGAGTTGAAAAAGACGCTGATCGATTTCATCGATGACGATCTGTCGACGCTGGTCACCAGTGTTGAAGGGTCCGAGGCGGTGCCGACGGCGGCCTTTCAGCGCGTGATCCAGCGCGCCGCGATCCACGTGCAATCGTCCGGCCGCAATGAGGTGACTGGCGCCAATGTGCTGGTCGCGATCTTTGCCGAACGCGAATCAAACGCCGCCTATTTCCTCCAAGAGCAGGACATGACGCGGTATGACGCGGTAAACTTTATCGCCCATGGTGTGGCCAAGGATCCGTCCTATGGCGAGGCGCGGTCGGTCTCTGGCGCAGAAGAGCATGAGACGCCCAAGGCCGAGGCTGGGGAGGTCAAGGAATCTGCCCTGTCGAAATTCTGCGTCGATCTGAACGTCAAGGCGCTGAAGGGCGACGTTGACCCGCTGATCGGCCGCGAGGCCGAGGTGGAGCGCGCCATTCAGGTGCTGTGCCGCCGGCGCAAGAACAACCCCTTGTTTGTGGGCGATCCGGGCGTTGGCAAGACCGCCATCGCCGAAGGTCTGGCCAAAAAGATCGTCGACAAGCAGACGCCGGAGATTCTGGCGGGGGCCACGATCTATTCGCTGGATATGGGGGCGCTGTTGGCCGGCACCCGCTATCGCGGTGATTTCGAAGAGCGGCTGAAGCAGGTGATGAAAGAGCTGGAAGATCACCCGGATGCGATTTTGTTCATCGACGAAATCCACACCGTGATCGGGGCTGGCGCCACCAGTGGTGGGGCGATGGATGCCTCGAACCTGCTGAAGCCTGCGCTGCAGGGCGGCAAGCTGCGCTGCATGGGGTCGACCACCTATAAGGAATTCCGTCAGCATTTCGAAAAAGACCGCGCCCTGTCGCGCCGGTTCCAGAAGATCGACGTGAATGAGCCTTCGGTGCCCGATGCGATCAAGATCCTGATGGGCTTGAAGCCGCATTTTGAGGATCACCACGATCTGCGCTACACCAATGATGCGATCAAATCGGCGGTGGAACTGGCCGCGCGCTATATCCACGACCGCAAACTGCCCGACAGCGCCATTGACGTGATCGACGAGGCGGGGGCGGCCCAGCATCTTCTGGCCGAGGGCAAGCGGCGCAAGTCCTTGGGTGTGAAGGAGATTGAGGCTGTGGTGGCCAAAATCGCGCGCATTCCGGCCAAATCGGTCTCGAAGGATGATGCCGAAACGCTGCGCGATCTGGAAAAGACCCTGAAGCGCGTGGTCTTTGGGCAAGACAAAGCGGTTGAGGCGCTGTGCTCGGCCATCAAACTGGCCCGCGCGGGCCTGCGGGAACCTGAAAAGCCCATCGGCAACTATCTTTTTGCCGGGCCGACGGGCGTGGGCAAGACCGAGGTGGCCAAGCAACTCGCCTCCTCGCTTGGCGTGGAACTTCTGCGCTTTGACATGTCGGAATACATGGAAAAGCACGCGGTCAGCCGCCTGATCGGTGCCCCTCCGGGCTATGTCGGGTTTGACCAAGGCGGCATGCTGACCGACGGCGTCGACCAGCACCCACATTGCGTCCTCCTGCTGGACGAAATGGAAAAGGCGCATCCGGATGTCTACAACATCCTGTTGCAGGTGATGGACCACGGGAAACTTACCGACCACAACGGCCGGACAGTGGATTTCCGCAATGTGATCTTGATCATGACCTCGAACGCGGGCGCGTCGGAAATGGCCAAGGCGGCGATCGGCTTTGGCCGCGACCGTCGCGAGGGCGAGGATACGGCTGCGATCGAACGCACCTTCACGCCGGAATTCCGCAACCGTCTGGATGCGGTCATCGCTTTTGCCCCCTTGGGCCGCGACATCATCATGCAGGTGGTGACCAAGTTCGTCCTGCAGCTTGAGGCGCAACTGATCGACCGCAACGTCCACATCGACCTGTCTGATGATGCGGCCTTGTGGCTGGGCGACAAGGGCTATGATGACAAGATGGGCGCGCGCCCGCTTGGCCGGGTCATTCAGGAGTATATCAAGAAACCGCTGGCTGAAGAACTGCTCTTTGGCAAGCTGACCAAGGGCGGAACGGTGCATGTTGGCGTCAAGGACGGCGCGCTGCACCTGACCTATGAAGAGCCGCAAAAGCCGCGCCTCACGGGTCAGAAACCGCCGCTGCTGACGGCGGAGTGACCGCAGCATGATCCGGGCGCTCGCCCCACTGCTCATGGCCCTCGCCTCCCCGGCGGGGGCCTTTGAACTGGCGTTTCCGGCGGGCTGCACCTTGGGTCAAGACTGCTATATCCAGCAATACCACGACCATGACCTGGGCCCCGAGGCGACCGACTATACCTGCGGGCCGCTCAGCTATGACGGCCATGACGGCACCGACATTGCCCTGCCCACCCGTGCGGCCATGGCGGGCGGGGTGGCGGTGCTGGCCGCCGCTCCGGGCGTGGTCAAGGGCCAGCGCGACGGGGTGGCCGATGCCGCCCCCTTCCCCACCGGGCAAGACTGCGGCAATGGCGTCGTGATCGACCATGGCAATGGGTATGAGACCCAGTACTGCCACCTGAAACAAGGCTCGGTGCAGGTCAAGACCGGCGAGCCGGTCACAACCGGCACGCCCTTGGGCCTGATCGGCCAATCCGGCCAAGCTGAATTTCCGCATCTGCATTTCTCGGTCCGCCGCGATGGGGCCAAGATCGACCCCTTTTCGCCTGAGGCCACCACCTGCGGCGCGGCGGGGAATGATCTTTGGGCCAGAGATCTGGTGCATCAGCCGGGCGGCATCCTTGGCCTTGGCCTCACCGATCAGGTTCCTGCGTTTGACGCGATCAAGGCAGGACTGCCCTCGCCCAACCTGCCCACCACCGCCCCCGCGCTGGTGGTCTGGGCCTATGTCTTTGGCCCAAGGGCGGGGGATGCAATCCTCTTCGAACTCATCGGGCCAGAGGGTGCGGTGGTGACTGAGAGGGTGCAAATCGAAAAGACCCAAGCCCTTGCCTTCCGCGCGGTGGGCCGCAAACTGACCCTGCCCGCCTGGCCACCCGGCACCTATACCGCCACCGCCACGCTGATGCGCGACCGGGTGGAACTGTCGCGGCAAGAGCTGACACTGACGATGACCCCTTAGGTTTCATCTTGGCGGAAATACTCTCGGGGGGGCTGCAATTGCCCGGCAATTGCAGCTTGGGGGGCAGACAGCCCCCCGAAAATTCTTGCGCCAAGAATTTTCTAGAGCGGGTTGCATTCGATCTGATTCAGATCGAATGCGATCCAAGACAGGCAAGCCGTTGGGAATGTGGCGTTGCGTTTGAGCAGCTGAGCCCGATCAAACGCAACCCGCTCTAGCGCTCGGTCAGTTTCAACTCGATGCGCCGGTTCTGGGCGCGGGCCTCAGAGCTGTCGCCCGCAGCAACGGGCTGGAACTCACCAAAGCCGGTGGCGGCCAATCGGGCTGGGGGAAAGCCCAGATCATCGACCATAAAGCGCACGACTGACAGCGCGCGGGCTTGAGAAAGCTCCCAATTGTCGGTGAATGCGCCGGTGCCGGACAAGGGCACATTGTCGGTGTGGCCATCAACGCGGATGATCCAGTCAATGGCGGGCGGGATCTGGTCGGCCACTTCGGAGAGCGTCGCCACGACGCCTTCGATCTGGGCGCGTCCCTCGGGGGCCAGATCGGCGGCACCCGGGGTGAAAAGCACTTCGGAGGAGAAGACAAAGCGATCGCCCACCACCCGCACCCCTTCGCGCCCGGCCAAAAGCTGCGAGAGTTGGCCGAAGAATTCGCTGCGAAAACGCTCAAGATCGGCGTTTTCCGCCTCAAGCCGTTTGCGTTCGGCCTCTTCCAGAGCGGCGCGGCGCTTTTCTTCGGCGGCGACTTGGGCCAATGCGGCGTTCAACTGGCTGCCAAGATTTTCAAGCTGCACCTGAGAGGCCGCATCGCGCGCGGCAGAGGCATCCAGCAGCCCCTGCAACTCGGCCAATTGGCCGCGCAGGGCGGCGATCTGTTCGTTCAAGAGCGTCAGCTTGCGCTGCGCTTCTAGCGATTTTTCCTGCTCTTCGGTCAGCGTCGCTTTGGCGACGTCCAAAAGCGTGCCCTTCTCCGCCCCTTCGGGCGGGGCCTCGCGGGCGGCGGCCAAAAGCGTCAGCACCTCTTCGGCCTCGCGCCGCTTGGCCTCAAGCGCGAGCGTCAGTGCGGCGAGTGCATCATCTGATGCCATGAGCCGCTCGCGCAACGCTGCCAAGGCGGCGGCATCGGCCAGTCGGGCGGCTTCGGCCTCGGAAATCTCGGTTTGGGCCGCCGTCAGCGCCTCGGCGTCGGATTTGCCCTTGGCTTGCAGGTCGGCCACCAGCGCCTCCAGCGCCTCGCGCCGCGCGGCGGCGAGACGGGCGGCCTCGGCGGCGGCGTCAATCTCGGTGCGGGCTGAGGTGAGTGCGGCATCCAGCGCCGATTTCTCATCGGTCAGCCGGGCGACATCGCCTAGGGCGGCGTCGCGTTCAGCCAAAAGCCCACGCACCTGCACCTCGAAATCCCCAAGCCGGGTTTCGGCCTCGGTGAGCGTGGCTTGCAGCCCATCGGCGCGGGCGCGTTCCAGCCCCAGCGCGGTGGCCAGTTGCGCCACTTGCGAATTCAGCTCGTCCAGTTCGGTGCTTTGGGCGGTGATCGTCTCACGCAGGACCGATTGCATCACGGTGAAGATGGTGAGGACGAACATCATCACCATCAAAAGCGTGGTCACCGCGTCAACGAAACCCGGCCAGATCATCGAGGAATCGCGGCGGCGGGAAAGTCCCATGCTAGCGCGCCCGGCCCAATTGGCGCACAGCCGCCGTCAGCGTCGTCAGATCGGCGCGCAGATCGGCGGTGGTCTCGGTGCGGCCTGCGGCCATTTCCTCAAGGATTTTCAAAAGCTGCACGTCGATGGAGCGCAGGCGCATCCGGCTTTCGGCATGCGAGGCGGCCCCGCCCTCGGCGCCGCTGAGGGCGGCGATCAGCCGCTCTTGCCCCTCGGCTATGCGGGCCAGAACGGCGGTTTGATTTGCGGTTTGGCTCAGCGCCACCTCGCTTTGCGCGGCGATCTGGGCCAGCGTGGCATCAAGCGTGGCCAGCCGCTCTTCCAGCGCCTGACGGCTGTAGTCGCCTTGGGCCGCAATGGTTTGCAGCACATCCACCTGCGCGCCCAGATGGTCGATCAGCCCGGCCATCGCGCCCGTGTCGCCCTCACCATCGCCCGAGGTAAAGCCGACGCGGGTGATTGAAGACAGCCAATCCTCCAACTCGCGGTAAAAGCGGTTCTGCCCGTGACCCGCAAAAAGCTCCAAAAGACCCACGACCAGCGAGCCTGCAAGGCCGAGAAGTGATGACGAAAACGCCGTTCCCATGCCGCCCAACTGGCTTTCCAACCCACCCATCAGCTTGGAGAACACATCAAGCCCGGTCTCGCCCTCTTCGGGGGTCAAGCTGCGGATGGTGTCGACCACCGCGGGCACCGTGGTGGCGAGGCCATAGAATGTGCCCAGAAGGCCAAGGAAAATCAGAAGGTTGATCAGATAGCGCGTGATGTCGCGCGCCTCGTCGATGCGGGTGGCGACAGATTCAAGGATTGATCGCGTGGAGGAGGACGACAGGTTCGACCGCGCGCCCCGGCTGCGCAACAGCTGTGCCAAGGGGGCCAGCAGCAAGGGCGCCTCGGCCTCGGCCGAGCCGGGTTCGTGGCGCGCAAAGGCTTCGATCCAGCTGACCGATTTCACAAGGATGAACACCTGCCAAAAGCAGGTGACCACGGCCAAAAGAAATACCCCCGCGATAAATCCGTTCAGCCACGGGCTTGTCTGGATAATGCCCAAGACAGTGTCATGGATGAGCCAAGCCCCGGCCACAACAAGGCCGGAGACCAAAAGCATGGTCACGATCTGGCGGATGGGTTGGCTGAAAAGGACGCCGCCCTGAATCTCGGTCTTTGGCATATGGTGTGGCCGCATGCTGTGGTGCAGCCCAACCATAGCAGGCGCACGGGCCATGCCAAGCAAAACTCGGGCAAAGGGGTGGGTGCTGAGCCGCTAAAGCGCGCGGACGCGCTGGGAGAGCCATTCCAGATCGGCATCAGCGATGCCAAGGTCGGCCAGATGGGCGGCGGTGGCGTGCAGATAGTCGCGGTTCGGGCCGCGCCCGCCGATGGCGCAGGCGATGATCTGGGCCTGATCCTCCAGCGGCAGACCGCCGCAATACTGCACATGGTCTGGATCAATGACAAAGACCAGCGCAGAGACCTGCCGCCCGTCGGTCAGCGTGATCGGCAGCCAGCGTTCGAGATAGGCCGATGAGATCAACTCACGGTCGCGCAGGGCCTGCAGCGTGGCGGCCTCGGCCCCTGCCGTGACGCGAAAGGCCACCCCGTCGCAATGGGCCCCCGGATCGGCATCCAGCGCCAGCACAAGGCCGGGTGCTGCTTCGGTGCCGCGGTGGTGGATTGAACGCATGCAAAAGCTGCGATGCCAGCCCGTGGCGCGGGCGACATGCTGTTCGGCCACCGGAAACTCCGGGTTCCAGATCAAGGAGCCATAGCCGAACACCCACATGTCATTCGACATCTTTTGCGCCATCCCTTCGCGCCGCGACCTGCCGTCACTGGCCCTTTGCACCTGCAATGGTGTAGAAAGGCGCGGACAAAATGGGAAGGGGGCAAGATGCGTGGTCTGATTTGGCTGACGGTGATCCTTGCGGGGCTGTGGGGCGGCTGGTGGCTGGTGGGGTCGCGCGGGGTGGAAGCGGCCGCGCGCAGCTGGTTTGACGCCGAGGTCGCGCAGGGCCGTGTCGCCACCTATGAGACGCTGGAAGTCGTTGGCTTTCCCAGCCGGTTTGACCTGACCATCACCGCGCCTGTGCTGGCCGATCCGGCGCAGGGCATGGCATGGCGCGCGCCCTTTGCCCAAGTGTTCGCCATGAGTTGGAAGCCGTGGCATCTGATTGCCGCCCTGCCGGGGGATCAGGAGATTTCCGTTTCTGGCCAAGAGTTTGGTCTGGATACCGACCGACTGATGGCCAGCCTTTTGCTGGTGCCCGGCCCGGGTCTTGCGCTGTCAGAGGCGGTGGTGGAGGGCGATGCGCTGGTGCTGACGCCCAAGACGGGCGCGGCCTTGGGAGCCAAACGGGCGGTGGTGTCGATCCGGGCTGAGGATGGGGCAGAGGCGATGTATCGGCTGGGGCTGGCCGTGGACAGTTTGGGCGTTGACCCCGCGCTGGCCATGGCGGCGGGCCTTGGCGATATGGTTGAGGCCATGGCGCTGGATGCCACGGTCACGCTGTCGGCTCCGCTCGACCGTCATGCGGCCCAAAGCCGCCCTGCCCTGCGCGCGCTTGACCTGACTGGGGCGCGGGTGCTTTGGGGCGATCTGAAGTTCTTTGCCAAGGGCGCATTGGCCCCCGACGATCTGGGCTATGCCGCCGGTGAGATTTCGGTGCGCGTGGAGAACTGGCAGCTGTTGCCGCCGCTTTTGGTGGCCGCAGGCGTGATTACGCCGGGGTTTGAGCCTTCGCTGACGCGGGGGCTTGAGATCATGGCCGCGCAAGGCGAGGACCCCGATGTGCTGGTGGTGCCTTTGGTTGCCAAGGGGGGGCGGATGAGCTTTGGGCCGCTGCCCTTGGGGCCGGCCTTTGTGATGGGCGAGTGATTTGTTTTAAATCAGGTACCTATCGGCAATAGGGCCCGTTGCTGTGGCGCGCGATGTCAAAGTGCAGATGGTCCTCGTGATAGCCGTCTGACCCGGGACCAAGCGTGGTGCCGAAGATGCCGCAGGCCGCCTTATGGGCGCGGCGTACTTGTTTGTTGTAGTTGCGTGCGATGGACCATTCGGTGCCATCGGAAAAGACAAAGCCTGCAACATCAACCGCCCGACCGCGCCCGTGTTCGCTGATCTTGGCGCCCTTTTTGTTGTTGCGGTTGCGGCAGACATAGCTGGCAGCGACGCGGATCTCGACCACCTCGCGCCGCCCCATGGCGGGGCGCAGACCGTTTTCGATCCAAGATTTCATAGCTTTGGCGGTGTCGCAGCTAAAGGTAGCGGGTTGGTTCAGACGGATACCGCTGATTGAGGTGACGCGCACCGGTTTGTCCAGACCGCAGCCTTTGACCTTGCCCTTGATCGGGGCGAGAGCCTCGCCCTTGATCGCCGGATCGCCGCAGACTGAGCCCTTTTTCGACAGCTTTTCCTGTTTCTTGCGGCTTTGCTGCGGTTCGGGTTGCGGTTCATCCGTAGGTGTGGGCGTGACCGCTGGAGCGGCGGCGAGGGTGTCCAGCCCATCAGGGCGGGGTTTGGGGCGCAAGGACCGGGCTGGGGTGCCAGCGGCGGCAAGGGCTGTCGATTCTGCCAGCACGGGTTCGGGGGCCGTTCCCTGCGTCGCGGGGCTGGGCATCAGGAATCCGGCGGGCCGGGGCCTTGGCCGCATGACGGCGCTGGTGGCCTGTGTTGGCTGAGCCGCCTGCATAGCGGTAGGGGTGGCCTGCATGGCCGCCGGGCGTGCGGCGGGCCGGATCGAGCTTGTTGGCGCGTCGGCCCAAGCCGGACCCTCAGCCGGGATCATCCCAAGAACCATGACCAGAGCGAGCCCAAGCGCCCGGGCCAACGGGCTATTCGCCCGGTTTCGGGGCTGGCGCGACGCGGCCAAAATCGGGCGCGTCAGTGTCTTGACCGGCCTCAATGATGCCGCGGCGAATGGCGCGGGTCCGGGTAAAATACGCATGCAACTGGTCACCATCTCCCATGCGGATCGCGCGTTGAAGCACGAACAGCTCTTCAGTAAAGCGGCCCAGAATATCCAACGTGGCCTCTTTGTTGGTCAAGAACACATCGCGCCACATGGTGGGGTCACTGGCGGCAATGCGCGTAAAGTCGCGAAAACCGCTGGCGGAATACTTGATGACTTCGGAGTTCGACACGCGGCGCAAATGGTCGGCCACGCCAACCATCGTATAGGCGATGAGGTGGGGGGTATGGCTGACCACGGCCAGCACCAGATCATGGTGGGGCGCGTCCATTTCATCGACGTTGGAGCCCATGGCCTCCCACAGACGGCGCAGGCGGGCGATGGCGTCAGGGGTGGATTGATCGGTCGGCGTCAGAAGGCACCAGCGGTTCTGAAAAAGCGTGGCAAAGCCCGAGCGGGGGCCGGAATGTTCGGTGCCCGCCAACGGGTGAGCCGGGACAAAGGCCACGCCTTCGGGGATATGAGGCCCGACCGCCGCGATTACCGCTTGTTTGACCGAGCCCACATCGGTGACGCAGGCCCCTTGGGCCAGATGCGGGCCAATCTCGGCCGCGATTTCGGCCATAGCGCCGACGGGGACTGCCAGAACCACCAGATCGGCGCCCTGCACCGCCTCGGCCGCTGAGCTGAACACCCGGTCGCAAATGCCGATTTCCAAGGCTACCCGGCGGGTTTCTTCGGTTTTGGCATAGCCCACGATTTCGCCGACAAGGCCAAATTGTTTCATGGCGTGCGCCATGGACGAGGCGATCAGCCCCAGCCCGATGAGGGCCACGCGGTCATAGATCGGCGGGGTCATTTGGCACCTTTGAACTGGCCGATGGCATGGGCCACCCGGCGGCAAGAGGCGGCATCGCCCACGGTGATGCGCAGGCAATGGGGCAGCTTGTAGCTGGCAACGCGGCGCACGATAATGCCTTGCGATTGCAGAAAAAGATCACAAGCCTCGGCCTCATCGGCGCTGGCAAAGCGGGCAAGGACGAAATTGGCCATCGAGGTGTCAGAGGGCACGCCCAGTTCGGCCAAAGCTTCGGCCAGCCAATGGCGCATGCGGGTATTGTCGGCGCGGCATTTGGCGACATACTCCTGATCGCGCACCGCGGCTTCGGCGGTTTCCAACTGGGTGTTGGACAGGTTGAACGGGCCACGGATACGGTTCAAGACATCTATGATGTGCTTGGGACCATAGCCCCAGCCAATGCGCAAGCCGCCCAGACCGTAGATCTTGGAGAGGGTGCGGGTCATCACGACATTGTCGCGCGCCTCAATCAGCGCGGCACCCGCGTCAAACCCTTCGACATATTCGGCGTAAGCCCCGTCCAGCACCAAAATCGCCTGCGGCGGCAGGCCTTTGGCCAGACGTTCCACCTCGGCTGCCGAAATCATCGTGCCGGTGGGGTTGTTGGGGTTGGCGATGAACACCAGTTTGGTGCTCTGGTTGCAGGCGCGCAGGATGGCGTCGACATCGGTGGTGCGCTCACGCTCGGGCACCTCAACCGGAGTGGCGCCTGCCGCCATGGCCGAGATGCGATACATGAGGAAGCCATGTTCGGTATAGACCACCTCGTCCTTGGGCCCAGCATAGGCTTGGCAGAGGAAATGGATGATCTCATCCGAACCCACGCCGCAGATGATGCGGGCGGGGTCTAGCCCATGGGTCTCGCCAATCGCTTCGCACAAGGCGGCGTGATCGGTGGGCGGGTAGCGGTGCAGTTGGTGGACCGAGCGTTGAAACGCCTCTTTCGCCTTGTCCGAGGGGCCAAAGGGGTTTTCATTCGAGGAGAGCTTGACGATGTTGGTCACCCCCGCCACCAAGGCCTTGCCACCTTCGTAAAGGGCAATGTCCAGGATGCCGGGCTGTGGTCGGATGTGGTCGTTCATCGGATTCCCCAAGGTCTGGCCCGGCTTTTACCGCCCGACTGGGCACAAGGCCAGTGGAAAGGCAAAGGGCCGACAGGCGGCGACCCCGTTGGTTTTCGCGGGCGGATTTCCGGCGAAGATCCGATCTGCCCGCGCTTTCAGATAGAAGGCAGGCGGTTACACGGCCAAGAAGTTGGTGAACTGCCACGGATCGTCGTCATCGCGGTCCTCGGCAAAGCTGTTGATGCGGTGCTGGATCGGGGTCCAATCGGTGTAGTGGCATTCTACCCGGCCAAGATAGGGGCGCTGAACGGTCAAGCAGCGGTCGTGGTCCATCTCATCGGCCTCGACCCAGCCTGCGCGGGGGTTTTCGGCCGCCCAGACCATGGCCGCAAGCACCGCCGAGGTCACCTGCATGCCGGTGGCGTTTTGATAGGGGGCAAGCGCGCGCGCCTCGTCGATGGTCAGCCGCGAGCCATACCACATCGCGCCTTTGGCGTGGCCATAAAGGAACACGCCCAGATCATCGCCGCCCGAGGTGATCTCATCCGCGGTCAGAATGTGTTTCTTGTCAGGGATTTGCCCTGCGCCGTTGATTTCATGCAAGGACAGGATCGCATCATTGCAAGGGTGATAGGCATAGTGGCAGGTGGGCCGGTAGATCGCCCGGTCGCCGTCCCAGACGGTGTAGTAGTCGGGGATCGAAAGTGATTCATTATGCGTCACCACATAGCCGAACTGCGGCCCGACCGTGGGGCACCATGAGCGCACGCGGGTATCGGCACCGGGGCGGTCAATCCAGATCGCATAGCCCGCACCTTGGGTGAACCTGTGGCCATGGGGCGGGAGTTTCTTTTCATGCGTGCCCCAGCCCAGTTCGGCGGGCTGATAGCCTTCGCTGAGAAGCCCATCCACCGACCATGTGTTGACAAACACCCCCGGCGGTTTGGGGCGGGCGGAAACCTGGGTGTCGCGTTCGGCCACATGCACGCCTTTGACGCCCAAGGTCATGGACAACTGCGCCCAGTCAGCGCGGGTTTTGGGGGCGGCGGCAACGCCGGTATCGGCGGCGAGGCGCAAGAGCGCCTCTTTGTAAAGCCAAGACACCATGCCGGGGTTGGCCCCACAGCAAGACACGGCGGTTGGGCCGCCAACATGGTTCTTGCCCAAGGCGCGGACCTTTTCGCGCAAGGGGTAATTGGTGCGGTCAGCATTGGGGAGTGTGGAGCCGAAGTAGAACCCCGGCCAAGGTTCCACCACGGTATCGATGTATTGCACCCCAAGCTCGGCACAAAGCTCCATCAACAGGATGCTGTCGACATCGACCGACAGGTTAACAACCATCCCCTTGCCCGCCGGAAACAGGCCGCGCAGCGTGGCGGCATAATTGTCAGGCGTCAGCGCCAGTTGCAGATGGCGGATGCCGTGATCGTGCAGAATATGGGCAAATTCGCCCGAGGGTTCGATCACGGTAAAGGCGGCTCGGTCGAACCCGATATGGCGTTCGATCAGGGGCAGCGTGCCACGGCCGATCGAGCCGAAGCCGATCATGACAAGCGGGCCGTCAATGCGGGTGTGAACGGTCTGGGTCATGGTGTGGCCTTTCAATGCTTGGTGGTCTTGGCTGCCATCCAGTCCATCAACGCAAGCAAGACCCCCGAGATGACAAAGGTGAGATGGATGATAACCATCCATTTCAAGGTTTCACTGGTGACGGCATAGACGCCGGGTTTGCCCAAGGCCATGAACACCTTCAGCAAATGGATCCCCGAGATTGCCACGATCGAGGCAATGAGCTTCATCTTCAGCCCCGAGAAATCGACCGTGCCCATCCAGTCGGGCCGGTCGGCATTTTCGCCAATTTCCAGCTTTGAGACGAAATTCTCATAGCCTGAAAAGAGCACGATCAGCAAAAGATTGGCCGCCAGCGACAGATCGATCAGCGTCAGGATCGCCAATATCCCCTGATCGGCGGTCATGGTGAAGACCTGCGGCACATAATAGGCCAGTTCCTTGACGAAGATCACCAAAAGCATCGCAAGGCTGACAACCAGCCCCAGATACATTGGCGCCATCAGCCAGCGGCTGGCAAACAAGCCACGTTCGAATTGGCTTTCCAGATTGGGCTTATGGGACATGGGACACCTCGGATGGGACACCTGAGAAGGAAAAAGGGCCGCGACCTTGCGGCGCGGCCCCGAATGAAAGGTGCGTTTTAGCGCACCGCGCCGTTAGTTCTTGGCGTAATATTCGACGATCAGGTTGGGTTCCATCTTCACCGGATAGGGCACATCGCCCAGGCCGGGGGTGCGGACGAACTTGATGATTTTCTTGTTGGTATCGACGTCCAGATAGTCAGGAATGTCACGCTCGGCCGAAGCAAGGGCTTCGATCACGATGGCCAACTGCTTGGACTTCTCGCGAACCTCGACAACGTCGCCTTCTTTGACGCGGTAAGACGCGATGTTCACGCGCTTGCCGTTCACGTTGACGTGGCCATGGTTGACGAACTGACGGGCGGCGAAAATGGTCGGAACCAGCTTGGCGCGGTAGACAACCGCATCAAGGCGACGCTCCAACAGACCCACCAGCATCTCACCGGTGTCGCCGCGCACACGCTCGGCCTCGCCATAGATCTTGCGGAACTGCTTTTCGGTCAAGTCACCATAGTAGCCCTTGAGCTTTTGCTTGGCACGCAGCTGGGTGCCGAAATCCGACAGCTTGTTCTTGCGGCGCTGGCCGTGCTGGCCAGGGCCATATTCACGCTTGTTGACCGGCGACTTGGCGCGGCCCCAAATGTTTTCGCCCATGCGGCGGTCAAGTTTGTACTTGGCAGACGTGCGTTTGGTCACGGCTGATCTCCTTCTTTGGCCCCGAAGGGCAGATGTGAAGGGCGTTGTCCTCTTCCCATTCGGGACGACAGGGTTCCTTTTGCAAGGTCCACCAACACCAACGAAAAGCCCCGGAATCTCTTCCGGGACAATAGCGCGGCTTATACAGGGGCGAAGAGTGGAGTCAACAGCCAACCCCAGCCGCGTCGTCGACTTCGTCGCTCCTTGGCTTTCGCCCCCGACGAGGTGCCGAAGGCGCACGAGGAGGTTGGCGTTATCCTGCCATTTCATAGCGCAAAATGGCGGCCTCAGAGGCCGACAGATTGCGCCGGGCGTAATCACCATAGCTGTGCGGGTTCGCCTCGACACCCGGCAACAGCTGCAACAGATGGCCCAGTTGTCCGGGGTCCACCGTCTCAAGCGCGGTGTTGGCCGGGTGGAAGCTTTCCGTTTCCAGCCCGTTGGCCCAGATCACATTGTGGCGCTGCAACAAGATATGCACATAGGTCACCTCGCGCAGCGTGTGGTCCACGATCACCGTTTGGTCGTTCAACAGATCCTCGGCCGCCACCAGAACTTCGGGCGTGTGGAACAGCGCCTGTGCGGCAGGGCCCTTCAGGAGCATGCGGTGCTGGGGGGAAACCAAAAGATCCTCATCCGGGCGGCCAATGCCCAAAGCCCCAGCCTTAAAGCGGATCGGGCGCAGATGCGGCATCGCATAAAGCCGCGCGCCGGTCATGCGGCGGTGGCCGCACCACAAAACCTCTTGCGGGCCATTGTCACGGGTTTCGATCATGTCACCCGGCTGCAGATCGCGGATCATGCGGCCCCCCATCGGCGTGGCAAGGCGCGTGTCGGGGGTAAAGCAAATCAGCCCGCCCGCTGTGCGGGCACCGGCGCCCGAATGGGTGAGGTCAATGGCCGCGCGCACCACCCACAGATCTTGATCGACCGGGGGCAGATCGCCCACCAGCATCAAGAGCAGGGCACCCGTATCGGGCACGGGAATGAGGGTGACCGTATAGCTTTGATGACCGTCGGTGACGATGAAGCCCTGATCAGACACCGGATCGGATGCGGCGTCCTTCTGCAGCGACTCAAGGTCACCCAGCCCCACCAACCTGCGCACCATGCGCGCCGCACGCTTGCGTATGTCCGCAGCCCCCTCGGAACCATCCAGAACCAACAATCCCTGCGGCCCATCCACGCGAACCGCCGCACCTGACCAACGCCAAGTTGCGCCGACCGCCAGAACGTCCAGGGGCGCGGCCTTCATGCCGTCAACTTCTGTGCGTGACCAAGGGATAACGAACGTGCCCAAAGAGCCCGTTTTCATTGCCTTTATGCCTTTTCGAAATATCACTTTAACAAAAATTGCCGCCGATATTGCCCCAATTGCCGCCGATATTGCCCCAAAGTCAACACTATTGGCATAGTTTTATTTATAATGTGGCACAACATGGTCAAATTGATTCGAAGCCTGTTCGGCCCCTCAAAACTGCAAGCTCAGACTGAGCGCCCCGACAAGCTGGCCTTCGGGTTGATCGACAAACTCGCGTGACAGATAGCTGACACCGTAAAAAGCTGAGGAGCGTTTGCCCTGCCAATGCAGGCCCGCGCGCAGCCTGTAGCGGTCCTTTTCAGCAGTAACGTTGCCGCCTGAGGGCAAAAGCGCGCTGTCAAAGACATGGGTGACATCACCACCCAACGTAAGGCTTACCCCCTCGGACCGTGTGCCCTCGATCCCGCGATAGCGTTGGCCAGTGGTGACATCGCGCAGCAAAAGCCCGCCTTGGCCAAAGCGGCCAATGGTGATGTCACCACCCATCCGCCAAAAGTTTTCAACGCCCATCCGCGCCTCGGCGAAGGGGCGCAGCTGAACCGCGTCGCCCAAGCCAAAGCTGCGACCAATCTCGGCATTCAGGCCCGGATGCAGGCGATTGCCGATCTGGGCATCCAGCACCGCAGCAGAGGGCGGCACAATGTTGGCCTGGTTGTGAAACCACTTTTGAAAGCTGCCGATCCCGCTGCGCGGCCCGGTCAGCGCAAGCTCGGCGCCAAGGTCAACCTCGGCCTGCCGCCAGCCGAAATGGGTGTTCAGGCCAAGGCTGAGCACCCCGGCATAGCGCCGATCATTGGCGGCAGGCGTCGTCAGGTTCGACGGTGAGATCACCCCGCCATGGCCGCGCAATTCCAGGATGTCGCCAAGCCCATGCGCCGCATGGCCCTGCCACGAGGGCCCGCGCACCCGGCTGACAGTGTAAGAGCCCGTCCGCCAGCGGTCGTTGCCATCGCCGAGAAAGTCATTCGTAAAGATGCGGCCCCAGCCCAACGTCACCCGCTCTTCAGCGGTTGCGATGGAACCGGCCAGCATCGGCGCGGCCGCCAGAACGAAGATCAGAAATAACTTTAACATCTTCTCAAATCCTTATCGCTGCAAAAGCCCTAAGCCGCAACCATAGCGCGTTTCACCTCACATCAGCACTATGGTAAAATCATGGAAGGCGACGGCCGGGCAAGGCTGTTTCTCCCGTGCAACAGCACCCTTGCGCTTTGCACCGCAGCGCCCGATCATCATGGTGCATCTGCCCTATGGCGCGCCGCTTGCGGGTTCGAAACCGTGGGCCCAAGGCATCTTGCCCGATCGGAACCAAGGGGCAACCAGGGACAGGCCGCATAACCCCCGTCCTTTTGCCGCGACGAAAGCCGCCCGTGGCACACAACGGACGAACATGTGCTGACCATCCCGGTCGGCGGCCGTGTGCAGCCCCGGCCGGAACGGGCCATGCCAAAAACCCCGAAACCAAGCGGCGCTTCAAGAATCTTCTGGGCGAGTCGGGCCTTTGGAAAAAGCTCGCCGTCCACGACGCCGATCCGGTCACGATGAAGGATCTGCGGCGCGTCCACACGGATGGGTATCTGGCGTTCTTCAAGGCGGTCTCGGATGCCGGGGGCGGCAATGCTGAGCGTGCCTCACCCTTCGGCCGGTGGCCTTATGAGATTGCGATGGTCTCGGCGGGCCTTGTGAAACGCCAGGTGCAGCATGTGCTGGAGAACATCGCGTTTGATCTGGTTCAGCCGATCAAATGCGATACGCTCTCATGACCGTGACGACACGCTGGCCATCTCGCTGCATCAGGGTTCCTGCTTTGTCTGGGACAAAGGGAGCGGCCATAGATCCGCCGTGATCTCAGACATCGCCGGCATAAACCTCCTGCACAGGGTGTGGATGACCCGGTTGTGCGCGCAATTCTGCCGTGCGCAGCATCGCTTGATGATCCACGTGTCGCGTCCATTTTGAAAAGCTGTAGAACCGCATGATCGCGTGGTTCTTGTTCATTCCTGCGGCACTGAACCCAAGCTGGTGGCGGATCCCTTAATAATTGGCCACCTGCAACAGCTTTATCAGGTCAGGGGCGGTGGTGAGGGTCGCAATTCTGGCAGCATTGGCCCTTGGCAATCTTTTCTGGGTGACTTTGAGCAAACATTTGGGCGCGGCCGGAGGGGTGGTGCTGGCCTATCGTCATGCCTATCTTGGAGCCAAGGGGGGCCCCAGATGAGCAACAGTCCGAAGTACAAATTCCTTGATCGCAACCATCCGTTCTTTGCCAAGACATGGGTTCGGGCGGTGACGGTAGCGGTGCCCGCCGGAATGGCGGCGTTGGAGTTTTCGATGGCAAGCCCCGGATTTGGCATCCTCTTCGCCGCCGCCGCCGCTTGGGCGCTGTGGGAGTTGTTCCTGCGCGCCTGAGGATCAGCAGCGGATGCTGCCCCGCATCTCGCCGCTGTCGCCTTGCAGCGTGCTGTCTACCAGTTTGCAGCCCGTCACCTGGGGGATCAGGTCGATCATGGTGGCGCGGATCGCCTGATGCGCCCCGCGCGGGGCATAGCCCAGACGAATAACCTCAACCCGCTTTTCGGTGAAAAACACCACATAGCTGCGGCCATCGCGACTGACCTCGCTGCGCTTGGCACCAAAAAATTCGGGCGCGGGTTGTGCGCCACAGCCGACCAGAACGGCGAGAACAAGGGGGGCAATCCATCGAGTCATCATGGAAGGAGCTTGCCAAAACGAGGTTAACAGGCCGTTAAAGCATATGGCGTTTGATTGGGTTCAGCCGATCAAACGCCATACCCAACATTCCCAACGGCTTGCCTGTCTTGGATCGCATTCAATCTGAATCAGATTGAATGCGACCCGCTCTAAAGCCCAGAGGATGGGGTGGCAGAACAAGAAGAACCGTCGCGCCCGTTTTCAATGGCACATCCGGTAACGCCACCTAGCAGCCGATCCTGATCTGCAAGGGCACCTTGGGCGCAAGCCAGCCGGAACGTGACAGGAAAGTGTTGCGCCAGCATTGCCTGTTGCCAAGCGGCACGCGGGCCGAGATGTGTTTTGGCGAAGACAAGGCTTTGAGCGCGCGCAGCACATGGCAGGCCAGCCCGGCCTTTTGCCGACAGTGGTGCAAGAGGTGACTTATCTGCACCTGATGTTTGACCATCACCAAGTGATCTTGGCCAGATGGCATCTGGAGCGAAAGCTTTTAGCCCGCCGCGCGCGATGACTTGTTTGCCGTCTTTGCCGAAATGCCAGAGCCTGTGAACCCTGAGGCCTGTGTCTCGGCCCGCCGGACTCTGAAGGCGCATGAGGTGCGGCTGTTACTGGCGCTCGAGATGCCCCGGCGCAAGGCGGCTTAATGCGGTTGTGACAGCGCCGCACAGAGGCTGGCGCGGTTGTCGACGCCCAGCTTTTGGTAGATCGCCTGTGTTTGGTTCCTGACTGTGGCCGGCGCAAGGCCCAGAATGCGCGCCACCTCTTTGTGGCTATGGCCATCTGACAGGGCATGGGCCACCTCACGCTCACGCGGGGTCAACATGTCGATCCGCGTCAGACGGCGCAGGGTCAACCGGCGCAGGCCCATGCCCTGGAACCGGGGCGCGGCCTCGACCATGATCACAAGATCGCGGTCGGGCAGAATGTGCTGGCCGGGGCATCCGATAAGATGGGCCAGCTGGTCGGGCAGATGATCGCCGGTCCAGCGCGGCCAAACCTCGCCAAACTGGGCGCGCAGCGCCGTGAGCCCCAAAAGGCCAATGCCATTTTCCGAGGCGAGGATCGTCACCGTGCCCGGTCGGTCCGGCCGCCCCGGTTCGGCCGATGTCAGCTTCATTGCCGAGGACAGCTGATCGACCGCGCATTGCAGATAGTCGCGCTCGGCCTCGGACCAATTGCGGGCCTCGGCCCCCACCCGATAGGACGAGATGTAAAACGAGGCGTAATCCGTGTAATGCCCGTTCATCGCCGTGCTCATCCGGCGCAGGCCGAACTTGTCCGAGAGGCTGGCCATGCCATCGGTCTGGCGCGGCTGTTTGCGATCATAGGTCGCGACCTTGCCGGGGTTTTCGATCATATAGCGCGCCAGAAGGTCCTGATCGGCCATGGTGCGCCAATAGTCGTAAAACCCATCGGGCAGGTTCAGGCTGGCGTTGGCATATACCTCCACCCCCTCGGGGCGAAGTTTGGCCCAGCCATACCATGCGGCATCAAAGCCAAGGGTCTGCGACAATTCCCCCACCGCCCAGCGCGCCAACTCCTCGGCATCCGCTTCGCGCGTGCGATCATTCATCTCGGTGATGAACCGGGAAAAGCTGGCAATGCCAAGTCCCATGGGCGCCCCCTTTGCTCGCAAGGCTAGCGCCAAAGCTTTTCGTCGCCTTTGAAGGCAGCTCCGGGCAGCTCTCCTTGCGTCAGAAACGCATTCAACACGTTTCGCATGATTCGGGCCACGTTGTTTTCACCACCTCGGCAAGGCAGGGCCTGTGACCATGCGATCGAGCCTGCGGCAAAGCAGGCGCCGTGATTGGGCGTGGTGAAATAGATCATGTCGCCACGCACCTGCGCATCCTGCGTGCCGCCCCGGCCGGGGAAGGCATAGGTGACCTCTTCGCTGACCAAAGGGTAGTTGTCGGAATGCCCGATTGTCGCGGCCAAGAGCATGGTATGGGGCGGGGTGCCCAGACCCAGCTCATAGCGGTCCAGTTCCACCCCCCCTGCCCCGTCACAGGCAAGGCCGAAATCGCCGATCAATTCCTCCTCACCAATGCCCTCCATAATCCACGACACCCGGCGGTGGAAACTGTCGGGCATGCGTTCAAACGGTTCTGATGCGTCCATGCCTTCGGTGGTAAAGCCAAGGCCGACAATCTTTTGCGGCGCGCGGCCCCGGCTGCGCCACAGGCCCGAGCGCTGACCGGTTGAGGCAAGATAGCCCTCGCCCGGTTCAGCCTGCCAAGCCCGGCTGCCTGAGTCCAGTTTGCGCACCTCGATGCAGGCCGGATCATTCGGCCGCGTGCCGGTGACCCAGTAATAGCCATTGCCACCCAGATACATGACGCGCCCACCTTGGCCCAAATAGGCCTCGGTCGCGTCCATCATTTCTTCGGAATAGTATTCCGGATGGGTGCCATTCACCACGCAGGCATAGGGTTTCAGGCAGTCCAACCCCTCGGCATGCAGGTCATGGTCGGTGATGAGGTCATAGTCATAGCCCGCATGTTCCAGCCACCAGATCAGCGACAGATCGGCAGGCAGCGCCCAAGGGAAGTTCATCGCAGGCAGCCGGTAACGCGGGCGCAGCGTGATGATCGGGCGTTTCCAAGACGAAAAGCAGCAGCCCGCCCCGTCGGCGTGGTGGTCATAGGTCGAAAGCCCGAATTCTTCGAGTTTCTTGTATTCCAGATCCTCGGCCACGATCACCGGGGTATGGGCAGTGATGGCTTGGGCGATGGGGGCCTCATAGCTGAGGTGTTCGTTGCCGTAGGCCAGATAGGTGAAGGTCGGCAGAAGGAAGGCCAGCTTTGCCTTGGGCGTCTTGGGCCGTACGATGAAGGGGATGCTGTCCTCGCCCCCGCCGCCCGAAACCTTCAGGCAATAGACGCCTGACTTCAGATCGTCCGGCAGGGCCAGGGAATGGGTCACATCCCATTGACAATCGGTCATGGCATCGTCGTGGAAATGGACGCCACCAAAGGTTTCAGGTGCCAGACGATAGCTGTCCTCGCCGCGCCAGTTGACCCCGGTCATGCAGCGCACCGGGCTGTTGACGCCTTGCATATGCAGCCCATGCGGGCCCGTGTCGGGAATGGTGTCGCCCACGCCGTCGCGGGCCAGATTGGCGGTGGGGTCCCAATAGGCCAAAAGCCCCTCGCGCCCCGGTGCAGCGCCACGCGCGAGCGCCTCGACCTCGGGCCGGGTTAAGGGGCGGGTGTAGACGCCCGACCGGTCAATCTTGCCGTTGAACAAAAACGCCCCGTAATGGCCGCGCACCGGGTTATAGGCGGTGGCTGAGGCGAGTTTGAAGCGGGCAGCCCCCGCCGTGGCCCCCGGCCCGTGGCGGAGCGTCTCTTTGATCCAACTGTCGCCTTGAAAGGGCACCACGGTGGAAATCCGGCTGTTCCACTGGGTCACGCAGGTGATGACATGAAGCTGCGCCTCTTTGGTGGCGGCATCATAGCTGGCGGCCACAAAATACCACGCGCGCGGCACAAGGGTGATCTCGGTGCGGATCTCATCCACCCCCGCGCCATCACCCAGCCACATGGCGACATGACCATCGGGATCAATGCCCAGACCGAACCCTTTGGAGCCTTCAATATCCCACCGCCCCAGAATCTGCTGGCGTTCGGACTTGGGCAAGGTCGGGAACACATGGGCAAAAAGCGTGAAAGAGGATAATTCATCCAGCTTCCCATCCGGATCATCGGCGCGGGCAAAGCTGCCAACTTGGGTGAACTGGCGTTTCACCTTCAGGCTGGCGGGCAGCGCAACCTCTACCGCCTGTTCGACATATCCCGGTCCCTCGGGGTTCTCATCGCCGTGCAGCACGCGGACCAAACGGGCCTGCACCTCATCGCGGCCCTCGACCGAGATCATGAAATCCACGCGCCCACCGGCACGGGCGCACAAGGGATCGGCATAGCCGAAGATGCGGGTATTGGTCATGTCAGGCTTCCATCAGGTCATTGACACGCAAGAGGAACACCGCGTGATAGGCCTCGTTGATGTCATAATAGGTGCGATCATCCACCAGACGCGGCGGCGCGCCGCGCACGCCGGAAAAGGCCACGATCTTATAGGCGTGAAACGCCTCGGGCTGGCGCATGATGGCGTATTTGTCGGCCACCTCGCCCCGGCGGAAATGGTTCAACACACGCGACAGGCTGTCGGAATGATGGCCCAGGGGGTTGCGCCGATGCTCTTCAATGAGCTCGGGTGTGATGAGCGTCTTCAACCGGTCGCGCAGGCGCTTTTGAAAACGGCGATAGTAGATTTCCTGCTTGTCGGCGATCTCGATGGCTTCTTCGGGCATAACCTCACCCCCCTTTTCAGTGCGGCGCGCGCGCGCCTCAGATTGTTTGCGACGGCGCCAGCCGCGGAACTGCTCACGCGCCCCGGCAAGGCCGTTGTGAAGAAAAAGCGTCACCCCCAGCATGATGGCGGCAACCAGAAGGATGCGAACCGGGCCAAGGTTCAAAAGACCCTTGTCGATCAGAACCACAATCGCGGTGCCAATCACCGCGCCTTCGCTGCGGCCCAAACCGCCGATGACGATCATCGCGAAGAGCAGCATCAACTGATCGAGGCTGAACACCTGCGGCGAGATCGAGTTGTAAAACTGTGCATAAAACGCCCCGATCACCCCCAGCCCAGCAGAGGAAATCAGAAACACATGCAGCCGCGCCCGGCGATAATCGATGCCGGTGGCCTCGGCAAACGCCTCATCCTCGCGCGCGGTTTGCAAGAGCATCCCCAGCCGTTCGGAATTGACGATGCGAAAGACCAAAAGGGCCAGCAGCAAGATCACAAAGGCCCCGGCAAAACCCAAAAGAAGCCCCGGTCTTTGCAACTGCCATTCTGCGGGAATGAAGCTGCCGACGTTGTTGATGCTGCCGTTTTGCGGGCCAAGGGGCTTGAGTTGCTGGATAAAAACCCGGCAAATCTCGGCAAAACCCATGGTCAGAAGTGCATAGTAAAGCCCGTCAAGACGCGTTGAGGGCAGCGCCAGAAAGCCCCCCACCACCAGCCCCGCAAGGCCGCCCGCCACGAACATCAAAGGCCAGGGCAGGCCCAGATAGACGTTCAACGCGGCCGATACATAGGCCCCGATTCCAAAGATCGCCAAGGTGGCAAGGCTGAAAATCCCCGCCGTGCCGATGACCAGTGTCCACAGCACGTTGATGGCTGAAAAGATGCAGAAAATCGCGGCAATCGTCAGCATCTGGTTCGACAGGAAAGGCGCTGTCAGTGCCAGCGCGCCCAGACCGATGGCCCACCACAAGGGCCGCTTGTCGGCCATCAAACGCTCTTGTTCCAGCGTTTTGGGGTTCAGCCGCGAGCGCCATTTAAAGATATGGCGGCGGGTGAACGGCAAGCGGCGGCGCGTCAGCGGCGCATCGCCATCGGGGTGCAGGAGGATCTCAGCGGGACGCTGGCCTATTTCATAAAGCGTTTTATCTGTCATTTCCGCGCCTCATCCAACAGCCCACCAATCCCACGCGGGCGGATGATGAGAACGACGATGATGAAGAGAAAGGTGGCAAAGAGCACATAGCGTTGGCCAAGGAAGGGGATGGCACCCACCACCGCCTCGAGAAACCCGATGATGACCGCGCCCGCCACCGCACCGGGAACCGAGCCTAGCCCGCCCAGAAGAGCAATCGTCAACCCCTTGATCAGTGGCATGGTGCCAGAGGTGGGCGAGACAAAGATCGACTGGCTGAGCAGGATCGCCGCCATCCCCGCCAAAGCCCCGGTCAACATGGTGACGGGAAGGGCCGTCCAGCGCACCGAAATGCCCGACAGCACCGCCCCTTCGGGGTTTTGCATCATGGCGCGGATTTCCAGCCCCTTGCGGCTAACACGCAGCCACAAAAGCACCAGCCCAAGGATCAACGCGGTCGACACGATGGCCCCGATCTGGTCATAGCGGGCCGAGATAAATCCCAGATCCACCTTACCGGTGCCAAAGATCTTGGGCAGGTTTTTCTGCTTTGGCCCGAAATACCACAACAGCCCCTGCACGGTCGCAAGGTTGATCGCCAAGGTGACAATCAGGCTGCGCACCGGGAAGTTTGGTTTGTCGTGCAAGGGCAGAAAGGCCAGAAGGTAGATCAACGCGCCAAAAAGCGCCCCAAACCCAGCCCCTGCTGATAGAGTCACCCCAGCCATGGCCGCCGTGCCCAGTGCTGTCTTGCCAAAGGTGGCAAGGATCAGGGGCTTCATCGCCTCAACCGCGATCCAGGCGGCATAGCCGGACACAGCAAAGGTCGCGCCATGGGCCATGTTGATCATGCCGACCGATGACCACAACAGCGAAATGCCAATCGCCATCAGCCCGTAAATGGCGGCAAGGTTCAGCCCGTGAATGAGTGTGACGCCCAAATCCATCAGTGACTTTCCATCAATGCAAACTCACATGGCCAACGTCGCCCCGGATGCGGCCGGCATGCATGCCGACCATCCGGTCGACCCGGCCCGACAACAGGGCAACGTTCTGTTCAGCAATCACCATGGCGCGCCCATCCTTCGGCAAGGCAAAGAGCGCCTCGATCACGGATGCGCTGATCTTGGGCGCAAGGCCCAAGGACGGCTCGTCGATCAGATACAAGGACGCCTCTACCATCAGCGCCCGGCCGACCGAGACCATGCGCCGCTCACCGCCCGAGAGGCGGCCGACGAGCGCGTGTTCCAGCTTGCGCAGGGGCGGGAAGATGTCGAAGACCATATCCCGCCGTGCCTTGCGTTCTTTCCACGCTGTCGGCGTATAAGCCCCACAATCGAGATGCTGCGCCACGGTCAGACCGGGGAAAATCGCATCGCCCTGCGGCGTCATCGCCAGACCTGCGCGCACGATGGCCGCCGTCTTGCGCCCCGGCCCAGTAGAGCGGCTGCCGCCCACCTCGACCCCGTTCAAAAGGATCGACCCCGACTGCCAGCCGACCAGCGAGGAAATCGCCCGAAAAAGCGTGGTCTTGCCATGGCCGTTGAGGCCGACAAGACCCACGCGCTCGCCCTCGGCGACTTTGAAATCAATCTCGTGCAGCACGCGCAGGGGACCGTAGCCCGCCGTCAGGCCAGTGATCTTGAGAACCTCAACCATGC
Organism: Paracoccaceae bacterium; assembly: GCA_044377735.1. Classification (GTDB taxonomy): domain Bacteria; phylum Pseudomonadota; class Alphaproteobacteria; order Rhodobacterales; family Rhodobacteraceae; genus Tabrizicola_A. The sequence goes on along the minus strand of JBILYK010000005.1, from coordinate 55,982 downwards.
GCGGGCTCCTCAAAATAGGCGGCCAGCACGCGGGGGTTTTGAAACACCTCGACCGGGGTGCCGGTGGCAATCACCTCGCCCATGTCCAGAACCACCGCCCGGTCGGCGATGGCTGAGAGCAGTTCCAGCCGGTGTTCGATCAGGATCGCGGCGATGTGGTATTCGTCGACCAGACGGCGGATGATAAGGTCCAACTCGTCAATCTCGGAATTGATAAGGCCCGAGGCCGGTTCATCCAGAAGCAGCACCTTGGGCTTGCGCATCAACAGGCAGGCCAAGAGAAGCTTGCGGCGGTCAAACGTGTCCAGTGACCCCGCCAACCGGTCCCAAGGCTGGCGCAGATTGGCCAGATGGCAGGCCCATTCCGCCTCCATACGCGTTTTGTAAGGTGCATAAGCATAACGCGCCGCGCGCAGGCTTTCACCAATGGTCAAGGCCCCCGGCACCACCGGGCTTTGATAGGTGCGCGCAAGCCCGGCGCGGGCGCGGTCATGCACCGCCATGGTGGTGACGTCGCGCCCCTCCATCATCACTTGTCCCGCGCTGGCGGTGTAGCGACCACAAAGGATTTCGAACAAAGAGGTCTTGCCGGCCCCATTGGGACCGACAAGACCCAAGACCTCTCCGGGAGACACGGAAAGGGTGACATCCCGAAGGATCGCGCGGCCACCGAAGGAAATACCGATCCCTCGGCAGCCGAAGATGCCATCTTGGGCTGTCATGACCTGCCCCCTGCCTTACATCCAGGGCGCAGGCCGCAGCGTGCTTTCCGCAAAGGGCGCGGGCGAGATGATCTTGTGCGCCCCGTCCTGCACCTGGAAGATCAGATGCGCCTGACCGCCCTCGGGATCATCCGTCATGTTTGGATAGGACGTGGCCGAGTTGCTGTCAGTGTCAAAGGTGTAAAGCCCACAGACCCCGCGATGGCGCACAGCCTTGATCGCTTTGCCCACCGCGTCGAAATCGGACGGATCCACCGTGGCCCAGACCGAGGCAAGGATGTGGATCGTGTCATAGCCCGACCCGGTATAGACCATGCCCATGGTGCCGGGGAACTTGGCCATATAGGCCTCACGGAAAGCCGCGCCCTTTTCATCGTTGTAGGTGCCAATCACGGTGCCCCAGATGAAGCCTTCCGCCGAATCGCCCGCCAGATCCAGGAATTCCGGCTGCGAGGGGCCATATTGCAGATAGACCAGCGCGCCGGGCACCGGGTCCAGCACATAGGTCGTCGCAAAGGACGCCAGTTCAGCCGCGACCCAGTGCGAGATCATGATGGTGCCTGCGTCTTGCTCTTTCAGCGCCTGAATGATGGGCGACCAATCCTGCACCGGGAACTGAATGTCGGTTATGGCCCCCACCTCCCATTCGCCATTGCTCTCGGCAATCGCGGCCTGCGTCGCCTTGGAGATGACTTGGGTATAGCCGATCTGTTCCTGCACGATGTGGACACGGTTGTTCTTCGGCGTCCAGCCACCGGCCTTGGCGTCTTGCAAATAGCGCACAAAACCCGTGCCGTACCAGGTTTCGGCCACATCGATGTGGAAGATGTTGCGATATTTGACCGGGTCGGCCTTGATGAGGTCCAGCGTCGCCTGGCTGGTGTTGCCGTTCAGATAGGGCGTGCCGGTCACCGCGGCTACATCCATCGCAGGCTGCGGGATAAGTGCAAAGGAATGAGCCAGCGCATGCACGCCCTGTTCGGTCAGGTTTTGGAAGGCCGCCACCGTGCCTTCGGGGGTCAGAAGGTCAATGTCCACCACGCGGGTTTCCAACATGCGGCCATTGACGCCGCCCGCGGCGTTGATCTCTTCCACCGCCATGGTGATACCGTTCAGCCAGTCTTGCTGGTCGGCCACGCCGACCGGGCCGGTCTGGGCGGTGGGCACCCCGATCAGGATGGGATCGGCGGCAAAGGCGGGGGCGGTGACAGAGACCGCCGCGATGGTTGCGGCAGAGGTCAAAAGAAAGCGACGACGGTCGAGGGTAATCATGTATTCCTCCTTTGGTGTTTTTTCCAAAGGACGGCCAAGTGGCCTGTTCTGTCTATGGTGCAAATGCACTACCACGGGTCAGACAAGGGTCAGGCGCCCACCTGAGTGCGGCCACAGGCAGGCGGAATATGAGAACCCTAAACTTTTGAAAATGTTTATTTTATTGCGTATCTCAGGTGTGTTCTCTGTCAGAGATAGGCCTTACTCCACGCCCGGATCATCTGATGATGCAGACGGCGCGCGCGCCGGGTCCAGCTTTGCCCGCCTTTGGGCTCTTCCCGCGCGTTCATCGGCACGGCGGCACGGCGCGCGGGATCGGCGGCGATAATGGCAAAGGCCAACTCTCCCCCCGGCGCTGCCACATAGCCCGCCAGATTGGACACGAAATTCAGCGTGCCAGATTTGGCGCGGATGCGAATGGGGCTGGATTTCACCTCTTTGCCCTCATCATCGGCCAGCCCCTTTTCACGCAGCAGCCCGGTCAAAAGATCGCCATGGCGCGCGGCATCGGCACGCAGCATCACCTTGACCAACTCTTCGGCGGTGATCGCCGATTGGACGCCAAGCCCCGAATGGTCAACAAAGCGCGCCGCCATGCCAAAACGCCGCCGCGCCCAGTCGCTCATCGCGGCGGCGGATCCCAAAAGACTGCCTGCCCCGCTGGCCATCAAGCCGACGGCCTCAGCCGTCAGGTTGGTGGAAAAGCGCAGCATATCGGCCAGGACGGTGGTCAACTCCTCCCCCTCATGCGCCAAGATTTCCACCGCATCTGCAGGCGGCTGGGACATGATCTCGGCACGCGGCAGGGTCAGCCCGTGGGCGGCGGTGAGCGTGGCAAAGACTTCGGCCACATGCGGCGTGGGGCGGCGCACGGGTAGCCAACGGCTTCCTCCCTTGCCCAAGGCGGGTTCGGCCACGGTCCAACGCTCCACCGGATCGCCGCCCTCATAGGCAAAGATCGGCACCTCGCGCGCGGCCAAAGCCACCTCAACCCCGGAAACGGGCGGCACAAAGCGATTGCCCCGCGCATCCATCGCCAGTTGCCAGCCCTGCCCCGTGGGTTTCCATTCGAAATGTACCCGGTTGTAGTTCAGGTTCAGCCCGGAGATTGCGGGGTTATAGCCAAGATGGTCGGGCTGATCGGCGGCAATGCGGGCATGGGCGGGCAGGGCCCCGTCGCAGGCGATGAACCGGCCCGACACCGCGCGCAGGCCCGTGGCGGCAAGGGCGGCGGCCAGATCGCCAAGCGCGTCGGTGTCAAGGTTCGGATCGCCCCCGCCGACCAGCAACAGATCGCCCTCAAGTCGCCCGTTCACCACCGTCCCGCGCCGCATCAACCGGGTGCGAAAGCGGAAGGTGGGGCCAAGCTGCTCCAGCGCATAAAGCGAGGTGATCGCCTTGGCGACCGAGGCGGGCGGCAGGGGCAGATTGGCATCCTTAGAAGCGAGAATCCGTCCCGTGGCACGGTCAGCCACCACATAGGCCAAAGCGCCCGAGAGCTTGGCAGCCTCGATCAGGCGGTTCATCGCGCGATCCTCGCCCGGCTCGGGCCGACGCGGCGGGCGCGGTGCCGAGGATGGGGCCTCGGCCCAAAGCGGCGCAGCAACCCCCGCCAAAAGCCCGCCCAACAGCGACCGCCTGCCGATCATTCCCGCTGATCCCTCATTCGCGCCAAGACCTTGCCCCACTGTCATATTCCGTTTGCTAAACCTTCCATTCGCCCCGCGCCCGGATCGCGCTGGACGAGGCAGCACTCATCGGCATGTTGACAAAGGCCCAGACCGGCGGTCGGTGCCACCCCAACCCCTCGCCCCGCTGCACCCGATGTACACGGAAGGACTGCGCCGCCACCGACATCCGCGCCGCCACACCCGACCCGGGCCGCGCCAGCACCCCCACCGGCACGGCGCGCAGGATATCGCGCCAACGGCCCCAGCGGTGGAACTGCACCAGGTTATCGGCCCCCATCAACCAGACGAATTTGACACCGGGATAGATCGCCCGCAACCGGTCGATGGTGTCGGCGGTCCGCTGCGTGCCCAAGGCCAGCTCCAACGCCGTCACCTTGATACGCGGATGGCCTTTCACAACCACCTTGGCCCGTGCCAAACGCTCGGCCATCGGGGCGGGCTGGCGGACCTTGAGCGGGTTGCCGGGCGTCACCAGCCACCAGACCTGATCCAGCCCCATCCGCTTCAACGCCTCATGGCTCAGATGAGCATGCCCTTCATGGGCCGGGTCAAACGACCCGCCCAAAAGGCCGATGACCATGCCCTTCGTCGCAATGGGAAACCCCGCCCGCATGGCCCCTCCAGAATCCGGGCGTCACCATCCCCGCACACGTTGCCCTTGTCCACAACAATCGCTACATAGCCCGCAACCCGCAAGATCACCTTCAGGAGCCCGTCATGGCCAGCTATCAATATGTCTACCACATGGAGAACGTCTCCAAGACCTATCCGGGTGGCAAGACCTGCTTTGAGAACATCCACCTGAACTTCCTGCCCGGCGTGAAAATCGGTGTCGTTGGTGTGAACGGAGCGGGTAAGTCGACGCTTTTGAAGATCATGGCCGGCATGGACAAGGACTTCAAAGGCGAAGCTTGGGCCGCCAAGGGCGCCAAGGTCGGCTATCTGGCCCAAGAACCCTACCTTGACCCCAAACTGACCGCCAAGGAAAACGTCATGCTGGGGGTGGCCGACAAAACGGCTATTCTGGAGCGTTACAACGAGTTGGCGATGAACTACTCGGACGAGACCGCCGACGAGATGGCCGCCCTGCAAGACCAGATTGACGCGGGCAACCTGTGGGAACTTGAGGCCACCGTGGGCGTCGCCATGGACGCCCTGCGCTGCCCGCCGGATGATTCCGACGTGGAATCCCTGTCGGGCGGCGAACGCCGCCGCATCGCGCTGTGCAAACTGTTGCTCGAAGCGCCTGACATGCTGCTGCTCGACGAGCCGACCAACCACCTTGACGCCGAATCCATCGCCTGGCTGCAAAAACACCTCATCGCCTACAAGGGCACCATCCTGATCGTCACCCACGACCGCTATTTCCTTGATGACATCACCAGCTGGATCCTTGAACTCGACCGCGGCCGCGGCGTGCCTTACGAGGGCAACTATTCGGCATGGCTGGATCAGAAGGCCAAGCGCATGAGCCAAGAGGCCCGCGAGGACAAATCCAAGCAAAAGGCGCTGGAAAAAGAGCTCGAATGGATCCGCTCCGGCACCAAGGCCCGCCAGTCCAAGGGCAAGGCGCGTCTGGCACGCTATAATGAAATGGCCAGCCAGACCGTCATGGAACGCGCCTCCACCGCGCAGATCATCATCCCGAACGGTGAACGTCTGGGCAACAAGGTGATCGAGGTCACCGGCCTGAAGAAACACATGGGCGACAAGCTGTTGATCGAGGATCTGACCTTTACCGTCCCGCCGGGCGCCATCGTCGGCGTCATCGGCCCGAACGGCGCGGGCAAATCCACCCTGTTCCGCATGATCACCGGGTCTGAGCAACCCGATGAGGGCACGATCACCATGGGTGACACCGTGCAGCTGTCCTACGTCGACCAGTCGCGCGACGCTTTGGACCCCAATAAAAACGTCTGGGAAGAAATCTCGGGCGGGGCCGAGGTTATTCATCTGGGCGACATGAACGTGAACAGCCGCGTCTATACCGGGGCCTTCAACTTCAAGGGCACCGACCAACAGAAAAAGGTCGGCCTGTTGTCAGGCGGTGAGCGTAACCGCGTCCACATGGCCAAGCTGTTGAAATCGGGCGGCAACGTGCTTCTCCTCGACGAACCGACCAACGATCTGGACGTTGAAACCCTGCAAGCGCTGGAAGCCGCCATCGAAGACTTCGCCGGCTGCGCGGTTATCATTTCGCACGACCGCTTCTTCCTTGACCGGTTGTGTACGCACATCTTGGCCTTTGAGGGCGATGCCCATGTCGAATGGTTCGAGGGCAACTTCGAGGCCTATGAGCAGGACAAAGTCCGCCGACTGGGACCGGACGCGCTGGAGCCGAAGCGGGTGAAGTATAAGCGGTTTTCGCGGTAGCGATCACGGTTGAAAACCACCTGAAGCTGTGCAAACAATACAGGATGAATGAAGACGCACGCGAGAGATATAGCCAACGCTACGAAACGTGGCGTCACTTGGATGGTTTGCGATATCAGACCATCCAAGTTTCTTTGGCTGTTTTCGGAGTAACTGCGGCAATTCTCCAAGCTGATTTCATAAAACAACCTTCTTGGTTGCTCATGATCGTTGGCTTGACAATGCTGGCCCAGTGGAAACTATTGGTAAAAATTAATGATGCAATTGTCGCTAACGGCGCTGCGTTAAAGCAGTTTGCGAACCAGGTTGGCGATCCATTCATTCCAGATGTTTCCGATAGGGCAAAGACATTTTTTTATTGGTTAGAGATTGGATTTTTAATCGTAGGCACTTTATTGGTAATATCCAGCGCCTACATACTGATTGGGCATTTAACGGATGACACGGGTCTTTATAAGCTATCATCATGCGAATGATCAGCAATATAAGAATGATTTAGTAAAATGGACTACGTCTAACTATTTGATGCAGGATATGTCCGTTGATACGGGCGACATCGACGACATGTTACCAAACCAGACTATAAGAAGAATAATTCGCGATCAATACTTGCGCGAATCTGAAGTCACGATTGTGCTTTGTGGGGCCGAAACAAGGTTCAGAAAGCATGTTGATTGGGAAATAAAGTCATCCATGATTGATGGGAGCGCAAACAAAAAGTCTGGAATTCTAATCATACTACTCCCTACTGTTCCTGAAGCATACTACTTTAACGATGCAGTCGAACGAAAGATTATTGATCCGATCAACCAAATGGAGATCATGCCGCTTTCGAGAAAGGCAGATTTTGAAGACCTATACCCGAATGTGCCCAGGCGAATTCTGGAAAATCTAGCCAAAGGCTGCGCGAAAATCCCGATTGTCCCATGGCATGCCATATACGGAAACTCAAGAGTCTTTTTGGATCTTCTACACGTTACTAAGGGTTACGGAAGTTCGAATGTCTACGATTTGTCGCGACCAATGAGGAAGCGAGATTTTAACCCAAGAACGGACATTTTTGATTTCCGAGTGTGATTTATCACGTGGGGTTTGAACATGAGGCCTGCCAAGTGGTTTGAGGCACAGGCCCGCGCCCGACCTCTGGAGGACGCGCCAACACCAGTGCTTAGGCACTTTATCCCTCAACCCCTCCCACCGAATTTCTGCTGGCAACCGTCGCAAAGCGCCCTCCCAAGGGGGAGGTCGGGCCATGCCATTGGTTTCTCGAACCAATGGCGAAACCAATGGCAAACCCGGCGGGCTTCGCCCTTGATTCCGGGCCAAGGGGCGCTTGTGGCGGGCGTTCGGCCTTACCCGGCCCGCGAAAGCGTTCGCGGGCGTTCGAACCTGAAAACGGTCCACTGGACCGTTTTCCCCCACCAAGGGGCGGGGCGGTTCTCACCCCGACCTCGGGAGGACGCGCCGACGCTGGTTCTAGGCGCTTTATCCCTCAACCCCTCCCCCCGAAGTTCTACTGGCAACCGTCGCAAAGCGCCCTCCCAAGGGGGGGGTCCCCTCTCGCGGTTTGCAGGCAAACCGTTGCCGGGCGATGGGGCGCGGCCCGGCGGGCTTCGCCCTTGATTCCGGGCCAAGGGGCGGCAGTGGTGCATTCAGAGCCCCCCGCCTCACAATTGCAAGCTGGCCACATCCAGCCCACGTTTCTCGGCACTTTTCAACACGGCCTCGCGCAGGTTCTGGCTGCGTTTGAGCAGGCGGCGAAAGCGGGGCTCATCCAGCACAAGCAGCGTGGTATGGCTGATGGCGGTGACTTGGGCGCGCGGGGCCTGGCGGTTGAGCAGCGACAACTGGCCAAACATATCGCCACGCCCCAGCCGCAGGCGCTGACCCGCCGTTTCAATCTCCACCGCGCCGGTGGCGATAAAGCAGACCTCACGCGGAAGGTCGCGCTTGCGGCGCAGCACCTCACCGGGTTGCACATAGCGGGTGCGCAGCGCCCGGGCCAGCCGTTTACAGCTGTCTTCGTCCATATCAGTGAACAGCGGGAATTGGCGCACCAAGTCGGATTTTTGCACCGCAAGATCAAGATGCGGGCGCAGATCGGCCTCGTGGCGGGCCTTGGAAAGACCCTGCTTCAGCTTTGTATGCAACTCTGGGCCGATGATGCCGTCGGCCAAGAGGACATCATATTCCCGCTCCTCAAGCCGCAGCGAGATGCGCCGCAAAAAACGCCGTTCCGTCTTTTCAGCATAGCCCGGATATTGCAGCCGCAAGCCTTCAAGCGCGGCCTCGGTCTCATCCTCGCGGCGGCGCAGAAGTTCGTGCAAAAGATCAGCCACCCGCCGACCATGAATGCGGCGGATCTTGGTTTCGATATAGCTGTGCAGGTCACGCAACACGAAGCGCTGGTTCAGCAAAAGCTCGAACCGGTCCGCTGTCAAAAGCGCCAAGGGGCCCGAAACCCGCACCCGGTTGTGCATGACATTGGCCAACCGCGCCAAGCGCCCTTGCGCCAGGCTAAGGCGGCCCGCGGCGCGGTACTCCTCACGTCCACCGGCGCGGGTGCGTTCAATCAAGCGATCGGCGTCTGACAGCATCTGTTCCACCAGACGCGGTGACAGCAGTTGCTCGCGGAAGCTGTCCAAGATCATGTCGCGTTCACGCCCGGCCAAGGCCACCAGGCCCAATGTGATGCGGTCACGGTCGGGGATGTCATCGGCCGCCTCGGCCTTTTCAATCGCGCTGTCCAATCGGGTGGCAAAGCGTTTGGCCTCGGATCGCACGATTTCTTGGGTCAGATCATGTTTACGGGCGGTTTCGGCCACCTCTTCGCGCACATTTTGCAGCGCAACGGCGATCACTTGGCTGGAAAGCGCCCGGTCAATCGGGGCAAGCCGATCCAGCCCGAGATAAGAGATCACCCGACGCAGCGTCGCGCCCTGCACCAACAGCGTAAACAGCGTAAAGCCGGTGGCCAGAATGCCGACATGGCGCTTTACGTCTTCGGGCACGCGGAAGTTCTCCGACACCGCCAACGCCAGCGCCAAGGTCACCGCCCCACGCAAGCCCCCCCACAGGATCGCGACCCGGTAAGGCCGATCCACCCGAGGTGACAGGCGAAGCGCAGTCAAAAGCGGCAAGATCGCATAAAGCATGAAAAGCCGCGCGGTGGTCGCGGCGACCACAACCACCGCGATCAGGAAGATATCGTAAAGCCGAACATCCGCCAACAGACGCGGCACCAAAAGTGCTGCCAGAAGAAAGATCAATGCCCCGGCCCAATGCGCCAACACATCCCAAAGCTCTCGCAGGTTGGTCCAGTTGGTGGGCGACATCCGCCCCGGCCCCAGATAATTGAGCGTCATCCCCGCCATGACCACCGCCACCACACCCGAGACGCCAAAGACCTGATCAGCCACCAGATAGGTGACATAGGGCAAGGCCACGCTAAGCGAGATCTGCGCCAAGGCAAAGCGGCCAAGCCAGCTTAGGACGCTTAGGCAAACCCGGCCCAGCACCCAGCCAATGCCAAGGCCGCCGAAGATCATTGTCGGAAATCCCACCAAGGCGTCTTGCAGCGTGGGGTTTGGCACCCCCAGCATCACGAATGTCAGAAAAAACCCAAAAAGCGCGATGGCGGCGGCGTCGTTCAACAGGCTCTCGCCCTCAACAAGCCGGGTCAGGCGCTGCGGGGCGGCGATGTTGCGAAAGATCGAGACCACGGCCGAAGGATCCGTGGTGGCCACGATCGCGCCCAATAAAAGGCAGGCGACCAGCGACAGTTCGGTGAAAGGCAAAAGTGCCAGGCCGATGGCAAAGGTTGACACCACCACCGCCATCACCGCCATGACAAGGATCGGGACCCAGTCATCGGCCATGCGTCGCAGATTCAGCCCCAGCGAGACCTGAAACAGCAAGGTGGGCAAGAGGACATATAGAAAAACATTGGCGCGGATCGCCACCTCAAGACGTTCAGCAGCGGCCAAGGGATCAGTGAGCGGATCACCCAGCACCGTTTCAGGCGTGGACAACGAGGCTGCGCCGATGCCGATCAGCGTGCCGATGATGGCCAGCACCACCGTATAGGGCAGCCGAAACCAATCGGCCAAAGGCTCGCTTAAGCTGATAACAATGAAAAGCGCGGCGATGATGCCGACAAGCGAGATTACATCCATGCCGCTACTGTCACTTGCAGGGGCATGGTAAACAAGCATTTTTAGGCCAAACCGCTCGCAGGATTTGACGTTTTTTGGGCGTTTGCCCTCAGCCGGGCATTACGCCGTTAAATTGCAGCTTCGGCCATGCCTTCGGCGAGATAAATCCGCAGCCAAGGGGTGAACTTTTCGGGCGTGGCTTGAACCTCGGCCTCCAGCGCCTCAATCGTCATCCAATGGGTTTGCATCACCTCATCCGGGTCAGGCTGGGGCATAAGATGGGCCGGCGCTTGGGCCGAAAACACCTCAACCACCTCATGTTCTGTCAAACCGCCGCCCACATCGGCGCGGTATTCGATGCCGCCGCTGCGTTGCAGGTCCAGACCGCTGATACCGAGTTCCTCCTGCAGCCGCCGGGCTGCGCAGGCAAGATCGGTCTCGCCCCAGCGGGGATGGGTGCAGCAGGTGTTCGCCCAAAGCCCTGGTGTGTGGTATTTGCCCAAGGCCCGGCGTTGGAGCAGCACCTCGCGCCCGCGCATCACAAAGACCGACACCGCTTTGTGGCGCAGCCCGCGCTGATGCACTTCAAGCTTTTCGACCTGCGTCAGGGTGCCATTGACCCAGGCCGGGATCATCTCTGTCATGTGCGAACCGGTGAGACGAGGCCCAGAAGGTGGGTCAGGTTCTTGAAGCCGATCTTCAGATGCGCCAGCGGGCGGGCGCGGACCAGTTTCTTGTTCATATAAGCCTCAAACGTCAGGCGTTGCACGTCGATGTCGTGGCACAGGCTGACAAAGCGTTCGCGGCGTTCGTCGGATTTGTAATAGGCGTCCTGCATCGAACGCAGCACGCGAAACACCATTTTATGTTCCTTCATGAACAGCTTGCGCGCCAGAGCCAGGTCTTTCGTCCGGCCCGAGGCGAGCATGGCCTGCGCCGCCGTCGCGGCCACACGCCCACCGACCATGGCATAGTAAATTCCCTCACCCGACGACGGTGCCACAACCCCGGCGGCATCGCCCGCCAGCACCACATCGCGACCATTATCCCAGCGGTCCATCGGGCGCAGGGGAATGGGTGCGCCTTCGCGGCGTATGGTTTCACACCCCGCAAGGCCAGAGGCCGCACGCAGGTCGGCGGTGGCTTGTTTCAGGTCAATCCCGTCAATCCCGGTGCCCATGCCGACGCTGGCCTGATCGCCATGCGGGAAGACCCAGCCGTAAAAGTCGGGGCTGATGCGACCATCATAGATCACGTCGCAGCGCGCGGGGTCATAGGCGGCATTGGCCGGGGGGGCCTTGATGATTTCATGATATGCGATGACGTATGGAATCTTGTCGCCGCCGGGCACTTCGGTTTTCGCCACGTTGGACCGCGCGCCATCGGCCCCGATCACCAAACGCGTGGTCAGGCGCTGTTCTTCGCCGCTGGCCTTGTCGCGGTAGATGACATGGGTGCCCTCTGCGTCGCGCTCAATCCGCAGGTAAGTGCCGGTCAGCCGCTTGGCACCATGGCCCACGGCCCGCAGGCGCAGGAATTCGTCGAAATGCTCGCGATCCACCATGCCAACAAAGCCATTCTCAATGGCGATATCCACCGCCCGGCCCGTGGGCGAGATCATCCGCGCGACGTTGATCTGCGCCACGATCTGGCTGGAGGGAATGTCAAAGTCAGAGATCATGCGCGGCGGCACGGCCCCGCCGCAGGGCTTGATCCGCCCCGCCCGGTCCAGCATCGCCACTTTGCGCCCTGCACGGGCCAGATCATCTGCCGCTGTCGCGCCCGAAGGGCCGCCACCGATCACTACAACATCATAGGTCATGCTTGGTCCCCTTGGAAACTCTGCGACGAGGCGGCCGTTTGGCCTGCTCCGATAATCTGTGCCGCCATCACGGCGGCGATGACGAAAAGCCCAGCCTCAAAGGTGAAGACGAGACCGAAGGCTGTGGCATCATCGGTCAGCTTGCGCGCAAGATCGACGCCAGCGGCCCCGATCAGCCCGCCCAAGCCCGCCGCAATGGCCTGTGATGCGCCCCAAAGCCCCATGCGCGTGCCCTCACGCGCCTGTCGGCCTTCGCCCGCCAAGGCCATCATTGATCCAATGGCAGCGACGGCAAACATGCCATTGAACAGGCCCAGCGCGATGGTGGCAGGCTGCAGGAAGGCCCCGCCCTGCGGGATCTGGCCCAAGGCGGCCAGCGTCAAAAGCGCCAGCGCTGAACCAAGGCAGCCGGTGATGATCCAGACCCTGAGCGAGCCGATCTTGAACCCAGTGGCGGCGATGCCGACCAAAAGCATTCCCACGAACACCCCACCGTTCTGCGCGCCTGAAAGCTCGGTCGATTGCCCCGGCGTCAGGCCGAAACTCAGACCTGCATAGGGCTCAAGGATCAGCTCCTGCATGAAATAGGCGGTCATTGACAGAAAGATAAACAGGGTGAAATGCCGCGCACGGCGTTCGGCCCATATCTCGGCCAGACCCACGCGGAACGGGATCGGGCGATCATGTGCGGCGGGTGTGACGCTGCGGTAACGGCGTTCAATCCCGTAGACCGCCAGCGTGGTGACCACCACCGCCATCGCTCCCACCAGTGCCACCAGTTCCAGCAACAGCTGCGGCGAATAGGGATCAAGCGCCTTACCCACCACGGTGGCCGTGACGGCAATGCCGAAGATCATCATCAGCCAGGTGATCGTGGCAGCCGCCGCGCGGCGGTTGGGATGCGTGGCCGTGGCCAAAAGCGCCAAAAGCGAAGTACCAGAGGCGCCAACCCCTAGCCCGATCAACGTATAGGCCAAGATCGAAAGGACCAGCCCGGCCAGATAGGCGGTCTGCATCCAGACCATGCCCAGCGTGGCCAGAAACGCCCCCAAGGCCAGCACCGCCATGCCAAGGATCACAAAGCGCGTACGGTTGCCGCGTGTATCAGACCGAAAACCCCAATTGGGTCGCGTGATCTGAATGGCATAATGCAGGCCCACCAGCAGCCCCGGCAACACAGCGGGCATCGCCAGTTCCACCACCATGACGCGGTTCAAGGTTGAGGTCATCAAGACCACCAGCGCGCCGAGGCACAATTGCACCAGACCCAGTCGGAAGATGGAGAGCCAAGACAGCGTCATGACGCGCCGTCCAGACTGCGCAGCGCAAAGGCCGCAATCATCATGCCGCTGACATACATGCCGATTCCTGTGGCATTGTACCAAGGGGCCTTGCCCTTGGGGTCGGCCAGCAGGGTTTTCATCGCCCAGAACTGGGCGAACAACAGAACGGTAATGGCCAAGGCGTGCCACGGGCGGCCCCAGACCAGCACCAGCGCGATCACCAAGGCTTGGGCCAGCGCCATGACGGTGCAGGCCAGACGCGCGGCGACATCCGGGCCAAGCGTGACAGGAAGCGAGCGCACGCCATGCTGGCGGTCCCCTTCCAAGGCTTTGAAATCATTCAACGTCATGATGCCATGTGCGCCAAAGGCGTAAAGAAGCGCGATCGTCACAATCTCGAACGAGGGCACCCCGGCCGACAGAACCGCAGCACCCGTGAACCACGGAAGGCCCTCATAGCACAGGCCCACCAGCCCCGGCCCCCACCAGCCCGAGCGTTTCAGCCGCACCGGTTCGGCCGAATAGGCCCAAGCGGCCAGAACGCCCACCACCGTGGCGGCAAAGCCCCAAGGCCCCAAGAACCAACCCAAGGCCAATGACAGCACAGACATCGCCAAGGCAATCCAAAGCCCCCAACGGCCTGGAATCCGGCCCGAGGGGATGGGGCGGTTTGGCTCATTCACCGCATCAACATGACGGTCGCACCAGTCATTGGCCGCCTGTGACATGCCGCAGACCACTGGACCCGCCAGAATGATGCCCAAGATCACCAAGGGAAGCGCCGCCCACGGCGAGGCCCCAACCGACACAACACCGCACAGATAGGCCCACATCGGAGGGAACCATGTGATCGGCTTGATCAGCTCCAGCATCGCGCGGGGCTGCGGATAAGGCGGTGAGTGTAAGCTTTGCGATACGGTCATGTGTCAACCTAGCATTACATCTTTGAGTCGGGCAAGACCAGAGTTGAGCCCCATGGGTCAGCCCTCACTGGCGGTCTAGGTTTGCGGCGCGATCTGAAATCGCAGCCAGCATCGCCATAAGCGCGGCAGGTGGCTCGCTTCAACTTCGCCGCCGCTTCAGTGCCAAGCGACACATGCACCAGACCCACGCGGCGGAAAAAGGGCAACAGATCCTTGTCATGCATGATGTCGGTGACGCTCTGGATCGCGGCAGTGATGGCTGTGGTGCAAACCACATCGGGCGCAAAGCGATCATGCGCTGGCGCAAATCTTCTTGCGTGACGTTTTCGGTCATCGCGTCGATGAAGTGAATGTCGCTGAACCCCGCCGTGCGCAGCGAGCCGACCAGATAGGCCACCCAAGCAGGCGGCCAAGTGCCGACAATCTCGACGCCACCAGAGTGCTAGTTCGGGTGAATGAACAGGATCCGCATCGGGGCCACCAGAAGTGTAAAGCCAGTGTTACACTTTTCCAAATCGCCCAGCTTGACGCAGATCAAATGGCCTTGGTCGCGATCAATTGAAACGACGAAGCACCCCGAAAGGGGTGCTTTGCTGACCTAGGCATGTTCGCCTGATGTCAATCTTCCTTGGCCAAAAGCCCGAACTTGCGCAGCTTGACGTACAAGGATTGCCGCGACAGGCCCAGCATCTCGGCCGCCGCGACCCGGTTGTTACGGGTGAGGTCCACAGCCGTTTGGATACACATCTTTTCAACCACCTCAGTGGTTTCGGCCACAATGTCTTTAAGCGTGGACGACCCGACCAGTTCGATCACGGACCGCATCCCGTCCGGTCCCGTGGCCATATCAGTGCGCCGCAAGATTTCAGCGCGGCTGGCATCGCGGATCACCAGACCATAACCGGGTTTCGGCCGGTCATTCAGATAGGTGGCCGAAATCTCGACGGGAACCTGCCCATTAAACTCGTTCAGCACTTTGGTGGCATAAAGCCGCAACTGCCGCGCGCGCTTGGTATTGTCCAACAACACGCGCAGATCGACGCTGCCGCGCGCCAAGAAATCGGCCATCGACCGGCCGCGCACATTGGCCACATGCGAGGAATCGGTCAGCTTCAGGAAAGCATCGTTCGCGGCCGTGACGATGCCGTCATCATCCAATAGAACAATGGCATCAACGCCTTCGTGAAACAGCCGTTCCAAGTTTTCGGCGGTCTCATTCTGCGCCCGCGCGCCGTGTTCGGTGGTTTCAATCCGACACAGCATAAGTCGTTCGCCCGCCGCGCGAAACAGCTTGGGAATGACTCGCAGTTTGCGTTGCGAACGGCGGGCGATCAGCTCAACAGGGCTGACCGAATTGGCCGAAGCGATATTGGTCAGGCTTTCCAGAAACTCGCTGCGACGGCGCCCCTCAAACTCTTGCGCGATGGCGGCCCCAACGAGTTCTTGGCGCGATCCACCCAGCATGACGGCAGCCGCCGCGTTCAGATCGGCAATCCGGCCGTTGTTCATGGCGACCAGAACGACCGCATCCCGCGTAGCGTCCATCAACACCCGATAGCGGGTGTCCATCTCGCGCTGGGTTTCATAGTCACGCTCCAGCACGATCTGGGCCATGACCAATTGCTGCTGCATCTCGGCAATCGGCCGCAGGTCACGCCCCAGCATCAAGATGGCCTTGTCCGCGCCAATGCAGTGCATGGTATAGCGGATCGGGAACTCGGAAATGACCTCGTCCACATGGTTCAACTCGACCGCAATGCTGCGTTTGCCAGGGGCCTGCAATTCCTCCAGACGGCGCTGGAATTTCACAAGACTTTCGACGGTCATGATATCGGCGGCTCGGCGGCCCACCCAATGTGACAGCCGCCCAAACGCGGCGTGATGTGGGTTGGCGAGCACGCTGATCACATGCCCGTCAGCCGAAACCACAAGCGATATATCGCCCGCAGTCGCAACAATGTCGGACAGCAATTCAGGGTCAATGAGCGGCATGGACATGCCAGCAAGAAGTTGGTTCGAATCCGTTTTCACGAGCTATTCGCCTCGTTTGCCGTCGACCCGACTGTTCGGGACAACGGAGAGTTAAGCACGTTTCAGCGTGCACAATGCGTCGGGCTTAAGGCCGATGGCCTCAAGCGCGGCGCCGATGTCGTTGAAGGCAAGGTCAGCACCTGTGCATGACGCAACATCCTCCACCGTCGACATCACGGCCCCCCCGATCAGAATGGGCGTTGAGGGGGAACGAATTGATCTCAAGAACTTCACGATGCTTGACGCCAAGGGCAATTTGCCCTCGGTGCCGACAGAAATCATGATGCCGTCGAAACTGCGCGTCTCGAGCAGATTGCGAAGCTCGTCCAAACTTGGGCCGATCCGCAGGCAGACCGAGACACCAAATCGCCGCATCTGCCCCATGGCGACCATCGCACCAAGTGTATGCTGCTCTTGGTCGGGCAGGATGAGTAGAATGGTGCCCTGCCCCGTGTCGCCGGACTGGTCGGCAAACCAAGCATTGCCAATCTCGCGCAAAAGGCTTTGCAGCCGCCCCACGCCGATCGAGACTTCCAGCCAAGACATCGTGTCCGCTAGCCAAGCCTCGCCCATCCGGCGTGCCGCTTCGGGGATATAGACATCCGCAAGCGCTGCCAGCGAAATCCTTGTGCGTCGCACCTCGGCCAAAAGCTGTTCGAATGCGTGATCGGACCCCGAAACAGACGCCGTGATCATGGCCTGAACCAGCGGTTCGCGCAGCTCCACCGAACCGCGGCTGTTGCGATCGACCAGCAAAGACACCACTTGCGAGGCAAAGTAGTTCACCCCGGTCAGATTTCGTGGGGGCGCACGACCAAGATTCCGCGCGGGCGCATGACTTTGCTCGTGGGACAGAAAATCTTGCATTCGTCCTGCTCCGCCCTAGGGAACCCGCAAAGCCATTGGCTGAGTCTGTCAGCAAGACCGGGGACATCTGGGGAACAGTCTCCTTTAGGGGCGAGGAAATGTCAAAGACAATTGACAGACCTTTAGATAGGTAGGCGCCGTCAGATTTACAATACCCTATTTTATCTTGAAAATTTCGACAGTTACAGACGCTTGAAGTCCATTTTCAACCCTACCGAGGAGCGGAAACTGTCAACTCAAATTGTGTAAGTTTTGATTGACACATTCTGACTGGGGCGTCTAGGATCAGGGTGCAGACATGCCTTTCGGAAGCTAACGAATGTCACAGAATCGCCTTAACAGCACTGCCCGCAAGCCGCTATATTCAGCGGAAGAGCGGGCAAGACGCGACGCCTCGGCCTGGACCTTGGTGCAGGGCATTTTGGCCCCAGTGCAATTTCTGGTCTTCGTCGTCTCTCTGGCGTTAGTGCTGCGCTACCTGGCAACCGGTGAAGGATACTGGGCCGCCACTGCCTCTGTCGTTGTCAAAACGGCAGTCCTCTATCTGATCATGGTGACAGGCGCGATTTGGGAGAAGGTGGTCTTCGGCCAATACCTTCTCGCACCAGCCTTCTATTGGGAAGACATGTTCAGTTTTGCGGTCATCGCGCTGCACACTGGATATATTATGGGGCTTCTAAGCGGGGCCCTGCCTCCGGAAGGCCTGATGTTCCTGGCTCTTGCCGCCTATGGAACCTATGTAATCAACGCCGCGCAGTTCATACTGAAGCTGCGCCTCGCCCGGCTGGACATGGCGGTGGCCAAATGACCAGCACCTTGCCCAGCGTTGGCTGCTCTAGCACACCCGTTTTGAAAGAGCGGGGCCAGCGCGAGGTGTTTTGCGGGCTGACCGGCATCATCTGGCTGCACCGCAAAATGCAGGATGCTTTCTTCCTCGTGGTTGGCAGCCGAACCTGCGCGCATCTGCTGCAATCGGCCGCCGGGGTGATGATTTTTGCCGAACCGCGCTTTGGCACGGCTATTTTGGAAGAAAAGGATTTGGCCGGGTTGGCCGACGCCCAGACCGAGTTGGATCGTGAAGTTGCGCGTCTACTGTCACGTCGGCCTGACATTCGTCAGCTCTTCCTCGTCGGTTCTTGCCCGTCCGAGGTGATCAAGCTGGACCTGCACCGCGCCGCCGAACGGATGAGCGTACAGCATGCCCCGCATGTGCGGGTGCTGAATTATTCCGGCTCGGGCATCGAGACCACGTTCACCCAAGGCGAGGATGCCTGTTTGGCCGCCATGGTCCCTGCCCTGCCCGCCACCACAGCGCGCGAACTGCTGATCGTCGGCGCCTTGCCCGATGTGGTAGAAGATCAGGCGCTGGCGCTGTTGGCGGCGATGGGCGTGGGCCCGGTGCGCTGCTTGCCGGCGCGGCGGTCTGCCGATCTGCCCGCCGTGGGCGCCAATACCGTCTTTGCGCTGGTTCAGCCCTTCCTGGGCGACACTCACGCTGCCCTGACGCGCTGCGGTGCGCGCCATATCGCGGCCCCCTTCCCCTTTGGCGCCGAAGGCTCCACCGCTTGGCTGCAGGCCATCGCCACCGAATTCGGCGTGGCCCCTGATCTGTTCGAATCCGTTATCGCCGCCCCACGCGCCCGCGCCGAAAAAGCGATTGCGGCGGCGGCGGAAACGTTGTCGGGCAAATCGGTCTTCTTCTTCCCCGACAGCCAGCTTGAAATTCCGCTGGCGCGGTTCCTGACCCGCGAATGTGGCATGACCGCGGTTGAGGTCGGCACGCCGTTCCTGCACCGCGATCTGATGGCACCCGAATTGGCGCTTTTGGCCGAAGGCCCGACCTTGTCCGAAGGGCAGGATGTAGACCTGCAACTTGACCGCGTCCGCGCCGCCCGCCCCGATCTGACCGTCTGCGGCCTTGGCCTTGCCAACCCGCTGGAGGCTGAGGGTCTGGCGACCAAATGGGCGATCGAGCTGGTGTTCAGCCCGGTGCATTTTTACGAACAGGCTGGTGATCTGGCCGCACTCTTTGCCCGCCCCCTGCGTCGCCGCGCGCTGCTTGCGCCCTTGGCTCCCAGTTTGGAGGCCGCCGAATGAAGCTGACGCTCTGGACATATGAAGGCCCGCCCCATGTAGGGGCGATGCGGGTCGCCACTGGCATGAAGGGGCTGCACTATGTGCTCCACGCCCCGCAGGGCGACACCTATGCCGATCTTCTGTTCACCATGATCGAACGGCGCGACCATCGCCCACCGGTCAGCTACACCACCTTTCAGGCCCGCGATCTGGGGGCCGACACGGCGGGCCTGTTCAAGGCCGCCTGCCGCGATGCGGTGGCGCGTTTTCAGCCCGAAGCGCTGATTGTCGGGGCCTCGTGCACCGCAGAGCTCATTCAGGATGATCCCGCCGGGCTTGCCGAGAGCATGGATCTTGGGCTGCCGGTGATCCCGCTGGACCTGCCCAGCTATCAGCGCAAAGAGGGTTTTGGCACCGACGAGACCTTCTTGCAGATCGTGCGGCATCTGGCCAAGCCGGTGGCGCGGAGCGAGCAGATCACGGCCAACCTGATCGGCCCCACCGCTTTGGGGTTCCGCCACCGCGATGACATCGTCGAGGTGACGCGGCTGTTGTCCGACATGGGCATTGCCGTGAATGTGGTCGGCCCGATGGGCGCACGGCCCAGCGACATTGCGCGACTGGGTGCAGCGCATTTCAACGTGCTGATGTATCCCGAGCACGCCGAAAGTGCCGCGCGCTGGCTTGAGACAAACTTCCAGCAGCCCTACACCAAGATTGTGCCGATTGGCGTGGGTGCGTCCCATGACTTTGTGGCCGAAGTGGCCCAGATCACCGGCCTGCCCGCCCGCGCCGATACCAGCCGTTTGCGCCTGCCGTGGTGGACGCGCTCGGTGGACAGCACATACCTGACCGGCAAGCGCGTCTTTATCTTTGGCGACGGCACCCATGTTGCCGCAGCCGCCCGCGTGGCGCGCGAGGAAATGGGGTTTGAAGTGGCCGGTCTTGGCTGTTTCAACCGCGAAATGGCCCGTCCCATTCGCGCACTGGCCAAGGAATACGGCGTCGAGGCGCTGATTTCGGATGACTATCTTGAGGTCGAGGCAGCGATTGCTGCGCTGCAACCCGAGATGATCCTTGGCACCCAGATGGAGCGTCACATCGGCAAGCGTCTGGGCATTCCTTGCGCTGTGATCTCGGCGCCTGTGCATGTGCAGGACTTCCCCGCGCGCTACAGCCCCCAAATGGGCTGGGAAGGCGCGAATGTCTTGTTCGACACCTGGGTACATCCCTTGGTCATGGGGCTGGAAGAGCATCTTCTGCATATGTTCCGCGATGACTTCGAATTCCACGACGCCGCTGGAGCTTCGCACCACGGTGCGGCGCACACCCCGCGCCCGGCGCATGCAGCCCCCGAACCTGTGGCGGCAGCCCCTGTCGTTGCCGCATCGAACGGGCAGGTGATCTGGCTGACAGATGCCGAAAACGAGTTGAAGAAGATCCCGTTCTTCGTGCGCGGCAAAGCCCGGCGCAACACTGAAAACTATGCCAATGGCAAGGGCGTGACCGAGATTAGCGTCGAAACTTTGTATGAGGCAAAAGCACATTATGCGCGCTGATGCCCCCCTGACTGGCACCAAAGTCGGCTACAACGTCGTTGTGGTCACGCTGGATCAGCATGCCGCAGGGCCCGCCGCGCGGATCGCACCTCGTCTTGCGAAAGACTTCCCCGGCCTGAACGTCTCGATCCATGCCTCTGCCGAATGGGCCGAAAACCCCGCCTCCCTGCAGCGGTGCAAAGACGCGCTGAAGACGGCAGATCTGGTCATAGCCAATCTGATCTTTATCGAAGAGCACATCAACGCCATCCTGCCCGATCTGATCGAGGCACGTCCGCGTGTCGACGCCTTCCTTGGCCTGATTGCCGACCCTTCCATCGTCAAGTTGACCCGGATGGGCGACTTGGACATGGGCAAGCCCGCTTCGGCCGCGATGGCGCTTTTGAAGAAACTGAAGCCCACAGCAAAAACCAGCGCGAATTCTGGCGAAAAGCAAATGTCGATGCTGCGCCGCCTGCCGAAAATCTTGCGTTGGATTCCGGGCAAGGCGCAGGATCTGCGCGCTTGGTTCTTGTCGATGCAGTACTGGCTTGGTGGATCTGACGACAATATTGAACAGATGATCCGCTTCTTGATTGGCCGATATGCGTCGCGCAAAGATTGGCGCGGGGCCACGGCCTTGGCGCCGATCGATTATCCAGACTTGGGCCTTTATCACCCCAAGCTGGAAGGCCGGATCACCACCAACATCGCCGACTTGCCCCGCCCAGCGGGGGCCACGGTAACCGTCGGCCTGTTGATGCTGCGATCGTATATCTTGGCGTCAGATACCGCGCATTATGACGCGGTGATCGCCGCCTATGAGGCGCAAGGTATTGCTTGCGTGCCTGCCTTTGCGGGCGGATTGGACGGACGTCCTGCGATCAATGCCTATTTTCAGAAGAATGGCATCAGCACAGTCGACACGATGGTGTCCTTGACGGGCTTTAGCCTTGTGGGCGGACCTGCCTACAATGACAGTCCCGCCGCCGTCGAGGCGCTGACGGCCTTGGATGTGCCTTATATCGCCGCCCATCCTTTGGAATTTCAAACCCTGGGCCAATGGGCGAGCGCGCCGCAAGGCCTTGGGCCGATCGAAACGACCATGTTGATCGCCTTGCCCGAAATTGACGGGGCCACCAATCCGACTGTCTTTGCAGGGCGCCATGGGTTGGATGGGTGCACGGGTTGTTCGCTTATTTGCAAAGGCTCGGCCGACAGCCGCGCCATGTCGCCGTGTCACGAACGCATTGCCTCGCTGACAGAAAAAACACTGCGACTCGCCAAATTGCGCCGGACCAAGAATGCTGACAAGAAGGTCGGCATCGTCTTGTTCGGCTTCCCGCCGAATGCGGGGGCTGCGGGGACCGCCGCCTATCTGTCTGTCTTTGAAAGCCTGCACAACACGCTGAAGGCGATGAAGGCGGATGGCTACAGCCTGGATGTGCCAGCCACGGTGGATGATCTGCGGGCCGAGGTTTTGGGCGGCAATTCTGCGGCCTATGGTCAGCCTGCCAACGTGGCGGCCTTTGTTGATGCCGATACGATTGTACGCAACACGCCCCCTCTCAAGGTGATCGAAGCCGTTTGGGGCCCTGCCCCCGGCAAAGTGCAATCAGATGGCCGCAGCGTCTTTGTGCTGGGCCGTCAGTTTGGCAATGTTTTCGTCGGCTTGCAGCCAACCTTTGGCTATGAAGGCGACCCGATGCGCCTGCTCTTTGAGCGCGGTTTCGCCCCCACCCATGCCTTTGTTCAGTTCTATCTTTGGCTTCGCAACACTTGGGGCGCAGATGCATTGCTACACTTTGGCATGCATGGCGCGCTGGAATTCATGCCTGGAAAGCAGGCCGGTCTGGGCGCGCACGATTGGCCCGATCGTTTGATCGGCGAGTTGCCAAACATCTATCTTTATGCCGCCAACAACCCGTCCGAGGCTTCTTTGGCCAAGCGCCGGTCGAATGCGATCACCATCACCCATCTGACCCCGCCCTTGGCGCAGGCAGGTCTCTATAAGGGTCTGGTTGATCTGAAAGACAGCCTGACGCGCTGGCGGTCGATGGCAGATGACGCGTTCGAACGCGCCGATCTTGCGACCTTGATCTTGGAGCAGGCCGGTGCCGTCGATATGGACGGCCGCGATCCCGCCAAACTTTGGCTCAAGCTGCTTGAGGCAGAAGATGCGCTGATCCCTGACGGTCTGCACGTTGTAGGCAAGACGATGACAGCCGCTGCGCGGGCTGAGTATCTGAACCTGTTGCCCCCAATGGATGCGGCCGAGCGCGCCAGAATTGACGCGCAGTTGCAGCAAGACACCGAAATTCCGGGGATTTTGCGGGCGCTCTCGGCCCGCTTCATTGCCCCCGTACCCGGTGGTGATCTGATCCGCAGCCCGCAGATTTTGCCGACGGGCCGCAACATCCACGCCTTTGATCCCTTCCGCATGCCCACCGAATTCGCCTTGCGCGATGGGGCGGCGCAGGCTGAGCGTTTGCTGTCAACCCATCCCACCTTGCCGCGCTCTATTGCGCTGGTGCTCTGGGGGTCGGATAACATCAAATCCGATGGCGGCCCGATTGGTCAGGCCTTGGCCTTGATGGGGGCAAAGCCGCGTTTTGATGCCTATGGCCGGCTTTGCGGGGCCGATCTGATCCCCCTGGCGCAGCTGGGCCGTCCCCGGATTGATGTCTTGATGACAGTGTCTGGCATTTTCCGCGATCTGCTGCCGTTGCAAACCCGCATGCTGGCCGAAGCCGCCTACAAATGCGCCACAGCGGATGAGCCTTTGTCGCAAAACTTTGTCCGCGCCAATGCCTTGGCCTATGCCGAGCAAATGGGCGTTGATATGGAAACCGCCTCGCTGCGCGTGTTTTCCAATGCCGAAGGCGCCTATGGGTCGAACGTCAACCAACTGGTCGACAGTTCCGCCTTTGGCGAAGAGGATGAGCTGGCCGATGCCTATGAGGCGCGGAAGTCCTTTGCCTATGGGCGCGATGGTAAGGCCGTCAAGAATGCAGCCTTGCTGCAAAAGACCCTCAAGAACGTTGAATTGGCCTATCAGAACCTTGAGTCGGTGGAACTCGGCGTCACTTCGGTGGACCACTACTTTGACACGCTGGGCGGCATTGCCCGCGCAGTGAAGCGCCAGCGCGGGGCCGATACCCCTGTCTATATCAGCGACCAAACCCGTGGGACCGGCAAGATCCGCACACTGCGCGACCAGATCGCGCTGGAAAGCCGGTCGCGCACGCTGAACCCGAAGTTTTACGAAGGCCTGCTGAAGCACGGTGCCGAAGGGGTCCGTCAGATCGAGGCGCATGTGACCAACACCATGGGCTGGTCGGCCACGACCGAAGCCGTGGACCCTTGGGTGTATCAGCGCCTGTCGGAGACCTTTGTGCTGGATGAGGCTATGCGCAAGCGGCTGGCAGCGCTGAACCCCGCAGCATCCGCCCGCATGACCAATCGTCTGATCGAGGCTTCTGAGCGCGCCTATTGGACGCCGGATGCCGCGACGCTCGCCGCCCTGCAAGGGGCTGCGGATGAACTGGAAGATCGTCTGGAAGGGATCGCAGCCGAATGAGCCTGATCCTGACCTCCCTGCGTTGCCCTGCCGTCGGAGCCTCCGGCGGGAGTATTTTTACCAAGATGAAAGGGCCAAGAGCATGAGCCTTGATAACGTTCCGAACCTGCGCGGACTTGACGGTGATGGATCGGTGCAAGTCCATCTGGACCCCGAGACCCGGATCGAAGGCGCAAAGGTGTTTTCGGTCTATGGCAAGGGCGGCATCGGCAAATCGACCACCTCGTCGAACCTTTCGGCGGCTTTTTCGATGATGGGCAAGCGGGTTTTGCAGATTGGTTGTGACCCCAAGCATGACAGCACCTTTACCCTGACGGGGCGCTTGCAGCCGACGGTGATCGACATTCTGAAAGAGGTGGACTTCCACCCCGAGGAATTGCGCCCTGAGGATTACGTGGCCACCGGCTTTAACGGTGTGAAATGCGTGGAGGCGGGTGGACCGCCTGCCGGCACGGGCTGTGGCGGCTATGTGGTGGGTCAGACGGTGAAATTGCTCAAGCAGCATCACCTTTTGGAAGACACCGATGTGGTGATTTTCGACGTTCTGGGCGATGTGGTCTGCGGTGGCTTTGCAGCCCCCCTGCAGCATGCCGACCGCGCCGTGATCGTGACCGCAAATGACTTTGACAGCATCTATGCGATGAACCGCATCATCGCCGCCGTGCAGGCCAAGTCGGGCAATTACAAGGTGCAGCTGGCCGGTTGCGTGGCCAACCGATCACGCGAAACCGATGAGGTGGACCGCTATTGCGCGCGGGTTGGGTTTAACCGGCTGGCCCATATGCCCGACATCGACGCGATCCGCCGCTCGCGTCTGAAGAAAAAGACGCTGTTCGAGATGGACGATGCCGAGGATGTGGTCATGGCGCGCGCCGAATACATGAAGCTTGCAGATGCGCTGTGGCGGTCGGTGCAGGCACCGGGTTCCACCCCTGCGCCGCTTCCAGACCGCGAGATTTTTGAACTTCTGGGGTTTGATTGAGAATGGCTGATTACTCCGCCACCCGCGACCGGGTCGAGCAGTATTTCGACCGTTCCGCCACAAAGGTGTGGGAGCGTCTGACATCGGACGCCCCGGTGAGCCGCATTCGCCAGACTGTGCGCGAAGGCCGTGACAAGATGCGCGCGCTCATGCTGAGCCGCTTGCCCAGCGATCTGCGCGGCGCGCGGGTCTTGGATGCGGGCTGTGGTGCGGGGCAGATGACGGTGGAACTTGCCGCGCGCGGGGCCGATGTCACAGCGGTGGATATCTCGCCCGCTTTGGTGGAAATCGCCCGCGCGCGCCTGCCCGACGATCTTGCACCACGCGTGACCTTTGCCGCAGGCGATATGACAGCGGCGCATCATGGCAGCTTTGACTACGTGATGGCGATGGACAGCTTGATCTATTATGGCCCCGCCGACATTGCGGCCTCACTGGACCGACTGGGTTCGCGCACGCGTCAGGCGGTGGTGTTTACTGTGGCCCCAAGAACCCCCTTCCTGATGGTCTTTTGGACCATGGGCAAGGCGTTCCCGCGGGCTGATCGGTCGCCCACCATGGTGCCGCATGCTTTTGATACCTTGTCCAAGGCCACTGGCGGGCGGCTTGCCCAGATCGACCGCGTGTCGCGCGGGTTCTATATCTCCGAATGTCTGGAGTATCGCCCGTGATCTTGCGGAAGAAACATATCCAGCAACTTGGGCCCGGATGGTTGCCCTTTGCCGATGCCGCCTCGGAAGGCCTGCCTTTGGGGCAGCTGTTGCGGTTGGGTCTGTTTCAGGTTTCGGTCGGGATGGCGACGGTCCTGCTTTTGGGCACGCTGAACCGGGTGATGATTGTAGAACTGTCAGTTCCAGCGCTGATCGTGGCCTTGATGATTGCCCTGCCCGTGTTGTCTGCGCCGTTCCGCGCGCTCTTGGGGTTCCGGTCGGACACCCATCGCAGCGCGATTGGCTGGAAGCGGATTCCCTATCTGTGGTTCGGCAGCCTGTGGCAGATGGGTGGCTTTGCCATTATGCCGTTTGCGCTGATCCTTCTGGGCGGCGATCAGGTACTGGGCCCAACCTGGGCTGGGGAGTTGCTGGCAGCCTTGGCTTTTGTGATGGCAGGACTTGGGCTGCACATGACGCAGACGGCGGGGCTGGCGCTGGCCTCTGATCGGGCGACCGATGAGACGCGGCCCCGGGTGGTGGCACTGCTTTACGTGATGTTCCTTCTGGGCATGGCGATTTCGGCGGTGATCGTTGGGGCTTTGCTGCAGGACTACTCTGACATCCGGCTGATCCGCGTGGTGCAGGGCTGTGCCTTGGCCACTTTGGTTCTGAACCTGATTGCCCTGTGGAAGCAGGAGAAGGTCCGCCCGATGAGTGCGGCCGAACGTGCGGCACCGCGCCCGCGTTTTGCCGATGCCTGGGCCGATCTTATGGCTGGAGGCACAGCGGGGCGGCTTTTGGCAGTGGTTGCGGTTGGGGCCTTTGGGTTCAACATGCAAGACGTGCTTTTGGAGCCTTATGGCGGGCAGGTCCTTGGCCTGTCGGTGTCGGCGACGACCATGCTGACCGCCGTTTACGCAGGTGGCGCGCTTTTGGGGTTTGGTCTGGCGGCCCGGTGGCTGGGGCGGGGGACCGACCCTTACCGGATGGCCGGGCGCGGTATCTTGATCGGGATAGGCGCCTTTGCCGCTGTGATCTTCGCCGGCCCCTTGAACTCGGCCGTGGTCTTCTTTGCCGGCGCGTTCTGCATAGGCCTCGGGGGCGGTCTGTTCTCGGTTGCCACGCTGACTGCGGCCATGGCCATGCCCACGGGCACACGTGCCGGGCGCGGTTTGGCGCTGGGCGCTTGGGGCGCGGCGCAAGCGACGGCGGCGGGCCTCTCCATCGCCTTTGGAGGTGCGTTGCGCGATGGCATCTCGGCCTTGGCCGGAAGCGGCCATCTTGGTGCAGCCTTCGACACGCCGACTATCGGCTATACTTTTGTTTATCATACGGAAATTGGGCTTCTGTTTGTCACGTTAATCCTGCTTGGCCCACTTGTCCGCACACGACTTTTGACTGAACAAACCAAAACCACCGGAAAACTCGGCATTGCCGATTTCCCGACCTGACTTAGGAGGACTACCCATGGTGGGCACTGAATTCTTTGGAAGCTTCGATCTGGCCTCGTTGTCGATCTGGCTCTTTTGGGGCTTTTTCGCGCTGTTGGTCTACTATCTGCAAACCGAAAACATGCGGGAAGGCTACCCGTTGGAGTTGGAAGACGGCACGGTTGCGCCAAACCAGGGGCCTTTCCCGGTTCCCGCGCCCAAGACCTTTCTCTTGCCCCACGGCCGCGGGTCTGTGACCGTGCCGAACGGCGCGCGTGAGGCGCGCGAGGTGGCCTTGGGCCGCACCGCTGTGTCGGAAGGCTTCCCGCATGCGCCCTTGGGCGATCCGATGAAGGACGGTGTTGGCCCTGCGTCTTGGGCCCCGCGCCGCGACATTCCCGAACTTGATGGCCATGGCCATAACAAGATCGTGCCAATGGCTTCGGCTTCGGCCTTTGCCGTCTCGGCCGGGCGTGACCCGCGCGGTCTGCCGGTGCAAGCGGGCGATCTGGAAGTGGTGGGCCGCATCTCGGACATGTGGGTTGATGCCCCCGAGCAATTGGTGCGCTATCTCGAAATCACGCTGAACTCGGGTTCGAAGAAGCTGGTTCCGATGCCGATGGTCAAGATCCAGTCCGACCGCGTGCGGATCAACTCGCTGTCGTCTGACCTCTTTGAGGCCGTGCCTGCCACCAAGTCGCAAACCGAAGTGACCTTGCTCGAAGAAGAAAAGATCAGCGCCTATTACGCGGGCGGCACGATGTATGCCGCGTCCAAGCGTAAGCGCGGCTTCTGATCCACAAACATAAGGGGGCGACCATGTCCAACCACGAACACGACGATTTCGCTGTCGAGCCGCTGCCGGGCCTGCCCGCGCAACCGCCCAAAGGGGAAGAGATCTTGTGGCAGGGCCGCCCCCAAGCCTTTGCGCTGGCGCGCGAAGCGTTGAAAATCAACTGGATTGCCGGCTACTTTGTCGCGCTGGCACTCTGGCGCGGCTGGGTGATGGGGGGTGGCGAGCCTGCCACCTTCATTGCCGTGATGCTGCCCTATCTGGCCATCGGCGCGGTGACCTGCGCCATCCTTTTCCTGATCGCGCTCGTCCAGGCCCGCAGCACTGTCTACACCATCACCACCGCCCGCGTGGCGATGCGGATTGGTGTGGCGCTGACCGTGACGCTGAACCTGCCCTTCCGTCAGATCGGCGCGGCCAACCTCGCGGTGAAGCCCAATGGCACGGGCACCATCGCGCTGCAGACGCTGGGCGATACGCGGATCTCTTATCTGGTATGCTGGCCCCATGTGCGGCCTTGGCACATCAACCACACCCAGCCCGCGCTCCGCGCCATTCCGGATGCCGCGCGGGTCGCAACACTTTTGGCCGAGGCCGCCGAGACCCGGCTGAACCAACCCGTCGTGACACAGACAACCACCCCGGCCCATGCCGTGGCCGCTGAATAGGAGGCCTAAGATGCAAGCGACCCAGAGCCGCCCTTCTGACGACAAGGACATGATCCCCAAGCCGCTTTTGCTGGCGATGCTGACACTTGTTTTGGCAACTCTCGCGGTGGTCAGTTTTTCTGTCCTTACGGACCGTGACCGTGTGGGCGTTCCGGCACCCGCTGCCGTGGTCGCGGAACGCACGATCTATCTGCAAGGCGGTGGCGCGCAGGCCGTTACCGTTCTGGACGAAAACCGCGCCCTGCTTATGGACCTGCCGCACGGCGGCTTCATCACCGTCATTCAGAACGGTGTGCAGCGCGCGCGGCTGACTGCACGTGTCGATCAGTCTTTGCCGGTGCGTATTGTGGAATACGCCAATGGCCGGCTGACCGTCGTTGACGACCACACCGGATGGAGTGCCGAACTGGGTGCCTTCGGATCAGACAATAAGGCCGCGTTCGAACGGCTCATGTCAAAGTGACAAGCAATAAAGGGAACCAAATCATGGGATTATTCACCAAATCAGCTGAACAGGTGCCCTGCACCGTCGAGGTCAGCCACCGTTTCGAAAGCCTCCATGCTCACGTTCGTTTCAACAATGGCGCCGTCATTTACCCCGGCGATGAGGTCTTGGTGCATGGCACGCCGATCCTGGCCGCTTATGGCGAATTGATCGTCGAGGACCGCCAAGCTACCATCACCCGCGCCAGCCTTCTGGAACGCCTTTGGACCCGCGCCACCGGCGATTTCGGGTTCATGGAACTGTGCGAGTTTTCCTTCTCGGAAGAGGTAACGCTATGAACGCCCAAAACCACGAAATCTCCCCCGACACCCCCGTCGTCCCTGAAATTGACAGCACCGCCACCACGGCCATGGCGACCGAAACGACCATGCTGAACCCGCGGTTCTACACCACTGATTTTGACGAGATGGACCGTGTGGATGTCTCGTCCATCCGGCCAGAATGGGACAAGCTGATTGCTCAGATGAAATCTGACCCGAACAAGGGCCATTTCAAGAAGAACGCCGATTGGGACCAGATCGACTGGGCGGCCATGGACCCCAAGCTTCGGGTGGAGTTCATCGACTTTCTGGTGTCCTCCTGCACAGCCGAGTTTTCGGGCTGCGTCCTTTACAAGGAAATGAAGCGGCGCGGCAACAACCCCGACATTTGCGAGCTGTTCAACTATATGGCCCGCGACGAAGCCCGCCATGCCGGGTTCATCAACGACGCGCTGCGCGAAGCGGGGGTTGCGGTGAACCTTGGGTTTTTGACCAAGGCCAAGAAATACACCTATTTCCGGCCGAAGTTCATCTACTACGCCACCTATCTTTCTGAAAAGATCGGTTACGCGCGTTATATCACCATCTACCGCCACCTCGAAGCACACCCCGAGCAGCGCTTTCACCCCATTTTCAAATGGTTCAAGGAGTGGTGCAACGACGAGTTCAGCCATGGCGAGGCCTTTGCCCTGCTGATGCGCACCGACCCGAAGCTCACCTCCAGCTTTGTCAACAAGCTGTGGATCCGTTTCTTCCTGACTGCGGTTTACTCGACGATGTTCGTGCGCGACCATGCTCGGCCCGAGTTTCACAAGGCCCTTGGCGTTGACATCGAATGGTATGACCAAGAGGTATTCCGCAAGACATCGGTCATTGCACGTCAGGTGTTCCCGATCGAGGTGGACATAGACCATCCGCGTTGGCTGCCGAACCTGCGCCGGATGCGCGATGCCTTCGGGCAAATGGACGAGGCAAAGCGCAAGGGCGGCATTGCGGGTTGGTTTGGCAAGATCATGGGCGGCACCAAGGCGTTGACGGCCTTTGTCGCGCTCTACACCATCCCGGTGATCAAGCAAGAGCCGCCGAAAAATGTCCGGCTGGAGCCGATCTATTGATCCTTGACCCTCATAACTCCTTCGGCCCGGGGCGGAAAAACCCCGGCCGATGCCGCGTGGTACAGGTGCCTCGGCCATGACCGAAAGCCCCTGGATCGCCGCGCTGTTGACCTTGTTTATCTGGTGGTTCTCCACCGGCGTTATCTTGTGGCGCGTGCGGGTGGCGGACAATGGTCGACCTTCTGACCATCTGAATTCCGTGGTGATCGGGCTGCCCTTGGTGGCCATCGGCGTCTTGGCCGCGCATGCATCACTGCCCGATCTGTCGACCGGGGGCATCTATCTGGCCTTTTTTGCCGCACTGGCGCTTTGGGGTTGGATTGAACTGGCCTTTCTTTCCGGTGTCATCACCGGCCCGAACCGCAGCCCCTGCCCGCCCTTTGCCAGCACCGCCGACCGGTTCTGGCGCGCATTGGGCACGGTGGCGTGGCATGAGTTGGCACTGGCGCTGACACTGTCGGCCTTGGGCCTGGCCAGCCTTGGTGCGGAGAACCCCTTTGCCTTTGGGACCTTTGCGATTTTGTTCTTTGCCCGCATCTCGGCCAAATTGAACCTGTTTCTGGGCGTGCCACGGATCAACATCCAGTTCCTGCCCCGCCCCTTGGCCCATCTGGCGAGCCATTTTCGCGTTGGACGGATCACCGCTTTCTTCCCGCTTTCCGTGTCGGCCTTGACCGTCGCCTCTGCCCTGTTGATGGAGCGCGCGATCAACGTCGACACTCCCGGCATGTCAGTGGGTTATGCCCTTTTGACATGCCTTTGCCTGCTGGCCCTGCTTGAGCACTGGTTCATGGTGCTTCCGCTGCCAGATGAAAAACTGTGGCGTTGGATGATGCCCGCAGCCAAACCTCAAAAAGACCAGATCGAGGACGCCAATGGACTTTGACAGTATGTTCCGCGCCCAGCTTGATACCCTCAAGTCAGAAGGCAACTACCGCACGTTTGCCGAGTTGGAGCGCAAGCGCGGCGCTTTCCCTCGCGCCGCCAGCCACAAAGATGGCGAGGTGAATGAAATCACCGTCTGGTGTTCGAACGACTATCTGGGCATGGGCCAGCACCCTGATGTGGTCAAAGCCATGGTCGACTGTGTGCAGGCTTGCGGCACGGGTGCAGGCGGCACGCGCAATATCTCGGGCAACAACCACCACCATCTGCTGCTGGAGGCCGAACTGGCCGATCTGCATGGCAAAGAGGCAGCACTTTTGTTCACCTCGGGCTATGTGTCGAACTGGGCGGCCCTGTCGACCCTTGGCAGCAAGATCCCGAACGCGGTGATCCTGTCGGACGCGGGCAACCATGCCTCGATGATCGAGGGCGTTCGACACAGCCGTGCAGACAAGGTGATCTGGAAGCACAACGACTGGCGCGACCTGGACCGCAAACTCGCCGCCGTGGGCGACCGGCCAAAGATTGTGGCCTTTGAATCGGTCTATTCGATGGACGGCGACATCGCCCCCATCAAGGAAATCGTGCAGGTCGCCAAAGCCCATGGTGCGCTGACCTATATCGATGAGGTGCATGCTGTCGGCATGTATGGCCCGCGCGGTGGCGGGGTGACCGAACGTGAAGGGCTGGCCGACCAGATCGACCTGATCGAAGGCACACTAGGCAAGGCTTATGGCGTGGTGGGCGGCTATATCACGGGGTCCGCCCCCTTGTGTGATTTCATCCGCAGCTTTGCGAGCGGGTTCATCTTCACCACGGCTCTGCCGCCAGCGATTGCCGCCGCCGCCACCGCCTCGATCCGCCATCTCAAGGCCAGCGGCTTTGAGCGCGTGCGCCAGCAGGCGCAAGTGGCCAAGCTGCGAGCGAAACTTGACCGCGCAGGCATTCCCCACATGGCCAATGACAGCCACATCATCCCGGTGATGATCGGCGATCCGGTCAAGTGCCGGATGATCAGCGATATCTTGATGAAAGACTGGGGCATCTATGTGCAGCCGATCAACTATCCCACGGTCGCCAAGGGCACCGAGCGGCTGCGCATCACGCCCTCGCCTTTTCATTCGGATGCCGATATCGATCATCTGGTGACGGCATTGGCAACACTTTGGCAACGCTGCGCGATTTCGCATGCGGTCGCCTGAGTTGTTTGACGACGCCAAAGATCAGACGGTGATCCGATGCAGGGCCACCATCGTATACAACAATCAGGCGTAACAGGGAGACCGCCCATGAAGTCGAAATTTGCTATCCTCGCCGTTCTTGCAACGGCTGCTGCACCTGCCTTTGCGGCGGGTGACGCGGCCAAGGGCGAGGCTGCTTTCAAGCAGTGCCAGACCTGCCACGCTGTGGTAGATGATGCTGGCACCACGCTTGCTGGCAAAGGGTCCAAGACCGGCCCGAACCTTTACGGCGTCTTTGGCCGCGCCGCAGGCAGCCTTGAAGGCTTCAAGTATGGCGAGTCCATCGCGGCTGTTGGCGCCGCTGGTTATGTCTGGGACGAGGCTGGCTTTGTGGAATATGTGCAAGACCCTGCAGCCTTCCTGAAGGCCAAGCTTGATGACAAGGGCGCCAAGTCCAAGATGTCGTTTAAGGTGAAGAACGCCGAAACCGCGGCAGATCTTTACGCATTCTTGGCGCAGTTCAGCGCCGCACCTGCCGTAACCGAATGACCCTCGGCGATCAAACTTGATCCACAGGGATTAATGAACGAAAGCCCCCGCTTGCGCGGGGGCTTTTCACTGTGATGTGGGCCTTAGGCGCGCAGCGCCTGCTGGGTGCTTCCCAAAACTGCTGTCGCCGCGCGCATGATATGCGCGGCATCCAGCCCGGCATCGGCATACATCGTCGCCGGGCTTGCCTGTTCGATGAACCGATCGGGCAAAGTCAGCGTGCGCAGGCGCACCCCGTGATCAAGGCCGCCAGAATTGGCCAGATACTGCAACACCTGCGCGCCAAACCCGCCCGAGGCCCCCTGCTCGACCGTGATCACCGCCGCATGGTGGCGCACCAGC
The DNA here is from genome assembly GCA_044377735.1 of Paracoccaceae bacterium. GTDB lineage: Bacteria > Pseudomonadota > Alphaproteobacteria > Rhodobacterales > Rhodobacteraceae > Tabrizicola_A. The sequence goes on along the minus strand of JBILYK010000005.1, from coordinate 22,287 downwards.
TGGGTGACCAGATCCGTGTCCAAGGGTTTGGCAAAACGGGCATCCGCAATGGTGACCGAAATGCCCTGCTGTGCCAGAAGATCGGCCGCCGCATGACATTCGTTCAGATGCGCGCCAAAGGACAGAAGCGCCAGATCCGAACCCTGCCGCACCACACGTCCACGGCCAATCTCGATCGGGAGGCCGACCTCTGGCATCTCAGCCCCAACGCCCTCACCACGGGGAAAGCGGAACGAGATCGGGCCTGCGTCGTACTCGGCCGCTGTGGCCACCATATGCACCAACTCGGCCTCGTCGCCCGGTGCCATGACAACAAAGCCCGGCAGATTGGCCAGAAAGCCCACATCGAAGGCCCCGGCATGAGTGGCCCCATCGGCCCCCACCAGCCCCGCGCGGTCAATGGCAAAGCGCACGGGCAGGCCCTGCAAGGCGACATCATGCACGATCTGGTCATAGCCACGCTGCAGGAATGTGGAGTAGATCGCCACGAAGGGTTTCAGCCCTGCCGCGGCCATCCCGGCGGCAAAGGTCACGCCGTGCTGTTCAGCAATGCCAACATCGAACACCCGCGCCGGAAACCGCCGCGCCATGATGTCAAGCCCGGTGCCTGACGGCATCGCCGCCGTCACCGCCACAATGCGTCCATCGCGCGCCGCCGCATTGGTCAGCGCGGTCCCAAAGACCGATGTATAGGCAGGCGCATTCGACACCGCTTTGGCCTGAGTGCCCGACACCACGTCGAACTTGGCCACGCCGTGATATTTGTCCGCCGAGTTTTCAGCCGGAGCATAACCCTTGCCTTTGACGGTGATCGCATGAATGAGCACCGGACCCGAAGCCCGCGTGCGCGCCGCGCGCAAGGTGGCCAGAAGCTGGGGCAGATCATGCCCATCGACCGGACCAACATACTCAAGCCCAAGTTCTTCGAACAGGGTGCCACCGCCCGGCATGCCGGTGACCAAGGCCCGTGCCCGGCGCGCGCCGTCCCGCAGGGGACCGGGCAAAGCCGCCTCAAACCCCTCGGCCATGCTGCGCAGCCCCGCCAAAGGCCCACGCTCGGCCAAAGAGTTGAGATAGCGGTTCAGCGCACCCACCGGGGGCGCAATGCTCATGTCATTGTCGTTCAGGATGATGAACAGCCGCTTGCCCAGATCCCCGGCCGCGTTCATCGCCTCATAGGCCATACCGGCGGTGATGGCCCCGTCGCCGATCACGGCAATCGCATCACCGGTGGGCTGACCCATGTCGCGGCCAATGGTAAAGCCAAGGGCGGCCGAAATGCTGGTAGAGCTATGCGCGGCACCAAAGGGATCATACTCGGATTCCGAACGCTTGGTGAACCCCGACACCCCACCGCCCTGCCGCAAGGTCTGCATCCGGTCGCGCCGCCCAGTCAGAATCTTGTGCGGATAGCACTGGTGGCCAACATCCCAGATCAGCTTGTCCACCGGGGTGTTGAACACGGCATGAATGGCCACGCTCAGCTCGACCACACCAAGAGACGAGCCCAGATGGCCGCCGGTCTTGGAAACGACTGAGATCACCTCGGATCGCAGCTCATCGGCCACTTTGACGAGGTCAGCATCGCTCATGCCGCGCAGGTCAGCAGGATGCGTGACACGGTCCAGCGTGGGGGTCGCCGAATGGGTGGGGGCAGGATGGGTCATCGTGATCTCCCAATTAAAAAAGGTGCCGGGTGGGTCACACGCGGCACCAGGTCCCTGTCGCCAACAGGAAAGGGAACCGGGCTGTGGAGCGCCCAGGAACGGACCGGCGTCATGGTCCGAACGTCGTTACGGGGCGGGCGAGCCATGACCGTCCGCCCCGATGTGTCATCACGCTGTCGTCACCAGCGGGCTGGAGATTTCCAGCGCGCCAAAGGGCGACGGCGCCGTCTTGCTTTCCTCGGGAAGGAACTGGCCAACAGCCCAGATCGCCCCATAGATCAGACCAATGGTAAAGACGAACATTGCCGCCCATCCCATGCCGCGCAGCATTTGCCACATGATCCAGGACCGGATCGCAGAGGTGCGGTTGGTCTCGGTGTAGAAGTTGTCAGACATCATTTCATCCTTTCCGCGGCTCAATCGAGCGGCGCATAGCCGTGCTCTTGTGCCCAGACGTACCAGTTGTCCACCACCGTGCCGGTCAGCAGAATGCCGATCCCACCGGTGACAGTAACCAGAACGGCGAACCACCAAGCCCAGCGGTGAATGCCTTCCATCGTGGCGTTAAAGCCCATGGTCCAGCGCCAGAACAGGGCTGCCCGTTCCGATGCCGTGCCACGGTCCACGATCTGCTCCAACTCGCGGTCGCCGCCGAGACGGGTCACCGCCAGAATGGTCGCCCCGTGCATCGCAAACAGCAGGGCCGATCCGTAGAGGAAGACAATGCTCAGTGCATGGAAGGGGTTATAGAACAGGTTGCCATAGGTCAGGCTGAAGAGGTTGGTCCAATCCAGGTGCGGGAAGATGCCGTAAGGCACCGCCTCGGACCAGCTGCCCATGAGCACCGGACGGATCAGGCCCAGCACCAAGAACAGCCAGATCGCCCCGGCAAAGGCCCAAGCCACATGCTTGCCCATGCCCAGTGCTTCGGCGCGCAGATAGGTGCGCACCCACCAAGCCATAACCGAGATCAAGAGGAAGAGGCTGGACAGAAGCCAGAGCCCACCTTCCGCCATCGGCGGGATCGACAGGCCATACTCCGGGGCCGGCGGCTCCAGCGCCATCCAGAAGAGATCGCGCATGAAGACGGCCGGGTTATAGTCGGCCAGATGCCAGAACCAAGCACCCACCATCATGAACCAGATCAGACCTGTTGCCAGCGAGATGACACCGAAGGTGCCCAGATAAACCGGACCCAGCTGCGCATTTCCTAACCAGCCAGCAAGGTTTGAGAACCCCGCCGATTTGGTGCGATTGCCCAGATCAACGTTTTCAACCATCCCCATCTCAGGTGCAGCGCGCACCTGAACTTGGGTGAAGATGTTTTGATACTCAGCCATTTACGCCTCCAGGAATGTCGGCCCAGAAGGGCAGTTGCAGCCACCAATCCCACCAATCAACCCACTGGTCGAACCAGATCGTGCCCGAGATCACGATACAGATCGCGCTCCAGAACCCGGCGTTCAGCGCCAAGAGCAGGCCCAGACGGTGAATGCCCAAGGTGCCGACCGAATAGCCGATCAGATCGCGGAAGAACGTGTCCTCATGGTCGGGCGTCTTCATCAACTCGCCCTTCGGCGGGTTAGCAGCCGACAGGATCAACGCACCATGCAGCGCCAGCGCCAAGGCTGTGGTGAAGAAGAAGGTCACCGCAATCATATGGGCCGGGTTGTAGTGGAAGTTGCCATAGGTATAGCCGGTGTTCGAGACCCAATCGAGGTGGCTGAAGATGCCGTAAGGAAAGGCATAACCCCAGCTTCCCATCAGGATCGGGCGAATGATGACCAGCGTCACATAGGCGAAAATCGCAACAGAGAAGGCGAAGGGCACATGCAGCCCGATGCCCAGCTTGCGGCAGATTTCCACCTCGCGCAGCGCCCAGCTGATAAAGGCACCGGTCGCACAGATTGTGATGATCTGCCAAAGCCCGCCCTGCATCAGGGGCGCAAAGGCCAGACCGTTTTCAACCGGTGGCGGATCAATCGAGATCAGCCAAGGGTTCCAGGTGGGGCCCATTGCTGCACCGTAGAAGATCAGCAAAGTGCCAAGGGCCGCGAAAAAGAAAGTCGTGACCCCAAAGAAGCCGACGTAGAACGGCCCGACCCAAAAGTCGAACAGGTTCCCGCCGATCAGCGTGCCGCCTGGCACGCGGTATTTTCGTTCGAAGCTGAGCAGTGCCATGCTTCCCTCTCCGCGATGGGACGGTCAACCCAAAGGCACAGCGATGAACGCAGCGGGGGCCGTCAGATGTTCGTTAGACTCAAAAGGATGTGTGTGTTCGGTGCGGGCGGGGTGAAACCGCCCGCACCAGAGCGCGACTTATTCGGTCGGCGCTGCAGCAACATAGCCATGCTTGGCCGAGGCAATCTCGAACCAGTTGAAGGCCGGGTTGGACAGCAGGACGAGGTGAATCATCGCTGCCAGAAGGAAGAGGAAAACCCCTTGCGCCACGAACACGCGACGCGGATCGAAAATCAGCCAGATCTTGTAGAACTTGCTCATGTCTCGTTCCCCCTTAGAACCACGGACGCCAGAACCACACGGCCACATGTGCGACAACGGCGATGGTCGAGAACAACCAAAGCCCGCTCATGTAGACCGAGTGCAGCTCTTGCGCCTGCTGGTCCGTGAGACCTGTGAACGACAGGTCGGATTTATCAGCCATAGTATCCTCCGGATATTTGGACTGACGCCGCATTCCCTGCGGCCGGGCCACCGTGGGCGGAATGCCCCTCGGATGTTTCGTCCCCCCCGCCGAGGCGGAAGGTCGGAATTCGTGGTGCGGCTTTTCAGCCGCGGAAGATCATTGGCGTCACGGCCTGCGCATCCTTGCGGGCGCGGGCCAGCGGACCAAGACGGGGAAGCTTGCCATGGCGCAGGGTCTGGAAAAGCCAGCCCAGCACATGCGGCACGACTGCCAGCACAAAGATCAGGGTGTAGTAGATAAAGAACTCTACCCGGTTCACCCGTTTGACCTGATGCAGATCACCGTTGGCACTGTAATCGGTCATGACTTTTCTCCCTCGTTTAGCGAAAGGCTTGCCCCCGGCAGGCCCTCCACGGTTTCGCGCACCACGCGTTCCGCTCCGGCATCCAACGCGGCCTTTTCGGCAGCATCGCGCAAGGAACGGGCGGCGCTGATCCTGGTCAGGATCGGGTGAGTGTTGACAATTCTGTCCAAGGCCGCCTGCGCATCGGCATCCCAAGGGAAGTCACGGCGCAGGGTGGTTGGGGTGGCGGCGGCGCTGTCCATGTCGCTGCCCAGGGGCAGGATGTGGAACAGGGCGTCGAACAGACTGTTGCAGACCTCTTGCAAGATCCAAACAGCGCCTGCGTAGCCCATCATAGGGGTTCCCGTGGCGCGCCGGATGGCGGCGCCAGGGAAAGAGGCGGCGATGAAACTTGGGGCCGGGCCAAAGCCACCCTTCATCTCGGCCAGATACATCTTCTCGTTGATCGAACCCATCACCACCAAGGGGCGGTGCTGTTTCAACAATCCGCGCACCGCCTCGTTGTTGGTTTTCTTGCCAGGGATACGGGCCACGGCAAAAGCGCAAGGCAGGCCCAGATCGGATTCGAGGTAATTGCGAATGCCACGGGCATAGGTTTCGGTCGCCACGATGCCAAAGGATGCCGTGGCAAAGAAATCTTGGGTCACCGAGCGCCACAGATCCCAGACCGGCTTTAGCGTGCTGTGCTTTTCGCGGGCGATGAACGGCTCGGGGTCCAGCCCCAGCATCTCTCCCAGCTTGCGCAGGAATTTCGTCGTGCTGTCCATGCCGATGGGCGCCTGCAGGTAGGGCTTGCCCAGAACCTCGGCCAAGCCGCGTCCAAATTCGCGGTACATCACGACATTGGCGTCAGCGTTCACAAGGTTCCGCATCTCTGCCACATGGGCACCCAAGGGCAGGACCATGTTCACATCGGCCCCGATGCCTTCGACCAAACGGCGGATCTCGTGCAGATCGCTGGCCATGTTAAACACGCCATACATCGGCCCAAGAATATTGACGCGTGGACGCGCGCCTTCAGGGCGGGCCGCCTCATGCGGCATCCGGCCCTTGGTCATGCCGAATTCGGTGAAGATCCAGGTCATCGCCCGGTCGGCGCATTCCCACTGATCTTCATCAATCGTGCGCGGCAGGAAGCGTTGAATGTTGGTGCCCATTGGCGTGACGCCACCGCCGATCATCTCGGCGATCGACCCCGTGACCACAACCGCAGGCAATGCCGGGTCAAGCGTTTTCCACGCCCGCCGCATCGCGCCTTCGGTGCCGTCGCGGCCTAGCTCTTCTTCGCCCAAGCCAGTGACCACAATCGGCAGTTCATGCGGCGGCAGCGCGTCTGTGTAATGCAGCACAGATGTCACCGGCAGGTTTTCACACCCCACCGGGCCATCGATCACCACTTGCAGACCCTTGACGGCGCAGAACGCATAGACCGCGCCCCAATAGCCCCCTGCCCGATCATGATCTTGCACCAGCATCAGATCATCTCCTCGGCCTTGGCGGCGCGCGCCAGTTTGTCGAGTTTCTTTTGATGCATGGCGCGGAATTCCGGCTGCAGGTTTGGTGCACCTTCCCAGATGCCGGCGGTGTCGCCGTGGCCCACGCCTTCGAAAAAGGCCTTCATGTCTTCCAGCCGGTCCTTGCCAGCAATTGCGGCATTGACCACTTGGCCCAAAGATCCCGCACCCGCCGGGCCCATCAAGGGCCGTGCGGAAATCAGGTTGGTGAAGTACAAGGACGGCACGCCGGTTTCCTTGGCCTTTTGCACCACGGGAGTGGTACCGATGGCCAGATCGGGGCGGATGGCTTCCATCGCCGACAGGTCATCTTCCAAAGATGCCCGGAACTTGACCTTGACGCCGCGCGCTTCCAGCCAATCCCGATCCGCCTCGCTCCAGGCGGTTTTGGCGCAAGCGGTGCCGACATAAGGCACATTCGCACCGGATTCGATCAGGAGGCGCGCGACGAGAAGTTCGCTGCCTTCATAGCCCGAAAGCGTGATCGTACCCTTGATCGGAACGCCCGCAAGCGCGGCCTTGATGGCGGGTAAAAAGGCGTTCTGCGCGGCGGCAATCTTGGCGGGCTCGACATTGTAGGCATCGCCAATCGCGGCAAGCCAAGCGGCGGTACCGTCATGGCCGACGGGGGCAGACCCCACTACCTTGCGGCCCGCGTTTTGGAATTCGCGCACGGCGGCGGTGTAGAAGGGGTGGATCGCGGCCACGACATCGCAGTCAAGCGCGGCATAAAGCTCACGCCATTCGCGACAGGGAACAACAGGGCCTGCAGCCAAGCCCATCGGCGCCAGCATCGCGCCGATCATCATCGGGTCGGCCGGAAACATCTCGCCCAGAAGGGCCACTTGCGGGCGGTCAGAGCGGGCTGACGCGGGCGCAGCCACCGGCCCCGCCTCAATCTCGGCGCGGGCATATTTCAGCATCGCGCCTGCCAGAACATCCTTGGCTTCGGCATGGGTTGGGATGCCAAAGCCGGGCACGTCTATGCCGACAATCCGCACCCCGTTGATTTCACTGGGCAAAAGCTTTAGCGGCACACCGCTGGCCGTGGGCACGCACAGGTTCGTCACCACCACCGCATCATAGCGATCCGGATCGGCCAACTCATGCACCGCGTCGCGGATATCCTCGAACAGTTTCCCCGTTACCAAGGTTTCCGAGTTGAAGGGCACATAGCCGACCGACCGGCGCGCGCCGTAGAAGTGCGAGACAAACGTCAGGCCATAGACACAGCAGGCCGAGCCAGACAGCACCGTGGCCACCCGGCGCATCCGCAGACCCACGCGCAAAGACCCAAAGGCCGGGCACATCGATTGCGGCTTGTCATGCGGCCCCTGGGGGTAGTCGGCGGCATATTGATCCAAGAGTTCCGACTGTCCAGCGGCCCGCGCGGCGGCCTCCATCGTGGCGGCACCGGCATGACAGCCCATACCATCAACAGGAGCCGCCATAACTGGCACCTCCAGATCGACAGACTTCACCGCTGTCAGCGGCGCGTCATGGGCAGTATCATAACCGACTTCGCTCATGTGCGTACCTTTCTTGACGAAAGGCGCTGAAGCGCGGCTTCAAGTTTGGCGAGTGCGTCGAGATCAAACATCGTCATAGACCACTTCGAGGGATTTCTTGAGAACGGCATTCTTGCCGCGCATGTCAGCGTCTGAGGCCGGGGTGAGCACAAAGTCAGCCCCCGTGGCTTCGGCCGAAAACAGGTTCAGCAGTCCGTCCTGTGTCAGGGGAGCGGGACGCACAGGCGGAGCCAATGCGACCGCATCCGCCAAGGCCGCGAACATTGGACCCCATTGGGATTCATAACTGCCAACAATCTGATAATTCGCGGATTTCTTGCGCAGATCATCGTCTTGCGGAATGGCGGCCAGCACCGGGATTTTCACAGACTCTGCAAAAGCCGCCGCCTCGCCGGTGCCGTCATCCTTGTTGATGACCAACCCCGCGATGCCGACATTGCCGCCCAGTTTGCGGAAGTATTCTACCGCCGAACACACGTTGTTGGCGACGTAGAGCGATTGCAGGTCGTTGGATGCGACCAAGATCACCTTTTGCGCCATGTCGCGGGCAATCGGCAGACCGAAGCCGCCGCAGACCACGTCGCCGAGGAAATCGAGAAGGACATAGTCAAAGTCCCAATCGTGGAACCCCAGTTTTTCCAAAAGCTCAAAGCCATGGATGATGCCGCGGCCACCGCAGCCGCGGCCGACTTCCGGCCCACCCAGCTCCATCGCAAAGACACCGCCGCGCTTGAAGCAGACATCGCCGATCTTCACCTCTTCGCCCGCCAGCTTTTTGCGGGTCGAGGTCTCAATGATCGTCGGGCAGGCCTTGCCGCCGAACAGAAGGCTCGTGGTGTCCGATTTCGGGTCACAACCGATGAGCAGCACGCGCTTGCCCATTTCGGCCATCATGTGGCTGAGGTTGGCCAGCGTGAAGGACTTGCCAATGCCGCCCTTGCCATAGATCGCAATAATCTGGGTTTTCTTGGTTGGCTCACCTTGGGGGATTTCCAACGACGGTTCTTGATGCGCTTCGTCGCGCAAACGGGCGTCAAAATCTTTCAGGTTTGGGATGTCGAGCGTCATGCGTGGCCTCTCCAATCGAGGATCATTTTCAGGCAGGCAGGATCAGTAAAAGCAGTCTCATAGGCCGCCGTGGCGTCGGTTGCGGGGCGGCGATGCGTGACCAGACCGCCCAGCGACAAAGCCCCGCTTTCCACCAATTGGCGCGTGGCGACCATGTCTTCGGGGGCCCATTCAGCGGCGATGCGGAACCGCGCCTCTTTCATGAAAGCGGGCGGAAAGGCGAAAGACAAAGGCGTGGTGTAGAACCCGGCCAGAACCACCTCGCCGCCGCGCCGCAAGCGACCGATCAGCGAATTCAACAAATCCGGTGCACCCGAGGCGTCATAGATTGCGCGGTAGTCGCGGCGAGGATCGGCGTCTGGGGTGGTCACCTCATAACCAATCGCACCAGACTGGCGGCCTGGGTCAATTTCCCACACGGTCGGCGCAGGCGCGCCCGCAGCCACGGTCAGCCGCGCCAGAAGGCGGCCCAGAACCCCGTGACCCACGATCAGATCGGGCAAAGCACGGTCAAAGCCAGCCAAAGCATGCCGCGCAGTGGCGGCCAAGGCCAGAAGCGCGCCCTCGGCCCCAAGGCCGCGATCAATGCGCGTCGCTCGGGTACCAGGGGTAACAAGATAGCGTGACGCCGCCCCAAAGAGCCCGCGCACCGGGCCGTTTTCGGTAGCCTCAAAACAATTGGCACCGGGCACGAAGACATGATCGCCCACGGCAAAGCCGCTGTCTGCGCCCGCCTCAACCACCTCACCCGCCGCCTCATAGCCGGGGACAAGCGGATATCCCATTCCGGGAAAGGGCGGCATCGTGCCAGACCAGAACAGCTTTTCGGTGCCAGTGGAAATGCCGGAATGCGCAACCTCAACCACAACATCCGCCGCCGATGGCAGCGTCAGGCCCAAAAGCCCAACCGACAGGTTCTTTGGTCCTGACAAGATGACGGCGCTGGTTTTCACACTCACTCCTTGGCCGCATTGAAGTGTCTCGGGCTGAGACTCTCATAAGGATGCCGCTTTGTGTCACTCTAAACTTACAGTTCACACTGTCAAACTAAATTGACACCCTTGAAAACATTCCTTTATCCCAAGGCCCGCTCGGCGGTTACCACCGATGTGACATAAGGCCGAAATCCCCAATGAATCTTAATGTTTACAAAGCCAGAAGCAGCCAACAACCCCGATATCTCAGCCAAAGAGCGGGTGCGCCCGGTTTGCATCGCCAGTGTATAAAAGGCGAAATAGACATCCGTGATTGGGTCCGGCGCAGCACCGCCCGACATTGGCTCGGAAATCACAAGCCGCCCGCCCACCGGCAAGGCGGCATAAACTGCCGTCAAAAGCTGGGCCACGGTCGAATCATCATGATCGTAAAGCACCCGAATCAGGCTGATGGCATCCGCGCCTTTCGGAAGCGGATCATCGCGGAAACTGCCGGGGTGGATCGTGCAGCGCGCGGTCAAGCCCGCTTTGGCAAACCGTGCCGTTGCCCCGCCTACGACGACAGGCAGATCGAACAGATCCAGCTGCGGCCCGTTGCAGGCCTGCCCGACCGCAGTCAGAAACGCTCCGGTGCCCCCGCCGACATCCAGAAGGCGGCGCACCTTGGAGAAATCCACCAGCCGCAAGGTGTCCTCGGCCACAAGGGTCTGGCTTTGCGCCATCAGGTCAGAATAGGTCGCTGTCACCTCAGGATCGCGCGCGCCTTCAGCCCCAAAGACATAGGGCCAGAACTGCGCCAATTCGGTCTGGCCCGGTCCGCGCAACAAAGCCACTGGGTCGGCCATATCCGCATAAAAGGCGCGGTGGTGACGAATCATCGCCTCCAGCCCCGGCACGCCCAAGATCGAGGCGCCACGCAGCGTTAACGCGAAGGCCCCATCACGGCGACGGCGCAAAAGGCCAATAGCAGCAGCCGATTGCAGCAGAATCTGCAGCCGCGCCACGGGCACCCCACAGCCGGGCGCGAGCGTCTCGGCCGTGGCAGGCCCTTCGGTCAGCTGGTGCAAAAGGCGCAACTCAACCAGCGCGACCAGCGTTTGGGAGCGCACAAACCCTTGCACCACGTCAAAAATTGCGGCCCCCTCGGCCCGCGAGATGGCGCGCAATCCGGGAACACGCGCCGCAAAGGCCTGAAACCGCCGGGATGCGGCCAGCCGCGTGATCCAAGCGCCGAAGGACGGCCGCCTGGTTGCGTGATGGGGAATGTCCGCCATGTCAGACCCGGGGCTCGCCCTGCGCATAGGCTGGGGCGACCGGCGTCATACGCTCGGCATAGCGGCGCACCATATCGGCCAGCATCGCCTCACCCGGACAGGCGGGGATCGATGAAATCGCGCCGCCCAGAATATCCTTAAGCCGGCGAATGGCACCCTGCACACCCAGTTCGGCCACAGCATTGGGCCGGTGATGGGCCGCGTCCTGACCTGCGGGTTTGCCCAAGGCATCGGCATCATAAAGCGCATCGCGCAGATCGTCGGCGACCTGAAACGCCTCACCAATTCGCGCGCCAAGTTCTTCCCAAGGCCCGGCATCCTGCCCCGCGGCAATCGCCCCCATTTGGGTGGCCGCGATGAACAAGGCCCCGGTCTTGGCGCGGTGATAGGCCGAGAGGTTAACCTTGGACTCACTCTCCCAACCTTGGCCGGCGCAAATGCCATCCGGCATGCCCGTGCGGCGTGACAAGACGCGGATTAAGTCCAAGGCGCGCCGTGGATCCTGCCCCGCGGCTTCGGCCAGCACGTCAAAGGCCAGCACGATCAAACTATCCCCCGTCAAAACCGCAAGGGGCTGCGAATAGGCTTTGTGAACCGTGGCCTTGCCGCGTCGCATATCGGCGTCGTCAAAGCAGGGCAGATCATCATGCACAAGGCTGGCGCAGTGGATCAGTTCCAACGCGATGGCGGCGGCGTTGGACAGATCGGGGCGATCATCGCCGCAGGCCATGGCGACGCTGAGCAAAATGGTGGGCCGGATTCGCGCGCCCCCCGGCGTCACAGCATAGTGCAAGGCCGAGGCCAGTTTTCCCGGCGCGTCCCCACCCTGCGCCCGCGCCAAAACGGCAGCAGTTGTGGCATCCAGTCTTGCGGCGATTGACATCTGCTCTCCCAACTCCGGGGTGCCCGGCATGATATGTGTCAACTATATTTGACACATATATGTAAATCATACTGGACAGTTTGATCGCCTGAGTCAACAATCGGTTCAGATGGAACACCGTGCCACTCACAGCGACCGTCACAAGGTCATCGTCATCGGTGCAGGCATGGGCGGCCTGAGCGCCGCCATTCAACTTGCCGCAGCAGGCCTGTCCGTAACCGTGGTTGAGACGCAATCGACCCCCGGCGGCAAGATGCGCTGCATCGACAGCCACGCAGGCCCCATCGATGCGGGGCCAACCGTTTTGACGCTGCGGTCGGTGTTTGATGCTCTCTTTGCCACTGCAGGTGAGCGGTTAGAGGATCATCTCAACCTGATCCCCCAGCCTATTCTCGCCCGGCATTGGTGGCTGGATGGATCCAAGCTTGATCTTTTTGCAGACCCCGAGGCAAGTTCGGCCGCGATTGCCACCTTTGCCGGACCAAAGGCCGAGGCGCAGTTTCGTCGGTTCAACACGCTGTCAGCCCAGCTTTACAGTGCCTTTGACGCCCCGATGATGCAGGCCGCCAAACCCGCACTTGGCGCGATTGCGTGGAACGCCATGCGCCGCCCCGGTGCGTGGCCCGCGCTGCAACCCGGCTTAAGCCTTGAACGGCAGCTTGCGCGCAGCTTTGACGATCCACGCCTGCGGCAACTGTTTGGGCGGTATGCCACCTATGTCGGTGGTGCGCCGCATCTGTCGCCTGCCGTGCTTGCCCTCATTTGGCAGGCCGAAGCGCGGGGCGTTTGGGCGGTTGAAGGCGGTATGCACCGGTTGGCCGCCGCTTTGGCAGCATTGGCCGAGCGGCAGGGTGTTACGCTGGAATATGGCCGCACGGTGCGCCGGATTGATCGGCAGTCGGGCCGGGTTACCGGGGTGGTGCTGTCAGACGGGCGCACGCTGAAATGTGACGCGGTGGTCTTCAACGGCGATCCGGCGGGGCTCTTGGCAGGGCTTTTGGGCAATGGGCCGCAACAAGCCCTGCCCCCGTCAGCCGCCCATCCGCGCAGCCTGTCGGCTTGGGTCTGGGCCTTTGCGGCCACGCCCTCGGGCGCGGATCTGATCCATCACAACGTGTTCTTCGCCTCTGACCCCGCCCGCGAATTTGGCCCGATCGGCCGGGGCGAGATGCCGGAGGAGGCCACGCTTTATATCTGCGCCCAAGACCGCCAACGTGGCCGCCATCAGGGCCAGCCGCTGGGGCCCGAGCGGTTCGAGATCATCATGAACGCCCCCGCAAAAACCAGCCAACCCCTTGGAGAGATTGACCAATGTCGCGCCCGGACTTTCCCCCAACTGGCCCGCTTTGGCCTGAGCTTCGACCAGCCACCAGCGGACATCACTCTGACCACTCCGGCGGGGTTCTCGGCCCTGCATCCGGGCTCGCAGGGGGCGATCTATGGCCGCAGCCCGCAAGGCACGCTGGCCAGCTTTCAAAGGCCGGGGGCGCGGACGCGCCTGCTGGGTCTTTATCTGGCGGGGGGCGGGGCGCATCCGGGCGCGGGGGTTCCGATGGCAGCATTGTCCGGCAAGCATGCGGCCGAAGCGATATTGAGCGACCTGACTTCAGCCTCTACGTCGCGCCGGATGGCTATGCCTGGTGGTATGTCGATGGCGTCTCGGACGACGGGACGCGCGCCGTCTCGGTGATCGGCTTTATCGGCTCAGTGTTCTCGCCGTGGTATGCTTGGTCCGGTCGCCGCGATCCGGCCAATCATTCGTGCATCAACGTGGTCACTTATGGCCCCGGCGGGCGGTTCACCATGACCGACCGCGGCCGCAGCGCCTTGCGGCAAAGCCGCGATGCCTTGCAGGTTGGCCCCAGCCGAATGGCTTGGGTGGGCGGTACGCTGGTGATCGACATCGATGAGATCTCTGCACCGCCCATCATCAGCCGCGTGCAAGGCCAGATCCGGCTGACGCCCAGCGCGGTGACCAGTGTTGAGGCGATGCTGACGCCCAGTGCCAGCCATATCTGGCGCCCTTTCGCCCCTTCAGCACGGATTGAGGTCGACCTGACCCAAGGTCACAGCTGGAAAGGTCACGGCTATTTCGACGCCAACTTCGGGACGGCCGCTTTGGAGGCGGATTTCAAACGCTGGACTTGGGGGCGCTACCCGCGCAGCCACGGCGGCACGACCTGCTTTTATGACGGTCTGCGCGCCGATGGCTCACCGCTCGCGCTTGGCCTTGATATCAGCGCCAGCGGTGAGGCGACTGAGATCGTGCCACCGCCGCTAACCCGACTTGCGCGCACGAATTGGGGGATTGCCCGCGACACCCGCTGTGATGCGGGCGCGCAGCCGCGTCAGACTATGGCGATGCTGGATGCCCCGTTTTACAGCCGCTCGGTCGTGCAAACCACGATCAACGGCGACACCGTGCAGGGCGTGCATGAGGCGCTGGATCTGGGCAGGTTCCGCTCGCCCATCGTCAAGGGGATGCTGGCCTGCCGGGTTCCGAGGCGCGCGAACTGGCGGTTCGATCAGACGGATTGATCGAGGTTCATCCGCCACAAGCTGTAATTCAGCGCGCCTGCCACCGAAACCCAGATCAGATATGGCAGGAACATCAGCCCCGCCAGCCAATCCAGTTGCCAAAAGGCCAGTGTTGTTGCCGCAACCGAGAGCCACAAACAGACCATGACCCCCATTGCCGCACGCATCCGGTGCAGGCCAAAAAACACTGGCGTCCACAGGGTGCCAAACGAAATCTGTGCCGCCCAGAAGGCCAGCGCCTGACCAGAGTCAGGCAGTTGCGCAACCCGCATCGCAGAGAATGACATCAGCAAGTAAAGCGTGGTCCAAACCACAGGGAACATCCAGTTCGGGGGTGTCCAGCTTGGCTTTTGAAGCGCCTCATACCAAGCACCGGTCTGGAACAGCGTTCCGGTTGCAGCCGCCCCACCACAGGCCGCCAGAAAGGTCAGAAACAAACCCCAGTCCATCGCGTCACCCCTTACAGTTGCTTACCCTTGCAGGTAAGTCACGCACGGGCGCGGTTCAATGACCGATTGGCACGATCCTTGGCTTCCAACTGCGCAAAGACCGAAAAAAGTGCCTCAGAGCGGCTGTAATGGGCGGTATTGCGCGCCGCCGCGTCGACCAAGAAGGCCACCTCAGGCTGCGGTGGGGCGTGAAGCACAGCCGGTTGCGGCAAAACCACCGATATGCCGCTGCGCACCAGCGACAGGCCCAGCCACCCCAGCTTTTGCCGCCCAGTCGTGCGGGCGCGATGGGTCACGCTGTCATGGTCCAGCCGCGCCAAAGCACCGCCAATGCCATCATAGACATGACGCGCCGCATAAATTCCGGGGCGGCACGTCAGGGGCAAGGCGGGAACGCCAGCCTCAGAGCGGGTATAGAACGTGGTCGCCTGCGCCAAAAGCCGCCGCGCCAGCGCCTGAAGGCGCGGATCAGGCTGCGGGTTGGCGAACAGCGTATCGACACTGATCCCCACTTCGTCCAGCCAATCCAGCGGCAGATAGGCCCGCCCGGCGCGGGCATCCTCACCAATGTCGCGGGCGATATTGGTCAGCTGCATCGCCAGCCCCAGATCGCAGGCCCGCGCCAGCGCATCGGGGTCGCGCACCCGCATCAAGACGCACATCATCGCGCCGACGGCACTGGCCACGCGGGCGCAATAGCCCAAAAGCTCGGGCATCGAGGCATAACGGCGACCGGCGGCATCCCAAGCCAGACCTTCCAGCAACGCATCGGGCAAGGCGCGCGGCATCTCGAAATCTTCGACCACGGCGGCAAAGGCGCGGTCGGCGGGCGCATTGCGCGGGCGGCCTTCGAAGACCAGATCCAGCCGGTCGCGCAGCGCCAAGACCGCCGGGGCCTTGTCATCGCTGTCATCCACCGCATCATCGGCCAGCCTGCAAAAGGCATAAAGCGCCAGGGCCGGATCGCGCACCCGCGCCGGCAACAGGCGCGAGGCGGCATGAAAGGACAAAGACCCCGTGCGAATGGCCTCGCGGCAATGGTGCATATCGTCAGGCGCGATCATTCGGCGGCCATCCTTATAGTCGCGCGGCGCGGCGCATCGGGAACCAGAGTGCCCAACACTTCGGCACTGGCGATCACACCGGGCAGGCCCGCGCCAGGATGGGTGCCCGCGCCGACCAGATACAGCCCCTTGGCCTCTTCCGAGACATTGTGCGGCCGGAACCATGCCGATTGCAAGATACGCGGCTCAATCGAAAAGCCGCTGCCATAGGGGGACAGATAGCGCGTCTCAAAGCTGTTTGGGGTGAACACCAGTTGTTCCGACAGATGGTCGCCAAGTCCCGGCAACAGCCGCTCTTCCAGCATTTTTTGCATCTTTTGGCGGTACGGTTCGGCCTCAGTTGCCCAATCCACCCCATTATCAAAGCCCAAGTGTGGCACGGGCGACAGGGCATAAAAGGTATCATCGCCCAAAGGGGCCGCTGACGGGTCGGTGATCGTCGGGCGGTGGACATAAAGGCTCATATCCTCGGCCAGCTTTCCACGAATGAAGATGTCCCGGATGTGGTCCTTGTAGCGCGGGCCGACAACGATGGTGTGATGGCCCACGTCGGGCCATTTCAGCTTGGTCCCTTTGGTGCCGAAATACCAAACGAAAAGCCCCATCGACCACCGCTTGCGCGCCAGCTTCGCCCGCGTCCAGCGCTTGCGCGGGTGATTGCGCATCAGCCGGTCATAGGTGTGGCCTGCGTCCGCGTTCGACACCACCACATCGGCGGCAATCACCTGACCATCTGCCAAGCGCACCCCCGTGGTGCGGCCGTTCTCCACCAAGATCTCATCCACCTCGGTATTCAGCCGCAAGGTCCCGCCCTGCGAACCGATCACCCCCGCCATGGCCAAGGCAATTGCCGCCACCCCGCCCATGGCATAGTGAACGCCGAATTCCTTTTCGAGATGGCTGACGAGAATATACATTGAGGTGACGTGAAACGGGTCACCCCCGATGAACAAGGGATGGAACGACAGCGCAAAGCGCAGACGTTCGTCCTTTACGCGGGCAGCGGCATGGGCGTAAACCGATTTGTCCGCGCGCAAGAAAGCAAAGGTCGGCAGCACTTTGATGAGATCGGCCAGACGGTGCATCGACCGGCGGCCCAGATCTTCAAAGCCGAACCAATAGCGCCGCTCGCTGTCATTCAGGAACTTGTCATAACCCGGCAAATCCCCCGGCGACAGCCGAGCCACCTCGGCCCGCATCGCCTCGGTTGATTGGCGGGCGGTAAAGGTCGATCCGTCCTGCCAGCGAATCTCGTAAAACGGGTCCAGTGCCCGCAGGTCGACATCGCGGTCAAAATCGCGCCCGCAGGCCGACCACAACTCGCGCAGTCCCTGTGGCACGGTGACAATCGTCGGCCCCAGATCAAAGCGGTGGCCGCCTTGGGAAATCGAGCTGCCCCGCCCGCCCGGCATATCCAGCCGGTCGATCACGGTGACCTGATAGCCCTTGGCCCCCAGCCGCATCGCAGCGGCAAGACCCCCAAGGCCGGCACCGATGACAATGGCGCGCGCGCCCGAGGGGGCAAGAGGGGTGTTGGCCGGGGTGTTTGTGTTCTGCTGCATAGGTACAGGATATACTGTCCAGTTTAATTTACAACGGGTAGCTATTCCTGCGAAAACATGCCAATTTCGCTTTCCACCACTGTAAATTACTGTCAGATTAAACTGACATGTTTTTTGGGGCAGCAGCATCGACACCGTGAGTCTCTCACTTTTCCGCTTTCCTTCACTGCCCGCCCAGCTCTGGGTTTTGGGGCAGATGGGGGCGGCACGCCTGTCGTTTTGGCGGATGCCGGACGTGGGTTTTTGGAAGCTCTGCGGGTCGGGCACGGGTGAGGGGTTTACCCCCCGCCCCAACACAGCCGTCTGGGCGATTCTGGCCACATGGCCAGATGCTGAAACGGCGCGCCGCCATCTGAGCACCGCCCCGGTGTATCGCCGCTGGGCGCGCCATGCGTCAGAAAGCTGGACGATCCTTTTGCAGACCACCTCGGCACGCGGGGAATGGTCCGGCGTGCAACCCTTTACGCCCGCAAACGACCCATCCCCCGATGGCCCCATCGTCGCCCTCACCCGCGCTACCATGCGCGCCTCTACCTTCCTGCGCTTTTGGCGCCGCGTGCCTGACATTTCCGCAGTAATCGGCCAAGATCCCAATGTGCTGTTCAAAATCGGCATCGGCGAGGTGCCACTTCTGCACCAAGTCACCTTCTCGATCTGGCCCGATGCCACCTCAATGGCGCATTTCGCGCGCGGCGATGGCCCGCATGGCCGTGCGATCGCAGCGGTACGCCGCGAGGGTTGGTTCAAGGAAGAGCTTTACGCCCGCTTTCGTTTGATTGACGAATGGGGCACCTGGGGCGGGCAGCGCCCCCTTGCTGCAAAGGACGCCGCATGAGCCAACCCTTCCCCTTTTCGGCCATCGTTGGCCAAGAGGCCATGAAACAGGCCATGGTGCTGACCGCAATCGACCCCGGCATCGGCGGCGTGCTGGTGTTTGGTGACCGTGGCACCGGAAAATCCACCGCCGTGCGCGCACTTGCCGCCCTATTGCCCGAGATTTCGGCGGTTGAAGGCTGCCCGGTGAATTCGGCCCGGGTCGAAGATGTGCCCGCTTGGGCCAATGCCGTATCTGGCCGTGTCACCAAACGCCCCACGCCGGTGATCGATCTGCCCTTGGGTGCGACTGAAGATCGTGTCGTAGGGGCACTCGACATCGAACGCGCGCTGACGCGCGGCGAAAAGGCGTTTGAGCCAGGTCTTTTGGCGCGCGCAAACCGCGGCTATCTTTACATCGATGAGGTCAACCTTCTGGAAGATCACATCGTCGATCTTCTGCTTGATGTGGCCCAGTCGGGCGAAAACGTGGTGGAACGCGAAGGTCTGTCGATCCGTCACCCGGCGCGCTTTGTTCTGGTCGGATCGGGCAACCCCGAAGAGGGCGAGTTGCGCCCGCAACTTCTGGACCGCTTTGGTCTTTCGGTCGAAGTGACCAGCCCGCGCGATATTGAAACCCGGGTCGAGGTGATGCGCCGCCGGGACGCCTATGAAAACGACAACGCCACTTTCATGAAGAAATGGCGCGCCAAAGACAGCGCACTGCGCAAGGCCATTCTGGCCGCCCGCGCCGCCCTTCCCGGCCTGACCACACCCGGCGTGGTGCTGCATGATTGCGCAGCCTTGTGCATCGCCCTTGGCTCGGACGGGTTGCGCGGTGAGTTGACGCTGCTGCGCGCCGCCCGCGCGCAGGCTGCCTTTGAAGGCGCGGCAACCGTCACCCGTCAGCATCTGAAAACCGTGGCGACCAGTGCCCTGTCGCACCGACTGCGCCGCGATCCGCTCGATGAGGCCGGATCTGGTGCCCGCGTCGCGCGTATTTTGGCCGAAACCCTGCCGTGAGCGAGCCGCTCTCGCCTTGGGACCGGGCTCAGGCTGCGGTCACGGCGCTGGCGGTCGACCCGGCGGGCCTGCGCGGGCTGTGGCTGCGCGCGCGCTCAGGCCCTTTGCGCGACCGGGTGGTGCAGGCTATGGCCGCACTTCCCTTGCCGCAAAAGCGGCTGCATCCCGGCGTGGATGATGCCACGCTTTATGGCGGCGTAGACCTGTCTGCAACGCTGGCCCATGGGCACTTGGTGCGCGCCGCAGGCCTTCTAGCCAGCCCCGCCGCCGTGATCCTGACCATGGCCGAACGCTGCCCCGCAGGTCTGGCGGCACGGCTGGCACGGGTTCTGGATGACCCCGGCTTTTGCCTCATCGCACTGGATGAAGGCGCGGAACCCGATGAAGCGCTGGCCCCCGCCTTGGCCGACCGACTGGCGCTGTTTCTGGATCTTGACGGCATTCAGGCCGCCGACACCTTCCCGCTGACACTGGACTCAGACTTGCTGACGCAGGCCCGCGCACGGCTGGCCGATGTGAGAATTGACCCAAAATCGGTTGAGACGCTGACGCGCCTTGCCGCCGCCATGGGCATCACCAGCCTGCGCGCGCCGCTTTTGACGCTGGCCACCGCCCGCGCCTTGGCCGCGTGGCGGGATGAAGCCACCCCCGGCGAGGACACCCTGCGCCATGCCGCCGAACTGACGCTGGCCCATCGCGGCACCCTGCCCGATGCGGCGGACCCCGAACCCGCCCCGCCCCCGCCACCCGAGCCTGACCAGCCCGACAGCGCCGAGCCTGAAACCCGCCAATCCGCCGACACCCCGCCAGATGAGCTGTTGCTTGACGCCATCCGCGCCGCCCTGCCACCAGATCTTCTGGCCCGCCTTGCCGTCGCCCGTGCCTCCCGCGCGGCCAAAGGCAGCGGCGGATCGGGCGATGCGCGCAAGGGCAACCACCGGGGTCGCCCCCTGCCCCCGCGCCCCGGCACGCCGGGCAGCGGCAAACGCATCGACCTTGTCTCCACTTTGCGCTCTGCCGCTCCATGGCAGCCCCTGCGCCGCAAGACGGCACTTGTCGACAAACCCGGCCTGCACATCCGCCAATCCGATCTGCGGCTGAAACGCTATGTCGAAACCTCGGACCGCGTGCTGATCTTTACCGTTGATGCCTCGGGCTCCTCGGCCCTTGCCCGTTTGGCCGAGGCGAAGGGCGCGGTGGAACTTCTTCTGGCCCAAGCCTATGCCCGGCGCGACCATGTGGCGTTGGTCGCCTTTCGCGGCGTATCGGCGGAACTATTGCTGCCGCCCACCCGGTCGTTGGTGCAAACCAAGCGGCGGCTCGCCGGATTGCCGGGCGGCGGCGGCACGCCGCTGGCTGCCGGGCTGCAATTGGCGCTGTTGACCGCGCTGCAAGCCCGCGCGCGCGGCATGACGCCGACCATCGCCCTGTTGACCGACGGACGGGGCAACATCGCCCTGGACGGAAGCGCCAACCGCGCGCAGGCTGAGGCTGACAGCCACCGGCTTGCCCTTGGCCTGCGCAATTCCCGCGTGCCAACCTTGGTGATCGACATCGCCACCCGGCCGCAATCTGCGCTGCGCGAGCTGGCGGCGCGGCTTGATGCGCCCTATTTGCCTTTGCCGCGCGCAGACGCGCACCGGCTTTCCGCCGTCCTTAGCGCGGCACTGGAGGGGTAATGCAAGCGCCCCAGATCCCCGCTGATTGGCCAAATCGCGCTGCCTCGCGCCATGTGTTCTGCGCACCGCATCTGTGGCACGTGCAAGAACTTGGGGCCGGCCCGACACTTCTGATGATTCATGGCGCGGGCGGGGCCAGCCACAGCTGGCGCGGGCTGATCCCTCTGTTGCGCGATCATTACCATCTGATCGCTCTGGACCTGCCCGGCCAAGGCTTTACCCGGCTGGGCGCGCGGCACCGCTGCGGGTTGGATGCCATGGCCCAAGACCTTGCGGCCTTGATGAAGCAAGAAGGATGGGCGCCCATGGCCTATATCGGCCATTCCGCAGGTGCGGCGATCGCGCTGCGGCTGGCCGAACTGGCGCCGCCCCGTGGGGTGATCGGCATCAACGCCGCCCTTGGGCAATTTCAGGGCGTTGCGGGCTGGTTGTTTCCGTTCATGGCGAAACTTCTGGCCGCCGCCCCCATGGTCGCGCAAATCTTCAGCCGCCTTGCCGGAAATCCGGCCAAGGCGGCCTCGCTTCTGACCTCAACAGGATCGAAGATCGACGATTTGGGCCAAGCGCTTTACCTACGCCTTTTGCGGATGCCGACGCATGTCGATGCAACACTGGCGATGATGGCGCAATGGACGCTGGACGGGCTGATGGCGCGATTGGGCCAGCAGACACCAGCCTGCCTCTTGCTGACAGCAAGCCAAGACCGCGCAGTGCCCGCCACCACCTCGCAAGCCGCTGCCGCACGGATGCCCAACGCCCGCTGGCACGACATCGCGGGCTATGGCCATCTTGTGCAGGAAGAAGCACCAGAGCCGGTGGCCGCCCTGATCCTTGATTTCCTCACAACACTCCCCCCGGCCCCTGCGGCGGGTGATATGAAGGCAAGCCCATGACCAAACTTTTGCTGCGCGCCCTTGGCGGTGAGACAGTGCCAACCCCGCCGATCTGGATGATGCGGCAGGCGGGGCGCTATTTGCCCGAGTATCGCGCCACCCGGGCCGAGGCCGGAGATTTCCTCAAGCTGTGCTACAATTCCGATCTGGCCGCCGAGGTTACCTTGCAGCCGATCCGCCGCTATGGCTTTGACGCCGCGATCCTCTTTGCTGATATTCTCCTTTTACCGCAGGCACTTGGGGCTGATCTGTGGTTTGAAACCGGCGAGGGACCGCGGCTGTCGACCATTACGGATATGGCTGGGGTGAAGGCCCTGAAATCGAAAGACGCCATACACGACACGCTTGGCCCCATCTATGAAACCGTGCGAATTCTGGCGCGTGA
>JBILYK010000125.1:0-6875 GCA_044377735.1 Paracoccaceae bacterium | reverse complement strand
GAACGTCATTGCCGTCCCCGCCGCTGAGCGAGTCGTTGCCATCTTCGCCCTGCAGGCTGTCGTTGCCCGCATCGCCAAAGATCGTGTCCTCGCCGCGACCGCCGCCGGCATAGTCATTCCCGGCACCGCCATAGATCAGGTTGTCGCCCGCATAGCCCGGCCAATAAACCTCGTCGTCCGTGGCATCATCGCCGTCACCGCCATAGACCGTGTCATTGCCAGCGCCAAACTCAAGGTAATCATTGCCCGTGCCGCCGTAGAGCAGGTCATTGCCTTCACTGCCAACAACGGTGTCATCACCGTCGTTACCAAAGACAAAGTCTTCGCCTTTGCCGCCTCCGACCGAGTCATTCCCAACGCCACCGTATACAGAGTCGTTGCCTTCGTCGCCGAAGACTGTGTCGTTCCCAGAGCCCCCATAAACTGCGTCGGCAAGATCTAGGTTACTTTCTGGGGTGGCGCCAAGCCCTCCCCCGCGAACTAAGTCGTCTCCGTCGCCGCCATACAGCGTGTCTGCGCCATCACTGCCATGCATAGAGTCGGCGTCATTACCGCCCTCGATCAGATCTTGCCCGCCAAGACCAATCAATGTGTCCGATCCGGAACCGCCATAGATTTGGTCATCGCTATCAGTACCACGGATTGAATCCCCGGCATTAGTTCCCACAAGATCAGCCATCACTTACCCAACTCATTTTGCATGTTCGAGGCGCCCTGCGGGCACGCTTTCTTCAGGCACCTTTATTTCATGGCTTGGCGACAATTGAGGCATCAAATTCTATTTGGGATAAAAGGACGCGCAAATGTGACGAGCGGGCAGATGTGACGAGTCTCTGGGACTCCTCATGGTAGAAAAGGGCACGTAAGCGTTTACAATAACCTCAAAAATCGTGTCGAATTTGGTCAATGTTTCCCAACACAGAACAACGGTAGGAATCGCTTAAGTGCATGATTTGAGGGTTTGATCGTGTGATTCTTCACAGGAATTGAAGGGAGCAACACAGGACAAGTTCATCGCGGGACCGCCACGATCGAGCCCACGCGGCGCCGCCGAATCAAGCCCGCTGGCAAGGGCGATCTGTGACAGCGGCATTCCCGAGATCGCGAATCGAAGGACCGTCCACGGTGGCTTCAAGGGCGGGGTTCAGCGCACACGCTGCTGAGCCTGGACCAGACGACACCCCAAGACGGTGTCGATGTAACGCGATCAGGCGAAGGTTGAATCATTCGAGATCCGACCGACAGGACCGCGCTCGACTAAGTTGACCAAGGCCGGGGATGCTATGATCGTCGCGTTTCAACGCAACACTGGTTTGCCGCTGGGCGATTGTCTCTGGGGACCGGCGATCTCATCATTTCGTACCGAAGGTTCGGTTAATGTCGCCGCCAATGCTGGCCTAGGAAAGGGCGGAAGGAGGCGGTGGTCGCCACAGGGATCGCGCCGATTTGCCATTACAAGGGCCCCTGTTCTCGACGGCCGGTTGATCGGCGCAAACAGAAAACGCGCTGCATAGCCCCCATTTCTTGTTCACTCACGGGTGCAGTAGTCTCAAACGGTGTTTGATTCGGGGGGGCTTTCGATCAAGATCAAACGGGTGTCTCGACTCAGTCATTCAACTTCTGCCGTGCGCACCCGATCTTCGATGACATCGACATAACGGCCTGCCAACGCGACCTATGCCGGCCCTGATTGTTCAACACCAGTCGCATGAGGACCTATTTCACTTCAGGGGAAAACTTGTTCTTTATCTTGCTCAGGATACTCCCTCCTAGTCAGGGGGTGGGGCCTCCGGCGAACCCGGCGTCACTGCGAACCATCGCTTCAGCTTTCAACCTGTAGACAACAGGAGTTCAGTCGTTGTCTCCGCCCGTTGAACCGGCGTCGCGGCGTGAGGTTTCTGATTGGGGGACCGTCGTCCAAAGCGCCAGTCCGTCGAGGCATTCGAGGACCGAGTCCGATACAGGGGATCGGCAAGCACGGCCAAGCGCAATTCCTGCGCCAGAGGTGTTGGACATGCGCCAACGGTCCGATTGAAGCTGCCAACATGGTCCGAACGCCACGTCACCAGCGACTGAGACGAGCGCCGCCGGACCCAGTGGCGACGAGACGGATACCGAAGTGCCTGCTTGGGCAATTCGGTGAAGGAAGGGAAAAAGATATCCTGGGGCCACCAATCCGTCTGGTAAGGCGATGTCATGGATCTCAGGAGCGCCGATGAACTGGTCGGCCAAAGCGGTGCCGACCTCCACCGGCGTTACGGCACCTTCAAGGCGTGCGGCGAGCCAGAGCGTTGCCCAGTCCGCCGCCGGCATCCCGCGTCGTGCCAGCCATTCGGCGGCCCAGCCAGCCTCTTCGGCCAGCCCCCAACTGAGGCCTGAACCGCGCGCCGCCTTGGTGACCAGGCTGCGCAGTTCGGACAGCGCCAACGAGACGGTTTCGGTCATGCTCCATGCTCATCGGGAAAAGGCATGCCCTGAAACAGGCTGATCCGCACCCACCGGTCGGACCGGGGGTCAAACCGTGTTGCGCCGAAGAAAGCGAGTTTGCAACGCAGAATGTCGATTGGCAGCATTCCCGCATCCAGAAGATTGTCTCGGATTTCGCCATAGGGCAGGCCCTGCAGCATCTGGATACGTCGGACCGTATGGCGGTGTTCAGGCTGCGCAAGAAGAAAGCATGCAAGATCTTCGCTGTCCGGCCAACCCGCCAAGGCGTTCGACAGGGTTGAGACGGCCTGGGCGATGCCAAGTGGTTGCTCTCGTTCTTGGCCCGCTTCGGCGCGGCGGTCCCCAAGCCGGGGTTCCAATTTTTCTTCTGATACATACCAAAACCGTGCCGATTGCGTGGGGTCGGCGAAATCAAATCGGAGCGTCCAGCCATAGTCATCGGCGATCAGTCTGCGCAGGCAACCCACTGTCATTGCGCCATCGATGGCAAATCGGGCGGTTTCGTCCGCGTCGAGCCCGTCTGCCAGGTCGTCGACAATGTCTCCTTGCGGCTCCAGCACCAGCGCCAGAAGGCATTCCTGCCCCTCTTCAGAAAGCTGCGCCTCGCCCCAAAGCCACAAGTCGTTCCAAGGCTGTGGCGCGCGGTGATCCCATCCGGTCTCAATGTACAGGGCAAGTTGCGCCAGATCAGCCCGCAGCGTAGCCAATTTGGGCACTTGCGCCGGGTGTTCGCTGTGCCACAAATCCGCATTCTGCCTTGCATTTGCTAGGGCGTCGCGGAAAGCTGAAGTCTCTGCAGGGGTGGCAACAGACAGTGCGCGAACACGGGCCAGTGCCGTTTCGCGCGCGGTCATCCATGCATTCAGCAGCGCGGGATGGCGCACCAGAAACGGTGCCATACCAAGGCCCGTAGAATTTCCCACTCCAAGGCGGCGGCGCAAATCAGGGTCCAGCCGTGCTGCAGATACCCCTCCGCGCACACGGGCCAGGTGTTCGGCGATGTCCACGCTAAAGGCCCGTGTCAACCAGACCGAGAGCATCTCGGCCTGAAACGGGGCTTTCAACTCGGGCCGATCACAGATGTCCTCACGGTCGGCGGCACCAAACTTGCCCGATCCGTACACGGCGGTTGTGCGCATCAAATAGCCGACCGCGTCGATCTCGGCGATATCAGGTTGCTGGCCTTTGCCAAGCCTATCCACCACATGCGAGAAAAGCCGGACTGACCGATTGGCACGGCTGAGAGCAAGCTCCTTCGCGCTGATCCGTCCGGCCTCTTGCAGCGGTACATTGTCGGCCAAGCGGGCAAGATCGTCTGCTGTGGCTTCGCCGTCGACAAGCGCAAAGGTGGCGTCCCAGGCGGTGGCGATCACTCGGTCTGATCGCATCTCGTCCGGCAGATCATGCGCAAACGCGACAAGGCTGTAGGTCCGCTCTGGCCCACGGGCGCGATAGACGGCGCGGCCGACGCCACCGCCATCAACCTCCCATACAGGGCGATCAAAGCGCCAACCCTCCTTCTCGATGCGGCGCAACAGCACCCGCATGAAAGAGAGCCGCATCGGATGGGTTGAGCCCATCCGTGACAGGCGCATCACATGATCTGGATCACGCAAAGCCAGCGCCGACACGCTTTGGGTCCGTTCTATCACGTTCATTCCGCCGTCCTTTCCACTCCACCCCGACCCGCCGTCCCGAAGGACGCCGCGAAGAAGCGCTCCCAGTTGCCGCCCATGATCGCGGCTATCTCGTCGTCAGAAAACCCGCTGGCATGCAATCCGGTCCGAAGGTTGCCGAAATCACGATTGTCACGGAACCATGAGG
This sequence comes from Paracoccaceae bacterium, assembly GCA_044377735.1. Classification (GTDB taxonomy): domain Bacteria; phylum Pseudomonadota; class Alphaproteobacteria; order Rhodobacterales; family Rhodobacteraceae; genus Tabrizicola_A. The sequence goes on along the minus strand of JBILYK010000125.1, from coordinate 2,603 downwards.
GCATGTCGGGAAATCCTGGTGCTTCCTTGTTGCCCTCGCCATAGTCTATCGACTTTGTCCAGCGCCCTGCACGCATCCATTCCACGACGCTGTCCGGCTGGTTCTGGCAAAGGTCCGTCCCGATACCCAGAAAATGCGTTCCAAACCGTTCGGCCGTCCGCGCAATCATCGTACAGAAGTCGTCTAACTCACATTCAGAGCCGCCCCGCAGGTGGTGAGGGTAAAGCGAGAAGCCAAGCATACCCCCAGTCTGCGCAAGAGCTCCGATCACGGTCTCCGACTTGTTGCGCCGTGCAGCGTGCCAAATGGCAGGATTGGCATGGGTGATGGTGATGGGGCGGGCGGAATGTTCCAACGCCGACAAAGTCGACCGTTCTCCCGAATGGCTCATGTCGACGACCATTCCGACACGGTTCATCTCTGCCACTACCTCGCGACCCATGCGGGTGAGGCCGGTATCTTCCGCCTCGTAACAGCCCGTCGCAAGGAGCGACTGATTGTTGTAGGTAAGCTGCATGAAACGTAGGCCGAGACGATGCAGCACCTCGACCAACCCGATATCATCCTCAATGCAGCTGGGGTTCTGTGAACCAAAGAAGATCGCGGTACGCCCCGTGGCACGGGCGGTTTTGATATCTTCTGCAGTAAAGCCCTGGAAGATCAGGTTTGGCCATTGTTCGAACCAGCGGTTCCAGCGTTCAATTCTTGCGACCGTCTCGCGAAAGGTCTCATGATAAACAAGCGTCACATGGACCGCATCGACACCGCCTTCACGAAGCTGCTGAAACACCTCTTCGGACCAGTTCGAATACTGCAAACCGTCGATCAGGTAAGTCATTCGGGCACCCCTGCAGCCATGTAGGCAGTTTTGACCGTGGTAAAGAACTCGGCGGCATAACGCCCCTGCTCGCGCGGGCCAAAGGAAGATATGCCCCGACCGCCAAAGGGCACATGGTAATCTGTGCCGGCCGTGGGAAGGTTAACCATGACACAACCCGCCCGCATATGTGACCGGAAATGCGCAGCGCGGGCAAGGCTGCGGGTCATGATCCCAGCCGTGAGCCCAAAGGGCGTGTCGTTTGCAATCGACAACGCCTCGGTATAGCTATCGGCGGCGATAATGCAGGTGATCGGCGCAAACATCTCTTCGCGGTTCACCGCCATCGCATTCGTGGTCCCGGCAAAGACGGCAGGGGACATGAAATATCCCTCGGTTGGCCGATCCAGCCGATCGCCCCCGGTCAGCAACTCGGCTCCTTCAGCGCGACCACGCGTGATCCAATCAAGATTGCCCCGCAGTTGGCTTTCGCTGACCACCGGGCCGATCTGCGTGCCCTCGGCCAAGGCATGCCCGACTTGAAGCGCCTTGGTGGCTTTGACGAGGCGTTCGGTGAAAGCGTCCAGAACCTTGGCATGAACGATCAGACGCGAGGCAGCGGTGCATTTCTGCCCCGTCCCGCCAAAGGCGGCGTTGGCGGCATGGGTAACGGCAAGGTCAAGATCGCAGTCATCCATGATCAGCATGGGGTTCTTTGACCCCATTTCCATCTGCAGCCTGGCCCGGTTGCCCAAGACGCGTGCTGCAATACCCCGTCCCACCTCGACCGACCCGGTGAAGCTGACCGCATCGACGCCCACATGTCCAACCAGATGATCCCCAACATCGCGCCCCGGACCCATGACCAGATTGAAGGTGCCCGCCGGCAACCCGGCGCGGGAGATGATCTCGGCCAGCGCGATGGCGGAGCCCGGCGTGAGGTTTGCAGGCTTCCAGACCACCGCATTCCCGTAGGCCAGCGCAGGTGCGATCTTCCATGCCGGAGTCGCCACCGGAAAGTTCCAAGGCGTTACCAGCGCAACAACCCCTGCCGGTTCCCGGCGCACCTCGATCTCGACGCCCGGGCGCACGCTCTCGGCCTGGTCCCCCTGAAGGCGCAGAGCCTCGGCCGCGAACCAGGTAAAGAACTGGCCAGCGCGGTAAACCTCGCCCTTACCTTCGGCCAAAGGCTTGCCTTCCTCGCGCGACAAGAGTGCGCCGATTTCGGCTGCACGGGCCATCAATTCGGTGCCGATTACCATCAGCGCGTCATGCCGCTTCTGGATGCCAGCCGCCCACCATTTCGGCTGCGCGTCTCTGGCCGCCATTACAGCCTCATCCACATTCGCCGCCGTGCCTTGGGCAAACTGGCCGATCACGTCTGTAAGGTCGGAAGGGTTGCGGTTTTCGACGATCGTCGCGCCTTTGCGCCACGTCCCAGCGATGAAGTTTCGCGTCTCAAGTTCCATGCGGTCCGTCCCGTTCCTGCTGTCATCAGGCCAGTGCCAAAGCAGCGATTATCTGATAAGGTGTCAAGGCACTGGCAACTTGTCCGTTTTTCGCACGCACTGTCACAGTTTCCGCCGCGCCTGGAAAGGTGCCAAAGGTAGATTCCTGTTTTAGTTCTGCGTTCTTGGCCACGGCCATTAGCAGTCAAACACCTAGGCTCTGGACTTCGGTAACGGGGTCGTCCCAGTCAAGCGGTTTTGCACATGCGACTTGCACCGCCGAGCCGCGGTCTTGTTCTTTGAGCGATTGATCTGCTTCCGTGTTCGGCAGCCTTCGC
>JBILYK010000047.1:0-25869 GCA_044377735.1 Paracoccaceae bacterium | reverse complement strand
CAGGGTGCCGTCCGCCTTCATCACCTCATTCAGTTCAAAGAACCCCTTCATCATCGCCTGAAACTCAGGCGTTCCATAGCCGGGTTCGCGCGCGGGGTCCGAGTGGATCAAAAGCATGTACTTCATGATATATGTCCTTGAATACGTTTGTTTAAATACCAGACAGATTGACGGAGATGCAGACACAGGCGTTCAATAGCGCCAACATGGAGCTGCCATTGCCGACATAGCGCAGCGGGTGCCCGGCCGTATCGTGCTTCAGGCCAAAGGGATGGGCGATGCGGCCCAGTACCAAGAGCGCACCCGAGATGTGCAGATAGAAGGCAGGCGCGCCCAGACCCTCGGCCAGCATCATCAGGATCAGCACAAAGGGCGTCCATTCTATGAAATTGCCGTGCTGGCGCACACGTTGCAACAAATGCGCATTGCCGCCGTCACCAAAGGAAATCCCGCTGGATGACCGGATGGCGCTGACACGCATCCAAAGCACCAGAAAGATTGCAGCCAAAGGCAGGGCGTAAAGCGAGGTAACCGTAAACATCACAGACATTCCTTTTCAGAGTTTCAGGGTTTCGACACCCCAAGGACGATTCAGCTTTGCGGTTTTCGACATCGGGCGCAAAAAAAATGATGAATCCGAAAACATTTTTTCAAAGCACGCCTGACGCCAAGATTTGCGCCGGCTTTGCCCTTTGGCCTTCCCCTTTGCCCCTCCATGTCCTAAAGGGCAGGCAAACGCCGCGCCTGATCGGAGACCGCCATGTCAGACCCCGAAATCACCCAGGAAATCGTCGCCAAACATGGCATCAAACCGGATGAATGGGAGCGGCTTCTGGGAATCCTTGGCCGAATGCCAACCTTCACCGAACTCGGCATCTTCTCGGCCATGTGGAACGAGCATTGCTCGTACAAATCTTCAAAGAAATGGCTGCGCACCCTGCCCACCACCGGGCCTCAGGTGATCTGCGGTCCGGGTGAAAACGCGGGCGTTGTCGATATTGGCGACGGGCAAGCCGTCATCTTCAAGATGGAAAGCCATAACCACCCCTCCTACATTGAACCTCATCAGGGCGCAGCCACCGGCGTGGGCGGCATTCTGCGCGATGTCTTCACCATGGGCGCGCGCCCGATTGCTGCCATGAACTCCTTGTCTTTCGGCGTCCCCTCACACCCTAAAACCGCCTATCTGGTCAAGGGCGTCGTCGAAGGCGTCGGCAGCTATGGCAACGCTTTTGGCGTGCCCACCGTGGGCGGCGAAGTGCGTTTTCACAAATCCTACAACGGCAACTGCCTGGTGAACGCCTTTGCTGCAGGCTTGGCCGATGCTGACAAGATCTTCTACTCGGTCGCCTCGGGTGTCGGCATGCCCGTGGTCTACCTTGGTGCCAAAACCGGCCGCGATGGCGTGGGCGGTGCCACCATGGCCTCGGCCGAATTTGACGACACGATCGAGGAAAAACGCCCCACCGTTCAGGTTGGTGACCCCTTCACCGAAAAGCGTCTGCTTGAGGCTTGTCTTGAGCTGATATGGGCGCTGCGGGCCTGACCTGCTCGGCCGTGGAAATGGGTGACAAGGGGGGCTTGGGCATCAAACTGCAGCTTGATGACGTGCCCCAGCGCGAAACCGGCATGACCGCCTATGAGATGATGCTGTCAGAATCCCAAGAGCGGATGCTGATGGTGCTGAAGCCCGAGTTGGAGGATGTCGCCCGCGCCATCTTTGCCAAATGGGATCTCGATTTTGCCATCGTCGGCGAAACCATCCCCGAGGATCGCTTCCTGATCCTGCATGGCAATGAGGTGAAGGCCGATCTACCGCTGTCGAAACTGTCCTCCTCCGCCCCAGAATATGACCGCCCGTGGGTGGAAACGCCCGCACCGGCCCCTTTGGGCGCGGTGCCGGACATTGCGCCAATCTCCGCCCTACGCGCGCTGATCAGCTCTCCCAACTATGCCCACAAGGCTTGGGTCTATGAGCAATACGATTCACAAGTCGGCGCTGATACTGTGATCGCCCCCGGCATGGGTGCAGGCGTGGTGCGGGTGCATGGCACGGGCAAAGCGCTCGCCTTCACCTCAGACGTGACACCACGCTATGTGAAGGCCAACCCGTTTGAGGGTGGCAAACAGGCCGTGGCCGAAGCTTACCGCAACCTCACCGCCGTGGGGGCAACCCCCTTGGCCACCACCGACAACCTGAACTTTGGCAACCCTGAGAAGCCCGAAATCATGGGGCAATTCGTGGGGGCCATCAAAGGCATCGGGGCGGCGGTGGCCGCACTGGATATGCCCATCGTGTCGGGTAACGTCTCGCTTTACAATGAAACCGACGGCTCGGGCATTCTGCCCACCCCCACCATCGGCGCGGTCGGCATCTTGGCCAGCCTTGATGATCTGATCCACGGCCGCCCCGCGGCGGGTGATCTGGCGGTGGTCATCGGCGCAACCCACGGCCACCTTGGCCAATCCGCCCTTCTGGCCGAAGCCTTCGGGATCGAGGCGGGCGATGCGCCCTATGTCGATCTGGCCGCCGAAAAGCGCCACGGTGATTTCATCCGCGCCCAAGCCAAGACCTTTGTCGCCTGCACCGATCTGGGCGATGGCGGCTTGGCGTTGGCGGCCTTTGAAATGGCCGAAGGGGCCGGGCTGGGTATCAGCCTGACCAGCGCCGACATCGCCACGCTCTTTGGCGAAGATCAGGCGCGCTATCTTGTGGCGCTGCCCGAAAGCCGCTTGGCCGCGCTGCAAGCCGCAGCAACGGCAGCTGGCGTGCCCTTGGCCCAAGTCGGTCAGTTCGGTGGAACCACCGTGACGCTCGGCACCGATGCCGCCCCCTTGGCGGATCTGTCCGCGCTATTCCGCTCGGCCTTTGCCAAGGCGGTTGGCTGATGCTGGTCCAAGCCACCCCCGCCGATCATGACCTGATCGCGCGGATGTGGCTTGCCCCCAGCACCGCCAATTGGATCGAATCCCCTGACGACGGCGAAATAGCCAGCGCGATTGATGCAGGCTTTGCATTCCTTTGGCAAAAGAACGGCCATGCTGTTGGTTTTGCTATTCTCATGACATGGGTGCCGCGTGTGATGGGCCTGTCGGCCTTTGTCAGCGCCCTGCCCGGCCAAGGCCAACCCTTCCTGCGCGCGGTGCTTACCCATATCTTTGGCCCGCTCAACGCACACCGTGTCGGACTTGACTGCACCACTGACAACGTCCGCGCGATCCGGCTTTATGAAACCCTGGGCTTTCAGAGCGAAGGCCGGGTTCGTGAATGCTGGCAGCGCCCTGCAGGCGATTGGACCGATTGCGAGCTTTACGGCCTTTTGGCGCGCGAGTGGCGGCCATGATGATGCCGCGCGCCGCGACACCTGCCGATTTTGCCTTTATCCGCGGCCTTGCAGGACATCCCGACTACGCCCCTTTCATCACCGATGAAGATGAGGCAGCGCTGGCGCTCTATCTCGCTGACCCCAGCGCCCGGCTGCAGATCTGGCAGGAAAACGGCCAGCCCGCAGGATTTGCCCTGTTTTGCGAGATCGGCTATCCCTCGGGCCGGGTGGAGCTGCGCCGCCTTGCACTGGCGCGCACTGGCGCTGGCCGGGGCTTGGCCTTTGTCACCGCCCTCACCGACCACGCCTTTGAAACGCTGGACGCCGCCCGCGTCTGGCTGGATGCCAGCGGCGAGAACGCCCGCGCGGCGCGCGTCTACAATAAGGCGGGCTATCGGCTGGAAGGGGTGCAGCGCGGCCATTGGTGGCGCCCCGCCTTGGGTCGCCCGGTCGATCTGCTACTCTATGGCCTGATGCGCGCCGAATGGCAGGCCCTGCCCCGCTGACATGGCATCCGTTTGGCCACGCGGTCCCTCTTGCCCCTCTCACGCGCCGGGCTTACATTCCAGCCGAAGACCACAGGAGCCAAGCCCATGCCCGTTGACGCCAAGGATATCGAAGCCCTGATCCGTGCCGCCTTTCCCAAGGCACAGATTTCCGTGCAGGGCGATGATGGTCAGCACTTTGCCGCCGAAGTGGAGGACGAAAGCTTTCGCGGCATGAACCGTGTGCAACAGCAACGCGCCGTCTATGCCAGCCTGAAGGGCAAGATGGACGGCCCCCACGGTGCGCTTCATGCGCTGGCGCTCACCACCCGCGCGCCGGATTGATCCATTGAAGCGCGCGGTCGCCTACTCGGACCTTTTGCGCTGGACCGGCGAAAACCGGGGAATAGCTGCGATGTCGATCGCGTTTCCCTTGGTTGTGGTGGGCCAGCTTTGGCCCTATATTGCCCCCATGAAACGTAAGTCTAAGGACGCGCCATGACCGCAACAGACCTGATCCGCGAAACGATCCAGAAGAACGACGTTGTGCTTTATATGAAGGGCACCAAGACCATGCCGCAATGCGGGTTCTCGTCCCGCGTCGCCGGGGTTTTGAACTTCATGGGCGTCGAGTTTGCCGATGTAAACGTGCTGGCGGACGCTGAGGTTCGCCAAGGGATCAAGGACTTCTCGGACTGGCCAACCATCCCGCAGCTTTATGTGAAGGGCGAGTTTGTCGGCGGCTGCGACATTGTGACCGAAATGGCGCTGTCGGGTGAGTTGGACACGCTGTTTGACCAAAGCGGCATCGGCTATTCCAAGGAAGCTGCCGATCGCATCCGCGAAGCCAACAAGGGCTAACCGACGTCACCAATCGATCGCCCTCAGCGCTGCGCGCGCGCGTCGGCAGAAGTGCAAGGCGTGCGCGAAGCGCTCGACGAGCCTTGCAAGCAAAAAGGGCCGCAAGGTTCCTTTTTGCTTATACTTGCATCGCTGTGCATTCGGCCCAAAGCTGTTCTTTCGCCGCATCATCCAGTTCAAGCTTCAACAGCATCACCTGATCGCCCTCGCCCTGCAGCCGACAGCCGCTTTGCGCGTTCACATCGACATAGCGCAAGCCGGAGGCAGCCACATCTTGCACCACCCCGCCAATCGGCACGGCGGCAAGAAAAGCGGCAAAGGGTCCAAACATTTCAAGGCCTGCGGGAAAAGCCACAAATACGCCCCTCAAGGCAAAATCCCGCCAGAAACCACATGGGGAAGAACGTCACAGCCTTCCCCGCCGTTAGCACCGGGCCACAGCCTCAGCCGTGACGCTCCTCCAGCCGGTCGGCCAAAGCCTCGGCCCGCGCGGCCAGTTCAGCCAGCGTCTCGGTGACCTGCGGCGGGATCACTGGAACCTCAAGCTTCTGGCGCTCGGGCAGGGGGCGGCCTTCAATCTCGGCCAGTTTGGCCTTCAACTGACGGTTTTCGTCCTCAATCGCGGCGGCCTTGTCGGCCAACATCAGCCCCGACATCAACAGCAACCGCGCCTCGGGCAACCGCCCCATCGAGGCGATCAAGGGCTGCGCTTCGCTGTCCAGCATCGCAGCGGCGGCGCGCAGGAAATGTTCTTCGCCGGTTTGGCAGGTGACCTGAAAGCTGCGCCCGCCAATGATGATGTCGATATCAGGCATGCGGGGCCTCCGGGCTGGCGGCTGTGACCAACGGATCCAGCGCAGTGACAATCTCGGCCAGTGCCTCGGCCTCGGCGGTGCGGGCAGCGCGCAAGGACGCAATCTCGCGCCCGGCTTCGGCAAGCACCCGGCGCAAGGTGGCCAGCTCATCAGCCTGCGTTGCCAGTTTGGCCTGCAAATCGGCCACGGCCTCGCCTGACCCCTGCCCTGCCTTATCGCGCAGAACCCGAAGCCGTTCGTTCAACTGGGCATTGGTCATGCGCTCTTCGTCCAGCGCCTCGGTCAGATGCGCGATGCGCGCCACCGCATCGCCTGTTGCAGGTTCGGCACTGGGCGCGCGCCCACCTGCACTGGCTTTGCCGCTTGCCAACCGTTCCACCCCATAGGTGATCCGCTCGATCGCGGCCGTGATACGCCGCTCCAGCTCAAGGATGTCCTGCATCAGACGCTGCGCCCTTTCTTGTTCTGTGCCCCGGCTCCGGCAACAGGCCGTCCAACCGGGGTGCGGGCCAAAGCCCATCTGCCGCCAGCGTTGCGAATCGCAAAGCCAGCGTCAAGCCCGATCATAGCTGCTTGCCCGCCCGCGGTCTTCGTGTTTCGCGCCAAAGCCTTGCGGGCCGCGCTTGATCTTGCCGCCCATGCTGCTATGCACCCCCAAAGCCCACAACCAGCCAACAGGACTGCCGCCTTGGAAATCGAAACCCTCCGCGCCCGCCACCCCGATCACTGGATGCGCGCTGCCGCGATCCGCACGCTGACGCTTGATGCCGTGGCGGCCGCCAATTCGGGCCATTCCGGCATGCCAATGGGCATGGCCGATGTGGCGACGGTGCTGTTCGAGCGGCACCTGAAGTTTGATCCCAAGGCCCCACGCTGGCCAGATCGGGATCGCTTCATCCTGTCGGCCGGTCACGGCTCGATGCTCATCTATGCGCTTTTGCATCTGACCGGCTACGAAGATGTGACGCTGGAGGAGATCAAGAACTTTCGCCAGTGGGGTGCCATCACCGCAGGTCACCCGGAATATGGCCATGTGGCCGGGGTTGAGACCACCACCGGCCCCTTGGGCCAAGGCATTGCCAACTCGGTCGGCTTTGCCATGGCCGAGGCGCATCTGCGTGCCCGCTGGGGTGCCAAGATCCAGGACCATTACACCTGGGTCATCGCCGGGGACGGCTGCCTGATGGAAGGTGTTTCCCAAGAGGCCATCGGCATTGCCGGCAAGCACAAGCTGAACCGGCTGATCGTCTTGTGGGATGACAATGGCATCACCATCGACGGCAAGGTGTCGCTCTCGGACGCCACCGACCAAAAGGCACGCTTTGCCGCCAGCGGTTGGAATGTGCTGGAATGTGACGGCCATGACCCGGTGGCGATTGATGCCGCCATGACGTCGGCCAAGACATCCGACCGCCCGACAATGATCGCCTGCAAAACGCACATCGCCTTTGGCCATGCGGCGCAAGACACTTCGAAAGGCCATGGTGCCTTGACCGACAAGGCCCAGTTGCAGGCGGCCAAAGAGGCCTATGGCTGGACAGGCGGCCCCTTTGAGATCCCGGCCAAGATCAAGGCTGAATGGGAAGCAATGGGCACCCGTGGCGGCAAGGCTCATGCCGCGTGGTCGGACCGTGTGGCCACCCTTTCGGCGGCCAAACAGGCCGAACTGATCCGCATTTTCTCGGATGAGGCCCCAGCCAAACTGCCTGCCGCCATTCGCGCGGTGAAAAAGGCCGCGGTTGCAGCGCCTGCCAAACTTGCCACCCGGTCAGCCTCGGAAAAGGTGCTGGCGGCGGTCAACCCGATCATGCCGGAAACCTTTGCAGGGTCAGCTGACCTGACCGGATCGAACAACACCAAGACCGCCGATCTGGGCGTGTTCAATGCAGACACCCCCGAAGGCCGCTACATGTATTGGGGTATCCGCGAACATGGCATGGCATCAGCCATGAACGGCATGGCGCTGCATGGCGGTGTGCGGCCCTATTCGGGCACCTTCATGGCCTTCACCGACTATGCCCGCCCCGCCATGCGGCTGTCGGCCCTGATGGGGCTGCCGGTGGTCTATGTCATGACGCATGACTCGATCGGTCTTGGCGAGGACGGCCCGACCCACCAGCCGGTGGAACATCTGGCCATTTCGCGCAGCACCCCCAACACCTTGGTGTTCCGCCCGGCCGACCTTGTGGAAGTGGCCGAATGCTGGGAACTGGCCTTTAGCCAGAAATCCACCCCGTCGGTGATGGCACTCTCGCGCCAGAACCTTGCGGCGGTGCGGCTCACCCATACCAACACCAACCTCTCGGCCAAGGGCGCCTATGTGCTGGCCGAGGCGACGGGCAAGCGTCAGGTCATCTTGATGACCACCGGGTCTGAAGTGGAAATCGCGATGAAGGCCCGCGACATGCTGGAAGGCATGGGCATCGGCACCCGCGTGGTCTCCATGCCCTCGATGGAGTTGTTTGCCGCCCAGGACGACGCTTACCGCAAAAAGGTCTTGCCTGCAGGCCCGGTGCGCGTGGCGATTGAGGCGGGCGTGCGCATGGGCTGGGACCGATGGCTTCTGGGCGAGCGGGGCCGTGACACCAAGGCCGATTTCGTCGGCATGTCGTCCTTCGGTGCCTCGGCGCCTTATGATCGGCTGTATAAGGAATTCGGCATCACCGCCGAGGCCACGGTCGAAAAGGTCAAAGCCCTGCTTTGAGCGCAAATCTCTTCGAAGAGATTTGCAAATTCGTTCGAACGAATTTGGGCCGCGCTTAATGCGCGGCCTTTTTCTTGGCCGTGACCGCCGCCCAAAGCGGCCCGATCACCCGCGTTGCGACCGGAATCAACAAAACCCCAAGCGCAAGCCCCAAGACGCCATCCAACCCTGCCTGCACCGCCCAAGCCACAAAGCCCGATGCGGCGGGCACCGCATGTGCGGCGGCTTCGGCGATGTGGTGGATCATCTCATAGGGCCAAGCCCACAGATGCGTCACCTCCAACCCATGCAGCACGATGGACCCGCCGACCCACAGCATCGCCGCCGTGCCCACCGTGGACAACACCGCCATCAGTTTCGGCATCGCCACCACCAGCCCGCGCCCAAAGGCCCGCGCGGCGGCGGTCTTGCGGTTGGCAGCCATATGCAGACCGATATCATCCATCTTCACAATCAGCGCCACCGCCCCATAGACCGCCGCCGTAATGAACACCCCCACCACTGCCAACGTGATGCCTTGCATCCAGAAACTGGGGCTTTCCACAGTGGCCAAGGCAATCGTCATGATCTCGGCCGACAGGATGAAATCGGTCTTGATGGCCCCTGCCACCTTTTCCTCTTCCAGATGCGCGGGATCCTCGGTTTCGAAATCCTCGGCCACTTCGGCATCGGCATGCGGAAACAGCAGGTGAAACACCTTCTCCGCCCCCTCAAAGCACAAATATGCCCCGCCCAGCATCAACAAAGGCGTGATCGCCGCAGGCAAAAGGGAATTCAGCGCCATCAACCCCGGCAGCAAGATCACAAGCTTGTTCTTCACCGACCCCAGCGCGATGCGCCAGATGATCGGCAATTCCCGATCCGCCGAAAACCCATGCACATATTTCGGCGTCACGGCCGCGTCGTCGATCACCACGCCCGCAGCCTTGGCCCCCGCCTTGGCTGCCGCCGCCGCGATGTCATCGACGCTGGCCGCCGCCACCTTGGCAATCGCCGCCACATCATCCAACAGCGCCAGAAGTCCACTCATCGTCAAAGCCTCCCACCGATCATCTCTGTGTACCCGGCACAGCCCATGAAGGCAAAGCCTGTGACCTGTTAGCGCGAACGGGGAATGTTTGCGATAACACCCTGAAAAACCGTCGCTTTTGCGCTTTTTGCACCCGGCAGCCTGCGGTATAGCACGTCAGGGCATTTCTTGTTGGACAGGATCACGCGCATGACCATCACCATCGGCATCAACGGTTTCGGACGTATCGGGCGCTGCACATTGGCCCATATCGCGGAATCGGGGCGCAATGACGTGCAAGTGGTCGCGATGAACGCCACCGGGCCGATTGAAACCAACGCACATCTTTTGAAATACGATTCGGTCCATGGCCGCTTTCCCGGCACGGTGAAGGTGGAAGGCAACACGCTGGACTTGGGCCGAGGCCCGATCCGTGTGATGTCCACCTACAACCCCGAAGAGCTGGACTGGGAAGGCGTTGATATCGTGCTGGAATGCACCGGAAAATTCAACGACCGTGACAAGGCCGCCGTCCACCTGACGCGCGGTGCCAAGCGCGTCTTGGTTTCGGCCCCTGCCAAGCGCGCCGATCTGACGGTGGTCTACGGCGTTAACCACCGCAGCCTTCTGCCCGAACACCTGGTCGTGTCAAACGCCTCTTGCACCACCAACTGCCTTGCACCGTTGGCCAAGGTGCTGAACGACGCGATTGGCATCGAATCGGGCATCATGACCACGATCCACAGCTATACCGGTGACCAGCCCACGCTCGACCGCCGCCACAAAGACCTTTACCGCGCACGCGCCGCCGCCATGGCGATGATCCCCACCTCAACCGGTGCTGGCAAGGCGATTGGTGAGGTGCTGCCGGAACTTGCGGGCAAGCTTGACGGCTCGGCCATCCGCGTGCCCACCCCCAACGTCTCGGCGGTGGATCTGACCTTTATCGCGGGTAAATCTGTGACAGTGGACGAGGTGAACGAGATCATCCGCGAGGCCTCGCTTGGCAAGATGAGCGCGGTTCTCGCCTATGATCCCGAACCCAAAGTCTCAATCGACTTCAACCACACGCCGCAATCTTGCATTTTCGCTCCGGATCAGACCAAGGTGGTCGGTGGCCGCACGGTGCGCGTGTTGGCGTGGTATGATAACGAATGGGGCTTTTCCTGCCGAATGGCCGATGTGGCCGCAGCGATGGGGCGGCTTCTGGGTTGAACCGGGAGGGGCTTTGAGCAACCGCATCGCTTTTGTTATGGTCGGGATCATCGCTTTGGCCGTGCTGGCCGACCTTGTTTTGAACAGCGGGTCGGCCCTCCTGTTCCTGTCGCGCAAGCTGATCGACTTGATCGAGCTTGTGGCCATCTGGCGCTGATACCTCATCTGGGCATAGATTGACTGATCCGTGCATTGCAGCTTGATCTTTTCGCTCGCATGCGGATGTTAGCGCTAACGAAGCGTGCGCGAGTCGCAGCCCAGAAAGGGAACGCCATGACCGTCAAGGTTGCCATCAATGGATTTGGCCGCATCGGCCGCAATATCCTGCGCGCCATCATTGAATCGGGCCGTACCGACATTCAGGTGGTCGCCATCAACGACCTTGGCCCAGTCGAGACCAGCGCCCACCTTCTGCGCTTTGATTCTGTCCATGGCCGCTTTCCCGCCACCGTGACGACCGGCGATGATTGGATCGACGTCGGCCGGGGGCGCATGCGGGTGAGCGCCCTGAAAAACCCGGCGGATCTGCCGTGGAGCGATGTCGACATCGTGCTGGAGTGCACTGGTATCTTCACCTCCAAGGAAAAATGCGCGGCCCATCTGGAAAACGGTGCCAAGCGCGTGTTGATTTCCGCCCCCGGCGAGGGGGCCGACAAGACCATCGTCTACGGCGTCAACCACAAGACCCTGACCGCCGCCGACATTGTGGTGTCCAATGCCTCATGCACGACGAACTGCCTGTCACCGGTGGCACAAGTGCTGCACGCGGCGATCGGCATTGAAAAAGGCATGATGACCACGATCCACAGCTATACCGGCGACCAGCCAACGCTGGACACCATGCACAAGGACCTCTATCGCGCCCGCGCCGCCGCCTTGTCGATGATCCCCACCTCGACCGGGGCGGCCAAGGCCGTGGGGCTGGTGCTGCCCGAGTTGAAGGGCAAGCTGGACGGCTTTGCGATCCGCGTGCCCACCCCCAATGTCTCGGCGGTGGACCTGAAATTCATCGCCAAACGCGCGACCAGCGCCGAAGAGATCAACGCCGCCATCAAGGCGGCGGCAGATGGCCCGCTCAAGGGTATCTTGGGCTATACCGAGTGGAAGAATGTCTCGTCAGATTTCAACCATGATCCGCATTCTTCGGTGTTCCACATGGACCAGACCAAGGTGATGGACGGCACCTTCTGCTCGGTTCTGGCCTGGTATGACAACGAATGGGGCTTTTCCAACCGCATGGCAGATACCGCCGTGGCGATGGGCAAGTTTCTGTAATCACATCCAATTTTGCACGGGGTGTCTTGAGGCGCCCTTTGCTATGCGCCAGGCGCATAGCGGCAAGCCCATTTTCCCCAGTTGTTACCGCTAACGCTGCAGGCCATATGCTGCACATGCGAAGAAGGGGTTGGCCATTCGGGCCACCCGGTCGCAAGACGAAAGGACAGATGATGAAAACCTTGATTGCCCGCCTGCGCACCGCCGCCGCTCAGCAGGCCACCTACCGCCGCCTGCGCGCCGAAATCGCCGGGCTCAGCCACGCCGAGGCGCTGGACTTGGGGATTTTCCCCGGTGATGCCGACCGCATCGCGCGCCAAGCTGTCTGGGGATGACCGCTGTTGGGGTAGGCCCCCGCTTAGCACGCTGGATCGGGCCCCTCGGGGCCCTTTTTCAGACCAAAAGCCGCGCCGCCAGCGCGGGCAGATCGTCGAAGTGATCCAAAAGCGCCTCGGGCTGCAACCGCTCGATCGCGCGGCCCTCGGGGCCAAAGGTGACCAAGGCCACAGGAACCCCCACCGCCAACCCGGTGTTGCGGTCGGTCTCGGTGTCGCCAATCAACATCGACCGACGCACATCTCCCCCCGCCCGCGTGACCGAGGCCACATAAGGTGCCGCATCGGGCTTGCGCGTCGGCAAGGTATCCGCCCCGATCAGCGCCCCGAACAACGGCGCAATCCCCAATCGGCGCACCAGTTCCACCGCCAACCCCTCGGGCTTGTTGGTGCAGATCGCCGTGGCAAAGCCAGCGCTCCGCAACGCCTCCACCGCCGCAACTGCGCCGGGATAAAGCCGGGTATGGGTATCGATCCCCTCGGCATAGGCCGCCAGCAGCCGGGGATAGTGCCGCGAGATGTCGTCCTCGCTCACCTCAATTCCCAACCGCGCATAGCCCGCCCGCAACATCGCCCGCCCGCCGTGAAAGGCGACTAGCCGGTCGCGCCCGTCCAATACCGTGCCATGTCCCTCAGCCACGAAACAGGCATTGGCCGCTGCCAGAAGGTCATCGCTGGTATCGGCCAGCGTGCCGTCCAGATCAAACACCACAGTACGCATTCTGTAACCTTCCGTGAACCATCGCGGGCTTGCAGTGCCCGTGATCCGGGGTAAAACGGGCGACGTGGAATTGAAAGGGGCGTCATGCCGGTTTCGTTGATTGTTCTGGCCGCTGGGATGGGCACGCGGATGAATTCTGACCTGCCCAAGGTCCTGCACAAGGTGGCCGCCGCGCCCCTTCTGCACCACGCCTTGCAGGCCGGCTCTAGCCTTGCGCCTGAAAAGATTGTGGTCGTGGTCGGTCACGGCGCCGAAGAGGTGGCGCGCGCCGCGCGCGCCTACGATGAGGCCACCGTAACTGTCCTGCAAGAGCCGCAGCTTGGCACCGCTCATGCCGTGGCCCAAGCCGCCCCTCTCTTGGCAAATGCCACGGGCGATGCCATCGTGCTTTATGGCGACACCCCCTTTATCCGCCCCGAAACCTTACAGGCGATGCAAGCTGCCCGCGCCCAACATGCGGTTGTCGTCCTTGGGTTTCACGCCGCCGATCCGGGCCGCTATGGGCGGCTTTTGATCGCAGGCGAAAGCCTGCTCGCGATCCGCGAATTCAAGGACGCAACGGCCGAGGAACGCGCTGTAACCCTTTGCAATTCAGGTGTGATCTGCGCCGATGCCAAGACACTGTTCTCGCTTGTCGCCGCCGTCGGCAATGACAATGCTGCAGGCGAATACTACCTGCCCGACATCGTCGAAATCGCCCGCTCGCGTGACCTGTCTGCAGGGTTCGTGATTTGCGACGAGGCGGAGACCATGGGCATCAACACCCGAACCGAGCTTGCCGCCGCCGAGGCTGCCTTTCAGGCCCGCGCCCGCGCCGAGGCACTGGACAATGGCGTGACCCTGACCGCCCCCGAAACCGTGTTCTTCGCGATCGACACCCATATCGGCCGCGATGCGATCATCGGCCCGAATGTCCTGTTTGGCCCCGGTGTCACCATCGAATCTGGCGCCGAAATCAAAGGGTTTTGCCATCTGGAAGGCTGCCATGTCAGCCGTGGGGCCGATGTCGGCCCCTTCGCCCGCCTGCGCCCCGGCACAGAGCTGGCCGAAGATGTCCATGTCGGCAATTTCGTGGAAATCAAGAACGCCATTCTGGACGAAGGCGTCAAGGTTGGCCACCTGAGCTATATCGGTGACGCCGATGTGGGCGAGTTCACCAACATCGGCGCAGGCACCGTCACCTGCAACTATGACGGCGTGATGAAGCACCGCACCCGCATTGGCAAACGCGCCTTCATTGGCTCTGACACCATGCTGGTCGCCCCCGTCAGCATTGGCGATGGGGCGCTGACCGGATCGGGCTCGGTCATCACCGAGGATGTGCCCGCCGAAGCCGTGGCACTGGCGCGGGCCAAACAAGTGAATAAGGCCGGATTGGCCACTAAGCTTTTTGAACGGTTGCGTGCCATTAAGGCCGCGAAAGGAAAATCATAATGTGTGGAATTGTCGGTGTTTTGGGTCATCACGAGGTGGCCCCCCTTTTGGTCGAGGCGCTGAAACGTCTGGAATATCGCGGCTATGACAGCGCCGGGATCGCCACCATCAACGAAGGCCGCCTTGACCGTCGCCGCGCGGTGGGCAAGCTGGTGAACCTCTCCGATCTTCTGGTCCACAACCCCCTGCCCGGCAAATCCGGCATCGGCCACACCCGCTGGGCCACCCATGGTGCGGCGACCACGCTGAACGCGCACCCCCACCTGTCGGGCCGCGTCGCGGTGGTGCACAACGGCATTATCGAGAACTTCCGCGAGCTGCGCACCGAGCTTACCGCAGGTGGTGCGGTGTTCGAATCTGAGACCGACACCGAAACCGTCAGCCACCTTCTGCGCCACCACTTGGACAAAGGTGCAACACCCATCGAGGCTGCGCGCAAGACGTTGAAACGCCTGCACGGAGCCTTTGCGCTTTGCATCCTGTTTGACGGCGAGCAAGATCTGATGATCTGCGCCCGCAAAGGCAGCCCCTTGGCCATCGGCCATGGCGATGGTGAGATGTTCGTCGGCTCCGACGCCATCGCGCTGGCCCCAATGACCGACCGCATCACCTATCTGGAAGAGGGCGATTGGGCCGTCATTACCCGCGGCGGAGCCCAGATCTTTGATGAGGCGGGCCATCTCGCCAACCGCCCTGAGGCGCGAATTCAGGTTGACCAGACCCGCATCGAAAAAGCCGGCTACAAGCATTTCATGGCCAAGGAAATCGCCGAACAGCCGGTGGTGATTGCCGACGCGCTAAAGCACTATGTGTCGGGCGACAACACCTTGCGCCTGCCTGCCGAACTTGATTTTGCCGCTGTTGACCGCCTGACCATGGTGGCCTGCGGCACGGCCAGCTATGCCACCCATGTGGCGAAATACTGGTTCGAACAGATCGCCGGTCTGCCCGTCGAGATCGACATCGCGTCCGAATTCCGTTACCGTGAGCCGCCCCTATCGCCCCACCAATGGGCGCTGTTTGTCAGCCAGTCGGGCGAAACCGCCGACACGCTGGCGGCACTGCGCTATGCCAAAGAGCGTGTGGGCAAGGTGGTCTCGGTGGTCAATGTGCCGACCTCCTCCATCGCGCGTGAAAGCCATCTGGCGCTGCCGATCATGGCGGGGGTTGAGGTAGGGGTTGCGTCAACCAAGGCCTTCACGTGTCAGTTGACCGTGCTCGCCATTCTGGCGCTGAAAGCTGCCCTTGACCGGGGCCGTCTGGATACGGCGGGCCTTGCCGCACATCTGGCCGCACTCCACAGCCTGCCCGGCCTGATGAACCATGCACTCGCCCTGTCCACCGATGTTGCCGCTGTCGCCAAGGAACTGGCCGAGGCACAAGATATTTTGTTCTTGGGCCGTGGCCCGATGTATCCGCTCGCCCTGGAAGGTGCACTAAAACTGAAAGAAATCAGCTATATCCATGCCGAAGGGTACGCATCGGGCGAGTTGAAGCATGGCCCCATCGCGCTGATCGACAACCGCGTGCCGGTGATCGTGCTGGCCCCGCGCGATGCTTTGTTCGACAAGACCGTGTCGAACATGCAAGAGGTCATGGCGCGCCATGGCAAAGTGGTGCTGATCTCAGACGCCGCCGGCATCGCAGAGGCGGGCGCGGGTTGCTGGAAAACCCTGACCCTGCCCGAGGTTGTCCCGCAATTTGCCCCGATCCTCTATTCGATCCCAGCCCAGCTTTTGGCCTATCACACGGCGATTGCCAAAGGCACCGATGTGGACCAGCCGCGCAATCTGGCCAAATCGGTGACGGTGGAATGACCGTCAGCCTGGATCAGGCCCTTGCCGCGCTGCAGGCGCAGGCCAACCCCGAAAAGGCCGCCGAAATGGCGGCCTATCACAAATCCACCCGCCGGTTCTTCGGCGTGAGCGTGCCGCAGATCGACGATCTCACCGACGCATGGCGCGCCGACTGCACGCTTGATGAACGGCTTGCCCTTGCGGCAGCACTCTGGGCGGCTGACAGTCATGAGACCCGCGTGGCGGCGGCCAAGCTTTTGACCCAAGCTCGCATCCGCCCGGATGACGAAGGCGCGTGGCAGCTTTTGCAAAGCTGGTTGCCCGATTTCGACGGCTGGGCGCTGGCCGATCACGCCATGATCGCCGGGCAAAAGCGGCTGGTCTGGCAGCCCGACCGGATTGAGACCGTCGAAGGCTGGACCAATAGCCCCCACATGTGGACGCGCCGCGCCGCCATGGTCATCACCCTGCCCTTTGCCAAGCACAACCACCCCAAGCCGGCGGAAAACGCCATCCGTGAACAGGTTCTGGGCTGGGCCGTGCGCTATGCGGCCGACCCCGACTGGTTCATCCAGAAATCGGTGGCGTGGTGGCTGCGCGACCTGTCCAAACATGACAAACCCCGGGTGGAGCGCTGGTTGACCGAGCATGGCGACAGCTTAAAGCCCTTTGCCCGCAAGGAAGCGTCCCGGCATTTCTGATCGCGCACCTCCTCGTCGACTTCGTCGCTCGTCGGGGATAAACCGAGGAGACGCCGAAGGCGCCCGACGAGGTGCCCGATCACTCCGCCGCCAGCGCCTTTTCCAGTTCTGGCCGGAAGCGCTGGAGGTAATCATCGCCCACCAAGGGGCCGATAAAGCGATACACCACCTCACCCTTGCCGTTCACAATAAAGGTCTCGGGCGGGGCGGTGACGCCCCATTCCAACCGGGTCCGACCCTTGGGGTCAAAGGAGATGCTGGCATAAGGATTGCCATCATCTTCCAAGAACGCCAGCGCATCCCCCTCACGGTCCATCATGTTCACACCAATAACCACAATCCCTTCGGCGGCCAGCGCGGTCAGCGTCGGGTGTTCCGCCCGGCACGGTGGGCACCATGAGGCCCAGAAGTTCACCAAGACAACGCGGCCCTGCGCCAGATCGGCCTGCACTGGTGCCGGGATCCCCGGCAAGGCCGCCTGTTCAATCGCAGGGGCCGGTTTGCCCAGAAAGACCGACGGCAGGTCGTTGGGGTTGTCGCGCTTCATGCCTGTGTAAAACAACACCGCCAGCCCCAGAAACAACAACGGCGGAATCAGCAACACCCATCTAAGCATCGCCTTCCCTTTCCTGCCGCGCCTCAACCTCTTGCAGAGCCTGTTTCACCCCGCGACCCTGCCACAGCGTCACCGCCACCAGTGCCACCAACAGCCCAATGGTCGAAACATATGACCAAATCACCGCATCGGCGTATTTTCCCAGATCGGGCATCATGCCAACCTCTCGCGAGACAAAAGCGCCTGCAACCGACGGGCGCGAATTTCGGTGCGGGTCCGCATCAGCACCAGCAGCACAAACAAGAGCACAAAGCCGGTAATGCAGACCAAAAGCGGAAACCAATAGACATCCGACACATTCTCTTCCTTGTCCAAAGACAGGCTTGCGCCCTGATGCAGGCCTTGGTTCCAGAACAAGACCGCATAGCGCGACAAAAAGGCAAAGACCGATCCCACGATCGCCAGAACGCTTGTCAGGTCCGCCGCCGTATCGGGGTTCTCCACCGCCGCCCAAAGCGCGATGTAACCCAGATAGAACAGCGCCAAGATCAGAAAGGCGGTCAACCGCGGATCCCAGGCCCACCAGGTGCCCCACATGGGCTGCCCCCAGATCGCCCCGGTCACCAGCCCGATCACGGTAAAGACAAGCCCAATCGGGGCCGCTGCCTTGGCCGCCAGCGCCGAGACATGATGCCGACGTATCAACCAGATCAGCGAAGTGACCAGCATCATCGTCCAAGCCGAAATTGCCATCATCGCGGCGGGCACATGCAGATAGATGATCTTGACGGTTGATCCGAACTTGTCTGCATCGGGCGTAAAGAAAAAGCCCCAGACCAGCCCCACAACCAGTGTCACCCCTGTCAACACAGCGACCCAAGGCAACATAATGCCGGAGGTCTGCATGAACTTCTTGGGGTTGGCATATTCCCAGATCGACATGGTTTATCCTTGAATTGCCGCGCGCTGCCACATGCTTAGCATGGCGCGGGCCTAACGCAAATTGACGCGGATTGCCGCAGCCGCCGCAAAGGGCAACAAGGCCAGCGCGCCTGCCGTGATCGCGGCCAGAAACGCCAAAGGTGTACCCACCGCCATGCCTGCCGCGCCGCGCTTCACAACCTCAGCGCCAAAGATCAGCGTCGGCATATACAAGGGCAGCACCAAAAGGCTCATCAACAGCCCGCCACGCTTGAGCCCCACCGTCAGCGCCGCGCCGAAGGCACCGATGATTGACAGGGCTGGGGTCCCCAGTGCCAAACTGATGACCAGCCAGACATAGCCCTGCCCCGGCAGGTTCAGCAAAACACCGAGCACCGGGGCCGCCAGCACCAAAGGCAACCCAGTTACCAGCCAATGGGCCAAGGCCTTGACAGCCACCGCGCCTTCCATCGGCACGGGCGATGTGGCCAAGAGGTCCAGAGAGCCATCCTCGAAATCCAAGGCAAAGATGCGGTCCAGCGACAAAAGGCAGGACAAAAGCGCGCCCACCCACAAGATGCCCGGTGCAATCTTGGCCAAAGTCGCAGGTTCCGGCCCCACGCCCAAAGGCACGATCACCGCCACCAGCAGAAAGAACGCCAAGCCCAGCCCAAAGCCGCCCCCGGCCCGAATGGCCAGTCGCAGATCGCGGCTCAGAAGGGCGATCATGTGAAAGCCTCATCAAAGGCCGAGCGCACCCCGCCTTGGGACAGTTTGCGCGCTTTGAACGGGGTAAGGTCCAGAACATCAGCCTCCAGCCCCAGATCGATATGGGTGGCAATCAGCGCCGCGCCCCCGGCTGCCAGATGGTCGCGCACCACCACGCCGAAAAGCTGCACCGAGGCCGCGTCCAAAGACACCGTCGGCTCATCCATCACCCAGATCGCTCGCCCGCTGACCAAAAGTCGCGCAAGGCCAAGGCGGCGCTTTTGCCCGGCTGACAGATTCGCCGCCCGCCGGTCAGCCAGACCGCGCAGCGCCATCCGATCCATCGCGGCACCGACCGCATCTGTGCCAAAGACCCGCGCCCAGAAGGTCAGGTTCTCGGCCACCGTCAGCGTGGACTTCACCCCATCGGCATGGGAGGCATAGGTGATGCTGTCAGGGGCCAGCTCAACCAGGCCCTGCAAGGGCGGCTGCAGCCCCGCAACCGTGCGCAAAAGCGTGGTCTTACCAATGCCGTTCGGCCCGCGCAGCACCAAGGCGCGCCCCGCCTCCAGCGCAAAACTTACCCCCTGCAAGACCGGCACCCCGGCCCGCGCCACCGCCAGATCGTGCACCGCAAGCCGTGTCATGACCCCACCGGCAACAGGGCGGCGGCAATCCGGCGCCCTTCTCCTAACAACACGTTGTAGGTCCGGCACGCAGCGGGTGAGGACATCGGTTCCACCCCGATCCCTGCCGCCTCAAGCGCCTCGCGAAAGGCGCGCGGCACCGGGGTGATCTCAGGGCCAAGGCCCACCAAAAGCACATCAATCCGACCTGCCAGCGCCAAGGGCGTGGCGGTGTCACTTAACCCGCCCCAGCCGCCCGCATCCCACGGGGTCACCAGCGTCGCCCCCTGCAAGGCATGCACCCCCACCCGGAAAAACCCCGGCCCATACCCCTCGATCGCCAAGGCAGCCCCATAGCTGACCTCGATCAGGCGCATGGCTTAGGCTTCCACGTCGGCGAATTCGTGATCCGCCGGTTTGCCGGTCTTGGGCTTGTCGCTGCGGTCCAGCCCCAGCATCAGCACGATGTTCTTGGCCACATACAGCGTCGAATAGGTGCCGATGATCACGCCAAAGAGCATGGCAAAGACAAAGCCACGGATCACATCGCCGCCCAAGATCAAAAGGCAAGTGAGCGACAGGATCGTCGTCGTCGCCGTCATGATCGTGCGGCTTAGCGTCTCGTTCGCGGTCATGTTCATCATCTCGCGCAAAGGCATCGCCTTGTACTTGGCCAGATTTTCCCGAAGCCGGTCAAAGATCACCACGGTGTCGTTGATCGAATAGCCAAGGATCGTCAGCAAAGCCGCCACGATGGTCAGGTCAAACTTCAGCTGGAAGATCGCAAAGACCCCAACGGTCACAACCACATCGTGAACTAGCGCGGCAACGCTGCCGACGGCAAACTGCCATTCAAAGCGCAGCCAGACATAGATCCAAATCCCCAAAGACCCTGCCGCCACAGCCATCAGCGCCGCCCAGATCAATTCGGCCGAAACCTTGGGCCCAACCGATTCGACCGACGGGAAGGTGATCGCCGGATCCACGGCACGCAGCGCCGCCTCAATGCCAGCTATCGTCTCGGGCGAGATCGCCTCTTCGCCCTCTTGGGCCTCGATGCGCACCATCGCGACATGCTGATCTTCGCGGAAGGTTGGATCAAAAACTTGGGTGATGGCCACATCGCCCAATTCCAACACCCCCAGCGCCTCGCGGTAGACGCCAACGTCCACCGCTTGCGTGCTTTCGGTGCGGATCGTGGTGCCGCCTTTGAAATCGACGCCAAAGTTCAGCCCCATGATCGCCACCGCCAGAATGGAGATGACAACCGCCACGATAGAGGCCCCGAAGGTCACCCACTGCAGCGCGAAGAAATCGATGTTGGTCTTGACTGGAACCAGCCGCAAACGCCATGCCATGATATCGCTCCCCCTCAGACCACAAGTTCTTTGGGCTGTTTCCAGTTACAATAGGTCGTCACCATCAGGCGCGTCACCAAGATGGTGGTGAACATCGAGGTGAATATCCCGATCCCGGTCGTCACAGCAAAGCCGCGCACCGCGCCCGAGCC
Source organism: Paracoccaceae bacterium (assembly GCA_044377735.1). Classification (GTDB taxonomy): domain Bacteria; phylum Pseudomonadota; class Alphaproteobacteria; order Rhodobacterales; family Rhodobacteraceae; genus Tabrizicola_A. The sequence goes on along the minus strand of JBILYK010000047.1, from coordinate 4,871 downwards.
GATGGCAAACATGATGATCGCGGTGATCAACCCCGTGATGTTACTGTCCAAAATGGCCGAGAAGGCGCGCTCAAAGCCCAGTTCAATCGCCCGAGCAGGCGATTTTCCATCGCGCAATTCCTCGCGGATGCGCTCAAAAATCAGCACGTTGCTGTCAACCGCGATGCCCGTGGTCAAGACGATCCCGGCGATGCCGGGCAGCGTCAGCGTCGCCCCGATCGTCGACATCAGCGCGACAAGCAAGGTCATGTTGATCGCCAATGCAATATTGGCAAACACGCCAAAAAGGCCATAGCTCAGGACCATATAGCTTGCCACAGCGATCAGCCCGACAATGCCCGCCATCTTGCCCGCATCAATGCTGTCTTGCCCCAGTTCAGGGCCGATGGTGCGCTCTTCCAAAAACACCATCTTGGCCGGCAAAGCACCTGCGCGCAGCAAAACGGCAAGATTGGTCGATTCCTCGACCGTGAAACTGCCAGTGATGATCCCCGACCCGCCCGCGATATGGCTTTGGATCGTCGGGGCTGAAATCACCTCATCATCCAAGACAATCGCAAAGGGCTCACCGATATGGGCGGCGGTATAGTCGCCAAAGGCGCGCGCACCTGTTGGATTGAACCGGAAACTCACCGCAGGGCGGCCGTTTTGGTCAAACGAGGGCTGCGCGTCGGTCAACTCGTCGCCACCCACCACCGTTTCTTCGGCGATGATGTGATAGACGCCCTCTTCATTCGCATCAGCCACCAGCCGGTTGCGCGGCCCCGGATCGGCCCCCGCATCCGAGGTGCGGCCCAAAACCTGATGGAAGCTCAGCTTGGCGGTGGTGCCGATAACCGCCTTCAATTCCTGTGCCGAGCCAATGCCCGGCACCTGGATCAGAACCCGGTCATCGCCCTGCCGCTGGATCGTGGGTTCACGCGTGCCCACCTCGTCCACCCGGCGGCGAATGATCTCAAGGCTTTGCTGGACGGTGCGGCTGTCGCTGGCCAGACGTTCGGCCTCAGACAGTTGGACGATGATCTCCAACCCCTCGACCGAAACATCAAGGTCCGAAGCCCCTGCCCCGGTCAGCGTCATCACCGGGGTGGCCAGTGCACGCACCTTTTCCAAGGCCACCGGCACGCCATCCGGGTTCGAGATCGCCACCCGCAGCACGCCGGGCACCGAGGGTTGGCGGCGCACTGCGCCCACCTCGTCACGCACGTCGCGCAACGCGTCGCGGACATCAGGCCACAGCCCGTCGATCCGCTGGGCATAGACATCCGCCACCTCGACGCGCGCCAAAAGATGCGCGCCACCCCGCAGGTCCAACCCAAGGCTCATGAGAGCAGAGGGCAGCATGTCGGGCCACAAAGCACGCTCGGCGGCTTGGTCCTCGGTGGCCACGCCACCGTTGGCCTCGATCACCTTCACAGCGTCATTGTGACGTTCGACTTGCGTGTAGAGCGCGTTTGGAACAGCGGCCAGGATCCCCCAGCCAACAACCAAAACGATCAACAAGCGCTTCCACAGCGGGGTATGCAGCATGATATTTTTTGCCTTCAGGCGGCCGCAGCCGGTTCGGTCTTGTTCATCACCTGCACGATGGTGTGCTTCAGCACCTTGACCTTGACGCCATCAGCAACTTCGACATCCAGCACGCCATCATCGCCCACCCGGTGAATTTTGCCGATGATGCCACCCTGCGTCAGCACCTGGTCACCCTTGCGCAGGGCCTCGACCATCGTCTTCAACTCTTTGACTTTCTTTTGCTGCGGACGGATCAGCAGGAAATACATGATCGCAAAGATCAGGATGAGCGGCAGGAAAGAGCCAAGGGCAGCCCCGGCCCCACCAGCGGCACCAGCATCTTGCGCATAAGCGGCGGTCACAAACATCGGAAGTCCTCTCGTTGGGGCCTCATGGCCCGGTATGGATCGGCGCGCACCCTATCCTTGGCCTTACCCCGGCGCAAGATTGCCACGCTCCTCGCTGTCACTTGGGCAAGACCCGTGCAATGCGCAAGGGATTTGGCTATCCATTCCCCATCCATTTGACAAAAAGGGCCATTATGGCGCGCATTTTTCTGCTTTCGGCGATGAAGAACGAAGGGCCTGACGTGTTGGAATGGGCGCTTTATCATCGGCTGGTCGGCTTTGACCACGTTCTTGTTTACACCAATGATTGCGCCGATGGTTCGGATGCGCTCCTTGATGCCATTGCCGGGCTGGGCTGGCTGACCCATCGCCGCCACACCGCCCCCCCCGGCGTCTCGCCACAAGATGCCGTCGCCGCCCGTGCCAAGGCAGACCCTGCGCTGCACGGGGCCGAGTGGGGAATGTGGCTGGATGCCGATGAATTTCTCGTGATCCATGCTGGCGGGCGTCGCGTTACCGACCTTGTCGCCGCCGCACGAGGCGCCGACGCGCTTGCCCTCAACTGGCGCAACTTTGGCGATGGTGGGCATCAGACAACGCCTGCAGGGCTGGTGGTGGAAAACTTCACCCACGGCATGACGCTCGACAACCCGCAAAGCCGCAGCGTGAAAACGCTGTTCCGCCTCACCCCGCGCATTGCAGACTTTGCCATCCACCGCCCGATCTTCACGACAGGCGAAGAGATTGCCTTTCGCGACGGCGGTGGCAAACCCCTGCGCCACCACTTCCAGTTTGACCGCAACAAGGACAACCGCCCCAAGCACCGCGTCCCCGAAGGTCGCCAAAGCTGGAAGATCGGCCAGATCAACCACTACCCGATCAAGGCGCTGGACCGCTATCTTCTGAAACGCCTGCGCGGCAACGGGCTTGACCCCGACTGCGCGCCTGAACGTTTTGATCCGGAATACCTGGATATCTTCAACTTCAATGACAGACAGGACCTCAGCCTGCACCGGGATTTGCCGGCGCTGAAATCGGCCATGGCCACAGCCCTGGCCAACCCTTCCATCGCTGCCGCTTATGCCGAGTGCGCCGCCCGCGACGCCACCCGCCGGGCCGAGGTTGCCCCGTTGATCCCGGCCCTTCTGCCCCTGCGCTACCGCCGGGGCGGCCCCCCTTCCCCCTTGCAGGCGAATGGGGCATAACCCGGCCAGCCATTTGCCACACGAGGCCCAGACATGCACGACATCCGCGCCATCCGCGAAAATCCCGCCGCCTTTGATGCGGCCCTCGCGCGCCGGGGCCTCTCGCCGATGTCGCCCGCCATTCTGGCTCTCGACAACGACCGTCGCGCCAAGATTTTGGCGGCCGAGACCGCCGCCGCCGCACAGAACGCCGCCTCGAAAGAGGTGGGCGCCGCCAAAGCGCGCGGGGATGACGCCGAGTTTGAACGCCTGCGCGCGCTGGTGGCCGAGAAAAAGGCCGAAATCGCCCGCCTGACCGAAGAAGCAGCGACCGAGGACGCGGCCCTGCGCGACATGCTGATGGGCATCCCCAACCTGCCCTTGGGTCAGGTGCCCGAAGGCAAGGATGAAAACGACAACGTTGAAATCCGCCGCTGGGGCACGCCCCGGACCTTCGACTTTGCCCCCAAAGAACACTTCGATATCGCAGGCATCAAACCCGGCATGGATTTTGAAACCGCCGCCAAGCTTTCCGGCGCGCGCTTTGTCGTGCTGCGCGGGGCGGTGATCCGCGTCCACCGCGCGCTTGGCCAGTTCATGCTGGACACCCATATCAACGAGCATGGCCTATCGGAAACCTGGACCCCGGTTCTGGTAAAAGAAGAGGCGATGTATGGCACCAACCAACTGCCGAAATTCGCCGAAGACAGCTATCAGACCACCAATGGCTGGTGGCTGGTGCCGACATCCGAGGTCACGCTGACCAACACGGTCGCGGGCGATATTCTGGAAGAGGCGCAGTTGCCGATCCGCATGACCGCCCTGACCCAATGCTTCCGCTCGGAAGCCGGGTCTGCGGGCAAAGACACCTCGGGCATGCTGCGCCAACACCAGTTCGAAAAGGTCGAGATGGTCACCATTTGCGCGGCAGATAAGGCGCTGGACGAACACGACCGCATGACCAAATGCGCCGAAGCCATCCTTGAAAAACTGGAAATCCCCTACCGCACCATCGTGCTGTGCACCGGCGACATGGGCTTTGGCGCGCAGAAAACCCATGACCTTGAGGCTTGGTTGCCGGGCCAAAACAAGTTCCGCGAAATCTCAAGCGTCTCGACCTGCGGCACATTCCAGGCCCGCCGCATGAACGCCCGCGTCAAAGCCCCCGGCGGCAAGCCCGAGTTTGTCGCCACCTTGAACGGCTCAGGCCTTGCCGTCGGCCGCTGCCTGATTGCGGTGCTAGAGAACGGCCAACAAGCCGATGGTTCGGTCGATTTGCCAAAGGCATTGCACCCCTACTTGGGCGGCAAAACCCGCATCAGCGCGGCAGGCGTGCTGGAGTGACTTGACGTAGTTGCGCGGGGGGGGGTAGCGTTCAACCAGATCGTGTATCGGGTTGAATGTCTTGTCCTTTTCCTTGCTTGCAAAAACGCTTGTAATCCTTGGCCTTTTGGCAACCCCTGCATTTGCTGATGAGGCCAAATCCCCCCACTTTTTGGTAAACGGCTACCCACTAGGGGATGCGCGCACCCATCTGGATGCGTCGGAAACCCGCGCCTACCACCGCGCACTCGCCGCCTTTCCAACTGCCGCCGCCTGTTTGAAGGACGGCAATGACCCCAAGACTGCCAAACTGGACCTTGAGGCATTCTCCAGTCTTAAGGAATTGGAAGTTTGCCTGTTCTTGACCGCGGACAGGATGGGCGTTCTCCCAAGTTCGGCAGCAAATTGAGATTTCGAGCTGGATGCGTTGGGGCCGGCCTCGACATTTCAATGGGTTAGGTTGCGCTCGATGGTGATTTAGCGAATGCCGTGTTGTGGCACGCCA
>JBILYK010000131.1:0-5571 GCA_044377735.1 Paracoccaceae bacterium | reverse complement strand
CTTGCATCCCCCCAAAGACCCCGCAATAGTCGCCCCAACTACGGGAGCGTTCATGCGGGCATCCGTCATTTCATCGGCCCTCGTGGCGGCGCTTGTCGGCTATGGCTCGACCATCGCGCTGGTGCTCTCGGCGGCAACCGCCGTCGGGGCCAGCCCCGAACAAACCGCAAGCTGGGTGCTGGCGGTCTGCTTGGCCAAGGCCATCGGATCCGCGCTTTTGTCCTTCACCACACGGATGCCGGTGGTGCTGGCCTGGTCCACACCGGGTGCGGCCCTGATCGCCGCCACCCAAGGGGTGACGCTGGCCGAGGCGGTGGCGGCCTTTGTGCTGGCCGGGCTCTTGATTGCGCTGACCGGGGTCATCAAGCCCTTGGGCCGGGCCGTGGCGCTGATCCCCGACGGGGTGGCGGCGGGTATGCTGGCCGGGGTTCTCCTGCCCTTTTGCCTCAAAGGGGCTGGGGCGGCCCAAACCCTGCCCGCCCTCGTCTTGCCAATGATCGCGGTTTTTGCGCTGGTGCGGCTGAAGAACCCCGCCCTGGCGGTTCTCGCGGCGCTTGGGCTGGGGCTCACCTTGGCCTTCACGCTTGGCGGCGCGGTCTTTCCACCGCTCAGCCTGCCCGCCCCAAGCCTGACCTTCATCGCACCCGACCTGCGGCTTGATGTCCTTTTGGGCCTTGGCCTGCCGCTTTATCTCGTCACCATGGCCTCCCAAAACCTGCCCGGCTTTGCCACGCTGCGCGCCCATGGCTACGCGCCCCCGGTGCAGGCGGGTCTGGTCACGACCGGGCTTTTATCTGCACTCTCCGGGCTGTTTGGCGCGCATACCACCTCAATGGCGGCCATTACGGCGGCCATCTGCATGGGGCCGGACACGCACCCCGACGCGGGCCAGCGCTGGAAGGCAGGCGTGGTCTATGCCGGGTTCTGGGCCACCCTTGGGCTGTTCAGCCCCGCCATTCTGGCGCTCTTGGCGGCCCTGCCGCCCGCGCTGATGGTGGCTTTGGTGGCGCTGGCCTTGCTGGGCCCCCTGATGGGCGCACTCAGCGGGGCCTTTGCCGCAGCCGAGACGCGCTTTGCCGCCACGGTTACGCTGGTGGTCACCGCCAGCGGCGTGGCCGCCTTTGGCATTGGCGCGGCGTTTTGGGGGCTTCTCGCCGGATTGGGCCTGCAGGCGCTGGAAAAGGCACGGCGCTAATCTCTCCTCGCAGGCTTCGCCTCTCGTCGAGACACCCCCGACGAGAAGACGAAGTCGCCCGAGGAGGCGCGATCAGAAATCGGTCGGCGCCCCGCCCTCTTGCTTGCGCTTGGCCACGAACTGCCGCAGCTCTTCCTGGTGATCGCCGTTCATCTCCGGCGGCTCAAACTCGGCCATGATCTGCTTGTAGATCCGGTGCGCCCGCTCGGGCGTCCATAGCGCGCCATCGGCCTGCCATGCCTCATAGTTGCGCCAATCGCTCACGAAGGGCTGGTAGAACGCCGTCTGATAGCGGTCCTGCGTGTGCTGGCAGCCAAAGTAATGCCCGCCCGCCCCCACTTCGCGAATGGCATCAATCGCGATGTCATCCTCGGTCGTCGCCCAGATCGGCTCTTCGAAATAGCGCTGGATCATCTGCAGGACTTCGCAATCCATGATGAACTTTTCGGGGCTGGCGATCAGCCCCCCCTCCAGCCAGCCCGCCGCATGGTAGACCATGTTGGTGCGGCTTTGCACCGCCGCCCACAGGCTGTTCGAGGTTTCCCACATCGCCTGCCCGTCCGGGACGTTGGCGGCACAAACCCCAGACGAGCGCAACGGCAGCTTGTAATGGCGCACCATCTGCCCGGTCATCTGCGTCGCGCGCATGTATTCCGGCGTGCCAAAGGCCGGCGCGCCCGACTTCATATCGACGTTCGAGGTGAATGTGCCCAGCGCAATCGGGCAACCGGGGTTGACGTATTGCAACAAGGCCGCCGCCGCGAGGCCCTCGGCCATCGACAGCGTCACCGCCCCCGACATCGTGACAGGTGCCATCGCCCCGGCCAGCGTAAAGGGCGTGATCACCACCGGCTGGCCGCGCCGCGCCAGCCGCAAAGCCCCGTCCAGCATCGGGAAGTCGTGCTTCAACGGGGAAACCGAGTTGATGTTGGTGTACATCCGCGGCTTGGCGTCAAACTCATCATGGCTCAGGCCGCCCGCGATGCGGACCATCTCCATCACATCCTCGACCCGCTCCGCACCCAAGGAATAGGCGTGAACCACCTTGTCGGTCAGCGTCAGCTTTTCATACAGGCAATCCAGATGGCGGACGGATGCGTGAATATCCACCGGCTCCACCGGATAGCCGCCCGCAATATGAATGCAGTTGAAATACTGCGTCAGCTTCATGAATTCCTTGAACGTCTCGAAATCGCCCGAGCGTTTGCCGCGCTCCATGTCCCAGGCATTGGGCGGCGATGAGACGTTGACGAACAGCATATGCTTGCCGCCCATGATCACTTCGCGCTCGGGGTTGCGCGGGGTGATGGTAAAGGTCTCGGGCGCATGACCGATCATTTCCATGACGAAATCTTCGTCCATGCGCACATTGGTGCCGTTCACAAGGCAGCCGGCCTTTTTCAACAAAGACACCGCCTCGGGGTTGAGAAACTCGATCCCGATGTCGCGCAGGATGCGCATCGTGCCCTTGTGGACCGCCTGTACACCATCGGCGTCCATCGGCTCGATGGGCCGGTCGGGATTGACCGGAATCCGCCACGGCATCTGATCGATGGCCGCCGAGCCTGCGCGAATCTTGTTGCCAGCACGTCCACCGGCGCGGCTGCGCTTGCGTGCTGCGGTATCATCGGTCATCTTCGGCTCCATCGTGACAGCCCGCCTTTGGGCTTTTGCCCAAGATGAACGAAAGCCTTGCGCGGCGCGAACCAGATTACCGACACAATTTGTCGTTTTTTGCACCAAGCGCAGGTTAGACGCGGCGCTGCCCGTCGATCCACGCGGCCAGATGGCTGATATCGGGCAAGACGACATCGGCATGGGGCGCCAACTCGGCCGCTTCGGCGATACCCGTCAGAACCGCCGCGCGCTTCATGCCCGCATCGCGGCCCGCGTGCAGATCATGCAGGCTGTCGCCCACCATCACCGCGCGCGAGGGGTCCACCCCCACCCGGCTTGCAAAGGCCAAAAGCTGACCCGGCGCAGGCTTGCCGCCCCAGCCAGAATCGCAGCCCGCCACGAAATCAAAAAGGTCAAGCACCCCCGCCCCCGCCAAATGCGCCCGCGCCGGGGCCTCGGTGTCATTGGTGGCAAGGCCCAGCTTCAACCCCCGCGCCTTCAATGCCTCAAACACCGGGCGCAAAGGTGCCGCCGGGGCCTGCGGGGCAGCCTCTGACAGCTCTGAAAGAATGTCCAACAGCTGGCCCTTGTCCATCTGCGGCACGAACCCATGCATGATATCAACAAGTTCCGGCGTGGTAGAGGCAATGACCGGGCTGTCCTTGGCAAAGACCCCTGCCGCCACATCATAGCCCAGACGCCGCGCCAGAACGGCGCGATCGGCCCCGTGACCCGCCAGATGGTCAATCGCCCGCGCCGTCCAACCGCCCCATGTGGCGCGAAAGTCAAAAAGCGTGCCGTCCTTGTCGAAAATCGCCGCGTCCATCATCAGGCTGTCCTTCTTGCGGCCGCGTCATCGGCCCTTGTGTGATCGCGCGCCAAGATGGCGCGGCGGGCGCGTCAGGTCCAGTGTGGATCACGCCCGCCCGGCAGACCTTGGCGCGCCTCGCCCAGCGCGGTGGGCGGCAGGCCAAGATCAGTGGTGCAGGCCAGAACCCGGTCATCGGTTTCCAGAAGATAATCCACCAGCGCCGCCAGAAACACCGGATCGCGCGCCAGATGCGCCAAATCCCCCGGCGCCGCCCCCGAGGCTGACAGGAACCCACCCAGATCTTGAGGCTGCGCGAGCAGCCAACCCAGCGCCTGCAGCGCAACGGTTTCAGCGGCTTCTTGCCGATTCATGGCGTTTTCCCCAGAGTTTTCCACATGTTTTCATCAAACTTGACCTGATCAATTACCCTTTTGGAAAGGCTTGGAAAGGATTTGTTAACCAGTTGATCAGCATTGTGACACCAGTCAGGCGGTTCTGGACAAAAAGGTAATGGGTGGCAAGATTCTCATAGTCGACGACGTGGCGACCAATCGCATCGTCATGAAGGTCAAGCTGACCGCGGCCGGCTATTTGCCAGTCGTGGCGGCCGATGGGGCCAGCGCCCTTGCCTTGGCCGCCGCGCAGACGCCCGATCTCATCTTGCTGGATTATGGCCTGCCCGACATGCCCGGCACCGAAGTCTTGCGCCAGTTGCGGGCCGATCCCGTCACGCGGCGCGTGCCAGTTGTGGTCTTTTCCGCCCGCCAAAGCCCCGCCGCGCGGATTGAGGCGTTTGAAGCCGGGGCAGATGATTTTCTGGTCAAACCGATTGATGACCAAACCCTCTCGGCGCGCATCCGCAGCCTGATGCGGTCGCATGGCGCGCTTTATGGGCTCAGCATGGGTCTTGACCACCGGGACACCCCGTCAGATCTCGAGCTGACCGATCTTGATCTTGCCGATCCCGGATTTGCCGATCTTGCCGCGCCCGCGCGCAGCACGGCCGCAACCGCACCGGATATGTCATGCCTTGCCGAAGCCCCGGCTCTGTTCCAACCAACCGCAACCCTCGCCCCCTACACCATCGCACTCGTGATGCAGCGGCCAGCAACCGCGCTGTTCTTGCGCCGCCATCTCGCCACCAAACTGGCCAGCCGCGTCCTGACCCTGACGGCTGAGGCGGCGCTGGCCAATGCGCTGCAAGATGGGCGCAGCCCGGATCTTTTCGTGATTGAGGCGGATCTGCCGCTGCAAGGCGGCGGGTTGCGGCTGATGTCAGATCTGCGCAGCCGCAGCACGACACAAAACGCGCGCTTTGCCCTTTACCGCAACACCCCGGACGACGCATCGGCCGCCATGGCCTTCGACCTTGGCGCGGATGACCTGATTGATGCCGCCACCGCGCCGCTGGAAATCGCCCTGCGTCTGCAACGCCTCTTGTCGCTCAAATCGCAGGCAGACCGGCTGCGCGTGTCGGTCACCGACCGTTTGCGGCTGGCAATGATCGACCCTCTCACCGGGCTGCACAACCGCCGCTATGGTCTGGCACGCATGCAGGCCATCGCCGAAGCCGCCCAAAGCAGCGGGGCCGTCTTTGCCGTTCTGGTGGCCGACATTGACCAGTTCAAATCGGTCAATGACCGGTTTGGCCATGCCATTGGCGATGTGGTGCTGCTCCAAGCGGCTGAACGCCTGCGCCAGAACCTGCGGGCGGGCGATCTTTTGGCGCGCATCGGCGGGGAAGAGTTTCTCATTGCCCTGCCCGACATCGCCTTGGCCGAGGCGCGCTGCATCGCGGAGCGGCTGTGCAGCATGATATCAGACGCCCCCTTTGACATTGGCCAAGGTCGCGCACTGCCCGTCACCATCTCGATCGGGCTGGCCATATCTGAAGGTGGGACAGCCCCGGCGCATCTGGAAACCGTGACCGAAATCGTTGATCGGGCAG
>JBILYK010000060.1:0-21350 GCA_044377735.1 Paracoccaceae bacterium | reverse complement strand
GGGCAGACCGGGCCTTGATGCGCTCCAAAGCGGCGGGCCGCAATCAGGTGACCATCGGACGCAGCGCCGCCTGAAGCGTATCGCGTTTGATCGGGTTCAGATTGAATGCGATCCAAGGCAGGCAAGCCGTTGGGAATGTGGCATAGCGTTTGATCGGTTGCACCCCATCAAACGCGATCCGCTCTAATCGGCCGCTTTGCCCTCAGACCCGCCCCCCATCCGGCCCCCATCTCGGCCCCGCGATAGCCCCGCCTCCAGCCGGTCGGCAAAGCCGCGCCGCTCTTCAGGCGACATCTGGACCACCCGGTCTTGCAACACCTCTTGCCCAAGGCGCAACTGGCGCGCCATCCGCGCCTGCTGCTCGGCCATCCGCGCAGCAAAGGCGGCGGCGTCAAACGGCTCAACCCGCAAAAGCGCCACCAACCCTTCCACATCTGCGCGTCGCAACCGCCGCGCCTCGCGGATCTCGGGCGCGCGCTCAAAAAGGCTTTCGCGCATCGCGCGCCGATCCTCGCGGCTCAGCGCCTCGGTAAAGGGGCCAAAGCCCAGATCACGCACCATCGCCCCGCGCATCCCCGGCCCGTCCCGCAGCATTGCTCCGGCGACCAAGCCCACAACCGCAAGGTTCAACCCCAGCGAAATCGCCAGCGCAATCCGCAGGCCCCGCCCCGGCTTCGGGCGCGGCTGATCCGGCTGTGGTGTCTGACTTTGCGCAGTCATCACGGCACCTCCTCCAAAAGGGCATCAAGGCCCGGCATCATGTCGATTTCCGTTATCTCAAGCCCCAAGGCAGCGCCAAGAAATGCAGGCTCAACCGGAACGGCAAAGCCAATGTAAAACCCCGCCAGCGTCGCCGCGACCATCCCGGCCAAGGCCCCGCCCCCGCCAAACCCGGCGCGCAGCCACGCCCAAACTCCGCCACGCGCGGGCCTTTGCATCTGCACGCGCGCAGGCACAAGCGCCACGACGTCGGCCTGCTGGGCCAAAGCATCGGCCAGCACCCGCTCAGACAGGCTGGCGGGCAGCTCAGGTGCCGCCGCACGCGCGGCCGCGAAAAGATCATCCAGTCTGTCCTTGGTCATCTTGCCGTCTCCTCACTCCAGGCCCAGCGCCGACTTGCGGTCGGCCAAGGCGGCAGTCAAGGCGCGTTTGCCCCGCGCTGTCAGGCTTTCAACCGCCTCAACCCCCACACCCATAATCTGTGAAATCTCAGGGTTGGTCAGCCCCTCAATATGGCGCAACACCACCGCCTGCCGCTGACGATCCGGCAGCGTGGCCAGTGCCGCCTCAAGGGCCACCACCCGCTCACGCTGCATCAGCACCGCTTCGGTATCGGGCCGCGCATCGGCAGGCTCGGCCACCAGATCCAGCGCCTCGGTCGGGCGGCGGCGCGCGCTGCGCTGGCGGTCGGTGCACAGGTTCAGCGTCACCCGGTAAAGCCAGGTTGAAAGCTGCGCTTCACCGCTGCGCCACTGGCCAGCAATGCGCCACATCCGCACCATCACCTCCTGCGCCACATCCTCCGCCTCGGCCCAGTCCCCCAAAAGCCGCGCGGCAAAACCGTACACCCGCCCCAAATGCCGCCCGGTCAAAACCTGCGCCGCCTCGGCATCACCCCGCGCATACAGCACCAACAGCGCATCATCCGAAAGGGCACCCGACTGGGCACCCGACTGGACCTCAAGCCCAGATCGGCTGTCAAGCGCAAGCGCGGTGTCGCGGGGCATGCTCATCTGACCTTCAGCATTAGCGGCTTGGCCGGGCGGGCGCAAACCCGCCCCGGCCATCGCGGCTCAGTTGTCGTCGCTCATCCAGCCCCAAAAGCCCCCATCCCCTTTGCTGTGACCCTTCCCGTGGCCCCGATCATGGCCCCGATGCTCGGCCATCCTTGCCTGCATCTCGTCCATCTCGTCTTTCGAAATCGCACCGTCTGAATTGTCATCCACCCGGTCGAACATCTTCGACATCATCGGCATCGCCTCCATCTCTGCGGCGCTGACAAAGCCATCTGCATCGGTGTCAATCCGCCCCAACATCGCCTTGGCACGTGCCGCCTTGCGCTCGGCATCCGCCGTATCGCGCATCGCGATCAACTCTTCCACCGACAGCTTGCCATCCTTGTCGGCATCCGCCTGCGTGAACCGGGCCGCATGTCGGGCCGCCAACTCATCCTTGGTGATCTTGCCATCCTTGTCGGCGTCCAGCTCCTCAAAGCTCGCCATCCCCATCATGCCCCCCATCGGGCCCCGCTCCGCCAAAGCGGCGGTCGAGATCGTGGCCCCCATCAGCGCCATCAGCATCACAGCAGCGGGTTTGAAATTGCGGGTCATATCTTGCGCTCCAGTCTTTCCGGGGCCTGCGGTCCTGCCTGCCCCTCATGACCATCAAACGCCAAGGCCCAGAGGTTCCGTCGCAGATTTTTCGCAGCCCCCTCAGGCCCCGTGCGACAAAGCCGCCCGCTCCGGAATTGCCGCTTCATCTTTCCCCCGATGCGGCGCTATACCTGTCGCGGACAAACCGCGAGCCCCCGATGACCCACGCCGCCACCCCCGAGCTTGACGCCGAAGAACGCCCCTTCTGGCCCGCCGTGCGGCGCGGCTGGCATCGGCGTTGCCCCGATTGCGGTCAAGGCCCGATGATGCGCGGCTATCTCACGGTGCGCGACAGCTGCCCGGTCTGCGGCACCGAACTGCACCACCACCGCGCCGATGATGGGCCGGCCTATGTCACCATCCTCATCGTGGGCCATCTCCTCGCGCCCCTGATCCTCTTCGTCTATTCCAACTGGCGGCCCGAGCCTTGGACCATGGTCGCCATGTTCTCAACCTTCACTGTCGCACTCTCGCTTTATCTCTTGCCCCGGCTGAAAGGGGCCTTCGTGGCGCTGCAATGGTCCAAGAAAATGCACGGTTTCGGCAACGGCGACCCCCATGACGCCTCCCCCCATGACGCCTCCCATGACAACTGACGCCGCCACCCCAGCCCCGGCCGAGCCGATCCGCCCCGCCGCCACCGTGATCTTGTGGCGCGACAGCGCACAGGGGCGTGAGATTCTCATGGGCCAGCGCGGCGCAGGGGCCGTGTTCATGCCCTCGAAATACGTCTTCCCCGGCGGCGGCGTAGACCCCGAGGATCAAGCCGGCAGCGAACCGCATCTCGACGCCGCTTGCCGCGCCAGCCTTGCGCAAGATTGCCCCGAAGGTGCCCCCTCCGCCGCCACACTCGCCCGCGCCGCCTTGCGCGAGTTGCACGAAGAAACCGGCCTGCGCCCTGACCCGGCCCACCCCTTGCGCTTTGTGTTTCGCGCCATCACCCCCCCCGGCCGCTCGCGCCGCTTTGATGCGCGCTTCTTTCTGGTCTCGGCCGAAGGGCTCATGGGCGATGCCGAGACCTTCAGCGATGCCACGGATGAGCTGTCGCATCTGCATTGGATCGGCTTGGCGGAGGCCCGCGCGCTGGATCTGCCCTTCATCACCGAGGTGGTGCTGGCCGAGATCACCGCCCTTCTGGCCGGGGCCGATCAACCGGGCGTACCGTTTTTCGACAATTCCGGCCCCATCCCCACCTTCCGCAGGCTTTAAGCCCGGCTTGACACCGCTCCGCGGCCCGGCCCAACTGGCGCGCGAAACCCAAAGGCGCGCCCATGTCCGACATGCACACAGAACTCGAAACCCGCCTCACCCGTTATTGCGCCATCGACAGCCAGTCCGATGCCGCAAGCCCCAGCGCGCCCTCCACTAAGATCCAACTCGATATGGCCCGCCTTCTGGTGCAGGAACTGACCGAGATCGGCGCATCCGACATCACCCTCACCGACTACGGCACGGTGCTGGCCACACTCCCCGCCACCGCCCCCGGCCCCACCATCGGCTTTCTCGCCCATGTCGACACCGCGCCGCAGTTCAACGCCACCGGCGTCAAACCCCGCGTGATCCGTGGCTACAACGGCGGCGCCATCACCTACCCAGATGACCCGACGCTGACCCTCACCCCCGAGATTTCCCCCGAACTGGCCCATAAACAAGGCCATGACATCGTCACCGCCTCCGGCCTCACGCTTCTGGGGGCTGACGACAAGGCAGGCGTCGCCATCCTGATGACCGCCGCGCGGCACCTTCTGGCCAACCCCAGCATCAAGCACCCCAAACTCCGCCTCGCCTTCACCCCTGATGAGGAAATCGGCCGCGGTGTCAGCCCCCGCCTGCCCACCGATCTGGGCGCTGACTTTGCCTATACCTTCGACGGCGGCGCGGTGGGCGAGATCGAATACGAAAGCTTCTCCGCCGACGGTGCCACGGTGCAGATCAAAGGCGTCTCGATCCACCCCGGTCTGGCCAAGGGCAAGATGGTCAACGCCATCCACCTCGCCGCCAAGATCATCGCCGCCCTACCGCAACACACGATGCTGCCCGAACTGACCGACGGGCGCGACGGCTTCATCCACGCCACCGACATGTCCGGCGGCTCGTCCGAAATGACGCTCCACTTCATCCTGCGCGACTTTGAACGCGAGGGGCTGGCCCAGAAAGGCGAAATCCTGCGCGCCGTCTGCGCCGCCGTCGCCGCCACCGAACCCCGCGCCGAAATCACCTGCACCATCACCCCGCAATACCGCAACATGCGCTACTGGCTTGAAACCAACATGGCGCCCGTCGATCTCGCCCGCAACGCCGCCCGCGCGCTTGGCCTTGACCCGGTCTCCGTCCCCATTCGCGGCGGCACCGATGGCTCGCGGCTCACCGAAATGGGCGTGCCCTGCCCCAACCTTTTCACCGGCATGCAGGAAATCCACGGCCCCCTCGAATGGGTGTCCGTCCAGGACATGGCCCAAGCCACCGAACTGATGCTCAAAGTCGCCCAGAACGCCGCAAGCTGAATTTCATCTTGGCCCAAATACTCCCGGGGTCCGGGGGCGGGCCCCCGGATGCCAGCCACAGCAAGGAACCCAAAGAATACCATGCCCCGCGAAGAGCGCCTGAAAGGCGACGATGAGCGTCCCGTCTCGCCCTACCACGCCCCCGGCTTTTACACCAAAGCGCTGGCCAAAGGGCAACACCGCGACATCGTCGGTGGCCGGTGGGAGGAGACAGGCCTGATCCAGATGCAGCTTCTTCTGAATGCCGGGCTCGAACCCCGGCACCATTTGCTTGATATCGGCGCGGGCTCGCTTCGGCTGGGCTGTCGGCTGATCCCCTACCTGCAGCCCAACCACTATTGGGCCACCGATCTGTCCGGCGCGCTGATGCAGCGCGGATATGAGCTGGAGCTGGCCGACAAAACCCGCCTTTCCCCCGATCACCTGATCGAAGACGCCAGTTTCGACTTCCCCGGCCTTCCCAACCACATCACCCATGCGATGGCCTTCGCGGTCTTCACCCATCTGCCGCTGCCGATGCTGGCCCACGGGCTCGCACAGGTCTGCACCCGCTTTCCCGCCCTCGACTGGCTGATGTTCACCGTCTTCATCGCCCCTGACGACCGCTTTGCCAGCCCCGTCCGCCAGCCCGACGGCGTGGTCACCCACCCCGACCGCGCGCCGTGGCATCACCGGATGTCCGATGTTCTGGCCTGCGCCCGCGCCGCGGGCTTTGCCCCCACGCCCCTGCCCACCGAACTGCCACGCGGCCAGTGGCTTATTCAGGCCCACCCCGCGCGATAGCGCAGAGGCCACCCCGCGCGAGAGCGCACAGCCCACCCCGCGCGATAGCGCAGAGGCCACCCGATCCAAAGCAACAAACCCTCACCCCTCAAACCCGATACTGGCCAAAAACTCCGCCTGCCGCGCCCGCAAGATCGCATCAAACCCCGCCACGCCCAGATCCAGCGCCAACCCGCCAAGATTGGGCCGAAACGCTGCCTCCTCGATCAGCCCCAGCGCCGTCAGCGCTGCCACCTGATCCGGCCGCAAGGTTTTCAACCCCACCAAGAGCGCGCGGAAAAACTCCGGGTCACCCACATGCTCTTTCATCGCCGTCAGCTGCGCCATCCGCCCCGCGCGGTGGCGCGGCGGGCCAGGCAAGGGCTTTTCATGCGCCCGGCGCAACAGCTTCAACAGATAGTGAAACGCGCTCAGCCCGTCGAAATGCAAAAGCCGCGTCGAGTTAATCGGCCAAGACGGAATCTCCCCCTGCGGCTGGTGGATGTTGATCCGGTAACCCCGTCCCGTGCGCACCACGCCCTTGCCATTGGGATGCCCCGTCAGCCCCCGGTCCAGAAACGCCTCAACCGGATGATAGATCGCGTCTAACCGCTGCGGCTCCTCGACAATCGGCTGACGAAACACCCCGTCAAACAGACCCCTCTGCTCCACCCCCGCCAGCATCACCCGCTCGGATACCCGCAATCGCAGATGATCGCGATCCTGCGGCGTGTGCGCCAATTCTTCCGCCATGGCCCGGCCATCGCGAATGAACTCATCGGCATCGCAATGCACCAGCCAATCGGCGCGGCACGCCGCATAGGCGATATTGGCGTTGATGATCTGTCGGCGGGTATGCAGATAAGGCCGCGTGCCGTTGTTATGCGCCGCCCAATGATCCTTGTTGCAACGCGTCAGCCTGCACCCCTTCATCCCCCGGATCAGCGCCACCGTATCCGGGTCAGGCTTGTCCAAAAACAAATGGACCTCCCGCGCACCCTCATTCAAATGATGCGCCACATAGGCCGCCACCAAAGGAGCAGGCTCGTCCACCGTCGCCACCACGGCCCAACTGGCCCCCATCGACATTCTCCACACAGCTTGGGACGAAATGCTAAAGCAGCCAAAGCCCCCATGCAACCAATGCGGGCAATCCGGTCCTCACCACACGCAAACGCAAAACCACCGTTCGCGCAGCATCGCCGCGTGAACCATGCCAGAAAAGCCCGTCAAAGCGCCCAAAGAGGCGCCCCGACAGACCTCGCGACAGACCTCACCTTAGCCCGCTCTCAGGTCCAAAGGTCGAAATTCGCGGCCGACAGCGACGCGACATTCGTCAGCTTGACAATCGCCAAGGCTGCCGCTGCGCCGGTGCCATCGGGGTCCCAAAACAGCGTGTCGTTGGCGGCGTTGAAGATGAACGTCGCCTGCGCCGTGGTTGCCGCCGTGCCATTGACCAGCCGCAGCGTCGCACTCATCCCCGCGATGTCGGGCGTGTAGAAGGCCAACTTGTCCGCTCCGGGTCCAGTGGCGGCAAAATCGGTGATGACATCACCTTGGCCAAACTCTGACCGGCTTTCCCAAACAAAGGTATCGCTGCCACCGCCCCCCGTCATAGTATCTCGGCCTTTAGCCAGATACATCTCCTCCGAAGCGGCCCCGCCGCGCACGGAATCGCCAAGGCCCGTTCCCCAAATCGCCTCGATGCTGGTGGCGTTTTCCACGTTGCCAAAGCCATCATTCTGGATCTGGCCGCTCGCCAAGGTCAGGTTCACCCGGATACCAGATGTGGGTCCGCTGGCGCCAAAATAGCGCCCGAAGTCCACCGTATCAAACCCCGCCTCGCCATTATAGCTGTCTCTGCCTTCGCCACCACGGAACACGTTATCGACGCGCGAACCAACGAAAACATCGTTAAAACGCGTGCCAATCACCCGCTCAATATCGATCACGGTGTCAACATTGCCAAACCCGTCGCGGATGGTGCCACGGATCGAGCCATTTGCGAAAGAGGTTTCCAGATCCACCACGATACCGCGCCGTCCGCCCCACTCTGCGTCACGGTCATAGCGCACCTCGTCGCGGTAATCCTCGCTCAATTCGCCCAACGAATTGAAGGTATTGGCCCCTCCATCCATCGTGTCGCGCCCACGCCCGCCCATGAATCGATCACGCTCGGTGTTATTGCCAATGAATAAATCGTTCAGCCGCGATCCGCGGAATTCTTCGATGCCGCTGACAACATCCCGCCCGCCCCAGGGGTCCAGGACCACACCAGTTTGCACGTTGATCGTTGCCCCACGGATCACCGCACCGCCAAGCAGCCCGTAATTGGTGTCGGCATAGGACATGATGTCATAGCCATTGCCACCATGGATCGTGTCATTGCCTAGCCCGCCCTCGACGTAATCATCGCCGCCGAGCATGTTGTATAGATCGTTGCCCGCATCAAAACCGGTAAGGGCGCGATAATCGTTGCCATTCGTACCGGTGATCGTGTCATTGCCCGCCATAAGAAGGCTCCACGTCACATCCAGACTGGCATTTACGCCGTTGCCATCGTTGCCTTCAGTGCCAAAGACACTGGCGTAGAACTGGCTCAGGTCATTCACAATCGGGTTGGTACCCAGATTGCCAAAGGTCAGCACCGTCTGGCCCAAATTGTTCAGGATGCGCACCTGACTCATCTGCCCGGAAATCGGCTCGCCACCGTCGTAAGTAAACCCGGTTCCCGTCACCTCCACCCGATAATTGGCAAACTCTCCGGCTGCTGCAGGCAGCCGTTAGACAAAGCTCGACGCCCCTCGTGTCAAAATGGTCGTGCCGTCAAGGGTATCAAACAGCCGCCCTGGCCAGTCATTCAGCGCCGAGTAAAGTGCTGTCAGTGTAATCGATGCCATATTTTTTCCCACTTCTTACAAATTGATGCCACCGCAGCGGCGGCTGAATGAACAGGTCATCGTGATGTCATACCCGTGGCAAACAACTGCACGGGCCCCGAACCGGGCGTATGTGTCACACCAGATCTGTCGCGCGCCCTTAAGCTACTTAAGACATTTGGCTTTGCCAAAGTCTTTTTTTCGGGCCAAAGTCCCCGCTGCACAAAGGCCAATCAGGGCCATTATCGCAAAATGTGATCACAAAATTTTTTGCTGTGATCACAAATGTCGCTTTTCCAGCAAGCCTTCACGATTCCCGTTTTGATATAGCCTCTTTTCATGTCATGAC
Organism: Paracoccaceae bacterium; assembly: GCA_044377735.1. Classification (GTDB taxonomy): domain Bacteria; phylum Pseudomonadota; class Alphaproteobacteria; order Rhodobacterales; family Rhodobacteraceae; genus Tabrizicola_A. Next base: position 12,484 of record JBILYK010000060.1, on the reverse strand, counting down.
GGCCCAAATTCATCTGAAACGGGGGCCCGCCCATGAATATCCACGAATATCAGGCCAAGGCGCTCTTGCGCAGCTATGGCATCCCGGTGTCCGACGGTCGGCCCGTCATGAGGGCCGAAGAGGCCAAGACCGCCGCGGGTGAGCTGGATGGCCCGCTTTGGGTGGTGAAAGCCCAGATCCACGCCGGTGGGCGCGGCAAAGGTCATTTCGTGGAACCCGAAGCGGGCGAAAAAGGCGGCGTGCGTCTGGCGCGTTCCGTCGGTGAAGCCGCCGAATTTGCCCGCCAAATGCTGGGCCGCACCCTTGTCACCATCCAGACCGGCCCGGTGGGCAAGCAGGTCAACCGCATCTACATCGAAGACGGCTCCGACATCGCCCGCGAATTCTACCTCGCGCTGTTGATCGACCGTAAATCCAGCCGCATCTCCATCGTCTCCTCCACCGAAGGCGGGATGAACATCGAGGATGTCGCCCACGACACCCCCGAAAAGATCCTGACCTTTGACATCGACCCGGCCACCGGCTTTCAGGATTTCCACGGCCGCCGCGTCGCCTTTGGCCTTGGGCTTGAGGGCGCGCAGGTCAAACAATGCGTCGGCATCGTCCGCAACCTCTATCGGCTGTTTGTCGACAAAGACATGGACATGATCGAAATCAACCCCTTCTGCGTGCTCAAAGACGGCTCGTTAAAGCTTTTGGACGCCAAGATGGGCTTTGACGGCAACGCCATCTACCGCCACCCCGACATCGCAGCCCTGCGTGACGAGACGGAAGAAGACCCCAAGGAACTGGCCGCCTCGAAATTCGATCTGAACTACATCGCACTCGAAGGCGAGATCGGCTGCATGGTCAACGGCGCGGGCCTTGCCATGGCCACGATGGACATCATCAAGCTTTACGGCGCGGAACCGGCGAACTTCCTTGACGTCGGCGGCGGTGCCACCAAGGAAAAGGTCACCGAGGCTTTCAAGATCATCACCTCTGACCCCAACGTCAAAGGCATCCTCGTCAACATCTTCGGCGGCATCATGCGCTGCGACGTCATCGCCGAAGGCGTGATCGCGGCGGTGAAAGAAGTGGGCCTCAAGGTGCCGCTGGTCGTCCGCCTCGAGGGCACCAACGTCGAGTTGGGCAAGGAAATCATCCGCAATTCCGGTCTGAACGTCATCGCGGGCGATAACCTCGCCGATGCGGCGCAGAAGATCGTGAAGGCTGTGAAGGGGTAGGCAAATGAAGCGCCTTGTTTTTCCTTTTGCGTGCTTGGTCTTGATATCGGCTTGTTCTCCGCCGGTAGATTCGATCCTGTCCAGCCCAGACGCAGGCCCAGGAAGTGAGCTAATGATTCCTTACGATGCTGCAATCATTTTTGCAGACACCTGTCTGATCAGAGGTGCGAATTTTGAAGACTCCCTCGAGGGCCTTCGTGTTCACAACGTAACGCGGAATTCAAAAACTGGCACTTATTATCACAATGCAGCGAATCTCTCGGTTCGGATAAGCGAACACACCTGTTCATTGGTTTTTGCAACAGATCAAAAGAGTGATACGGCTGTATCAGAATTAGCGCGCGGGACACTTTCTATGGTGACCGGGGCAGTTCCACGGGGCGTCGAAATTACATCGCGTGTTGAAGCGGACGGTCTTAGATACTTTCATCTCGGTATCAACAGTCCAATTCAATCAGAGTAAATCATGACCAGTCTTGTAACCGAAAACACATGCTTGATCTGCCAAGGCTTTACCAGCAGCCAAGCAACGGTTTATTCGGCGCAGCAAAAGGGTTGGTAGGGCAAAAAATGACCTTTGTTTTGAGCCATACTCTACGCCGCCCTGCCCCGAACGCCTTGTTCGGCCAGTGGGGTAATGGCGGCCACGGCGCGGGTCAGGGCGGGGTCGTTTTGCGCGCAGGACGCATCATAACTGACCATCAGGTTCAGCCAAAACCCCGCCTCCGTGCCAAAATATCGCCCCAGCCGCAGGGCGCTGTCCACGGTCAGGGCGGTTTTGCCTGCAAGCAGACGTTCGATCCGAGTGCGCGGCACGCCCAGCGCGCGGGCCAAACGGCCCGCCGTCAGGCCCAAAGGCTGCATGAATTCTTCCCACAAAATCTCGCCGGGGTGAATGGCGGGGTTAGTGATCAGCATGGACCGCGCTCCTTAGTGATAATCTACAATTTCAACGTCATGGGCATCATTGCCCTGCCACACAAAACAAATCCGCCACTGGGCATTGATCCGAATGGAATGCTGCCCTTTGCGATTACCCGCCAGCGCCTCCAAATGGTTGGCGGGCGGAACGCGCAACGCCTCAAGCGTGGTGGCAGCGTCCAGCATCAGCAGCTTGCGGATGGTGGGGCGCAGCAAATCAACAGGAAAGCCCTTTGGGGCGCGACCCGCCAGAATAGCATCAATACGCTTGTCGCGTTTGGTGACGATCATTCCCAACTTGTATCATGTGCTGATACACATGTCAATCAAAACCGTATCTCCGCGTGATACAGAAGAGGCCAGAATGTCAGTCTTAGTCAACGAAAACACACTCGTCATCTGCCAAGGCTTCACCGGCAGCCAAGGCACCTTCCACTCCGAACAGGCCATCGCTTACGGCACCCAGATGGTCGGCGGCGTCACGCCCGGCAAGGGGGGCAGCACCCACCTGAACCTGCCGGTGTTTGACAGCGTCCATGACGCCATGGCGCGCACCGGGGCCAATGCCTCTGTCATCTACGTCCCGCCACCCTTCGCCGCTGACAGCATCCTTGAGGCGATCGACGCCGAAATGCCGCTGATCGTGTGCATCACCGAAGGCATCCCGGTTCTGGACATGATGAAGGTCAAACGCGCCCTTCTGAATTCCAAATCCCGCCTGATCGGCCCGAACTGCCCCGGCGTCATCACGCCGGACGCCTGCAAGATCGGCATCATGCCGGGCCACATCCACCGCCGGGGTTCGGTTGGTGTCGTGTCGCGCTCGGGCACGCTGACCTATGAAGCGGTCAAGCAGACCTCAGACCTTGGCCTTGGCCAGTCCACCGCCGTCGGCATCGGCGGCGACCCGATCAAGGGCACCGAACATATCGACGTGCTTGAGATGTTCCTGGCCGACCCCGAAACCCATTCGATCATCATGATCGGTGAAATCGGCGGCTCCGCCGAAGAAGAGGCCGCCGAATTCCTTGCCTCGGAAAAGAAAAAAGGCCGCTGGAAGCCCACCGCAGGCTTTATCGCCGGACGCACCGCACCCAAGGGCCGCCGCATGGGCCATGCCGGTGCCATCGTCGCCGGTGGCAAGGGCGATGCGGAAAGCAAGATCGAAGCGATGAAATCGGCCGGCATCATCGTGGCCGACAGCCCCGCCCATCTGGGCGAGGCGGTGATGAAGGCGATCAAGGGCTGAACATGGGCCCTGCACAAGCCATAAAGACAGCATTTGCTAAGTCTTTCCAATTTTCTGGGCGCGCCACGCGCCCAGAGTTCTGGTGGTTTGCGCCTTTGCCCATTTTGGCAATATGGGGAACCCTTGCCTTGGCTGACATTTGGCCAGCGCTTTCGCAAGAAACTGTCTTGTTTGCGATCTTGTTTATAGCCGCGCCCGTGCTGGGTTTAGGTCTGGTCGCCGCCGGAACCCGGCGGTTAACAGATGCTGGATCACCCTACAGCAATGTGTTCAAGCTTTCCTTACTTGCCGTCTTGGCCGCCTACACAATCTCGGGCCTCGTGGCCATGACGCTAAGTTATTTTGCTGGCTACAGCAGCGAAGCGCTTTTCCTCTATGGAATTTTCGCAATCTTTGTGTGCTTGCCCGCTGCAGGGCTGTTGCTGCTTTGCTTTGCCATACCCCTCGCCCGCCCGTCAAAAGCTCGCCCCAACTCAGCCGAGGCATCACCATGACCGAAGTATCCCCCACCGCCCAATTCCACGCCGCCTCTTTCCTGAATGGGGCCAACGCTGATTACATCGACCAGATGGCCGCGCGTCACGCCGCTGACCCGTCCTCTGTCGATGCCGCTTGGGCTGCCTTCTTTGCCGAACTGGGGGAACCTGCCGCCAACACCCGCGCGCAGGCGCAAGGCCCCTCATGGGCGCGCGCCGATTGGCCGCTGCAGCCCACGGGTGACACAATGGGCGCGCTCACCGGCGAATGGCCAACCGCCCCAGAGCCAAAGGGCGCCGCCAAAAAGATCACCGAAAAGGCCGCATCAAGCGGCGTGACACTGACCGACGAACAGGTGCAGCGCGCGGTTCTGGACAGCATCCGCGCCATCATGATCATCCGCGCCTACCGGATCCGCGGCCATCTTGCCGCCGATCTTGACCCCTTGGGCATGACCGATCGGGGCAGCCACCCGGAACTTGACCCCGCCTCCTATGGCTTTGCCGAGTCCGACATGGACCGCCCGATCTTCATCGACAATGTGCTGGGGCTGGAAACCGCCTCGATGCGCCAGATCGTCGAGATCGTCAAACGCACCTATTGCGGCACATTCGCCCTGCAATACATGCACATCTCCGACCCCGAGCAAGCCTCGTGGCTGAAAGAGCGCATCGAAGGCTATGGCAAGGAAATCGCCTTCACCCGCGAAGGCCGCCGCGCCATTCTGAACAAGCTGGTCGAAGCTGAAGGCTATGAAAAGTTCCTCCATGTCAAATACATGGGAACCAAGCGCTTTGGTCTGGACGGCGGCGAAGCTGTGATTCCGGCGATGGAAGCCATCATCAAGGTCGGCGGCGCGCATGGGGTCAAGGATGTCATCATCGGCATGCCGCACCGGGGCCGCTTGAACATCCTCGCCAACGTCATGCAAAAACCCTACAAGGCGATCTTCCACGAATTTCAGGGCGGCTCGTACAAGCCGGATGAGATCGACGGTTCGGGCGATGTGAAATATCACCTTGGGGCGTCCTCTGACCGCACCTTTGACGGCAATACCGTGCACCTGTCGCTGACGGCCAACCCCAGCCACCTTGAGGCGGTAAATCCGGTTGTGTTGGGCAAGGTGCGCGCCAAGCAGGACCAGAACGGCGATCTGCCGGACGAGCGCAAAAGCGTCATACCAATCCTGCTGCACGGGGATGCAGCCTTTGCAGGACAGGGCGTTGTGGCCGAATGTTTCCAGCTTTCGGGCATCAAGGGCCACCGCACAGGGGGCTGCATCCATATCGTGGTGAACAACCAGATCGGCTTCACCACCGCCCCCGCCTTCAGCCGCACCTCGCCCTACCCCACCGACATCGCCCTCATGGTCGAAGCGCCGATCTTCCACGTCAACGGCGACGACCCCGAGGCCGTGGTGCATGCCGCCAAGGTCGCCACCGAATTCCGCCAGAAGTTCCACAAGGACGTGGTTCTGGACATCTTCTGCTACCGCCGCTTTGGTCACAACGAAGGCGACGAGCCGATGTTCACCAACCCGGCCATGTACAACCGCATCCGCAAGCAAAAGACCACGCTGCAGCTTTATACCGAACGTCTGGTGGCCGACGGGCTGATCCCCGAAGGCGAGATCGAGGATATGAAGGCCGCGTTTCAGGCGCGCCTGAACGAAGAGTTTGAGGCCGGCAAGAACTACAAGCCCAACAAGGCCGACTGGCTGGATGGGCGTTGGAAGAACATGCAGCCGAAGGATCTCGCCAATTACGAACGCGGCGAGACGTGGATCAAGGCCGAAACCTTTGCCGAGGTGGGCGCGGCGCTGACCCGCGTGCCGGACGGCTTTGAGATCCACAAGACAGTCACGCGCCAGCTGGAAGCCAAGAAAGAAATGTTCTCCAGGGGCGATGGCTTCGATTGGGCCACCGCCGAGGCGATGGCCTTCGGCTCGCTACAGGTCGAAGGCTTCCCGGTGCGCCTGTCGGGGCAGGATTGCACCCGCGGCACCTTCTCGCAGCGCCATTCGGGCCTGGTGAATCAGGTGACAGAAGAGCGTCACTATCCCCTGAACCACATCCGCCCCGGCCAAGCCAAATTCGAAGTGATCGACTCCGCCCTTTCGGAATATGCGGTTCTCGGTTTCGAATATGGCTACTCGCTGTCCGAACCCAATGGCCTGACCATCTGGGAAGCCCAGTTTGGCGATTTCGCCAACGGCGCGCAGATCATGATCGACCAGTTCATCAACTCGGGCGAAAGCAAATGGCTGCGGATGTCGGGCTTGGTCATGCTCTTGCCGCATGGCTATGAGGGTCAGGGCCCGGAACACTCCTCGGCCCGGTTGGAGCGTTTCCTGCAGCTTTCGGCAGAAGAAAACTGGATCGTGGCCAATTGCACCACCCCGGCGAATTACTTCCACATCCTGCGCCGCCAATTGCACCGCTCGTTCCGCAAACCGCTGATCCTGATGACGCCGAAATCACTGCTGCGTCACCCGATGGCCATCTCCAAGACCGCCGATTTTGTCGACGGCTCCACCTTCCACCGCGTGCTGTGGGACGATGCGGAAAAGGGCAACTCGAAGCTGACCCTGAAGGCAGACGACAAGATCAAACGCGTCGTCCTGTGCTCGGGCAAGGTCTACTACGACCTGCTGGCCGAACGCGACGCGCGCGGCCAGGACGACACGTACCTGATGCGTCTCGAACAGATCTACCCGATGCCGACCAAGGCGCTGAAGGCGGAACTTTCCCGCTTCAAAAGTGCCGATTGGGTCTGGTGTCAGGAAGAATCGAAAAACCAAGGCGCGTGGTCCTTTGTGGAACCCGAACTGGAAGCCATCCTCACCGAGATTGGCGCCAAGAAAACCCGCTTTGCCTATGCCGGTCGCAAGGCCAGTGCCTCGCCCGCCACGGGACTGGCCAGCCGCCACAAATATGAACAAGAAATCCTCGTGAAGGAGGCTCTGGGCTGATCGCCCGGAGGTAGGAGAAGATCATGACCGATGTTATGGTGCCCAGCCTGGGCGAAAGCGTATCCGAGGCCACCGTCTCGACCTGGTTCAAAAAGGTCGGCGACAGCGTCAAGCAGGACGAAATGCTGTGCGAGTTGGAAACCGACAAGGTCTCGGTCGAAGTGCCCTCGCCGGTGTCCGGCGTCCTGACCGAAATCCTCGCCCCCGAAGGCACGACCGTGGACGCCAAGGCGCGTCTGGCCATCGTGGCCGAAGGTGCGGTCGGGGCCGCCCCCGCAGCCCCTGCCGCCAAGGTTGAGGCCCCCAAACCAGCGCCCGCCGCCAAGGACGTGGAAAACGCCCCTGCCGCCAAGAAAGCCATGGCCGAAGCGGGCCTCTCGCCCGATCAGGTCCAAGGCTCGGGCCGCGATGGCCGCGTGATGAAAGAGGACGTGACCCGCGCCGTCTCCGCTGCGGCCACCCCGGCCCCGGCCGCCATTCCACGCGCGCCCGTCCCGGCCGATGACGCCGCCCGCGAAGAGCGCGTCAAGATGACCCGCCTGCGCGCCACCATCGCGCGCCGCCTGAAAGACGCGCAAAACACCGCCGCCATGTTGACCACCTATAACGAGGTGGACATGTCCGGCATCATGGGTTTGCGCAACGAATACAAGGACATCTTCGAAAAGAAACACGGCGTAAAGCTGGGTTTCATGTCCTTCTTCGTCACGGCTTGCACCCACGCCCTGAAAGAAATCCCGGAAGTGAACGCCGAGATCGACGGTCAGGATGTGGTCTACAAGAACTACGTCCATATGGGCGTGGCGGTCGGCACCCCGAACGGCCTTGTGGTTCCGGTCCTGCGCGATGCCGACCAGATGGGCTTTGCCGCCATTGAAAAGAAAATCGCCGAACTGGGCATCCGCGCCCGCGACGGCAAGCTGTCGATGGCCGAAATGCAGGGCGGGTCCTTCACCATCTCGAACGGCGGGGTCTATGGCTCGCTGATGTCCTCGCCCATCCTGAACCCGCCGCAATCGGGCATCTTGGGCATGCACAAGATCCAAGACCGCCCGGTGGTGGTGAACGGCCAAATCGTCATCCGCCCGATGATGTATCTGGCGCTGAGCTATGACCACCGCATCGTCGACGGCAAAGGTGCTGTGACCTTCCTTGTGCGCGTCAAGGAGGCGCTTGAGGATCCGCGCCGGTTATTGATGGATCTCTGATCCCCCCACCCCCATCCCCTCCCCACAAAGGGGGAGGGGAGCCGCCCCTTTGGCCGAGGCCCGCGCCCATGTCCACCTATGCCACAGCTTGCAATCCTGCCACCTCCCCTCCCCCTCGTGGGGAGGGGCTGGGGGTGGGGGGCCACCAAAGCGACAAAGGCCAACCATGACCCCCGAACTCACCGCCCTCGCCCTCGCCGCCCTCCTGCAGGTCGCTCAATTCGCCCTCTTCGCCATCCCTGCGAACCGTGAACTTGGCGCGGGCTACACCTCCTCTGCCCGCGACCGGCCGCCCTCGCGGCAGATGTCCCCTGTGACGGGCCGCCTGCAACGCGCGATGAACAACCACTTCGAAGGGCTGATCCTGTTTACGATCGCCGTGCTGGTCGTCACCCTTGGCCAGCAGTCCAGCGGCGTGACCCAAACCGCCGCTTGGGTCTACCTTGCCGCCCGCATCCTCTATGTCCCCGCCTATGCCCTAGGCCTGCGCCCCTGGCGCTCGGCCATCTGGTTCGTGGGCTTCCTTGCCACCCTCACCATGCTCATCGCCGCGCTGATCTGACCCCACCTTTGTCCGACGATGTCGGGACGCATGCCATACGCGCATCCGACGCAAACCCGACGCAGACCAGACGCGAAAAACCAAAGGAAACAACCCCATGGCAGACTTTGACGTCATCATCCTCGGCGCAGGCCCCGGCGGCTATGTGGCGGCCATCCGCTGCGCCCAACTGGGCCTGAAAACCGCTGTGGTCGAGGGCCGCGACACCTTGGGCGGCACCTGCCTGAACGTCGGCTGCATCCCGTCAAAGGCCCTGCTGAACGCCACCCACCACCTGCACGAAGTCCATGAAAACTTTGAAAAAATGGGTCTGATGGGGTCAAAGACCACCGTCGATTGGGCCAAGATGCAGGACTACAAACAAGACGTGGTGAACGGCAACACCAAGGGCGTTGAGTTTCTGTTCAAAAAGAACAAGGTGACCTGGCTGAAAGGCTGGGGAACCATCCCGGCACCGGGCCAGGTCAAGGTCGGAGATGAGGTTCACAGCGCGAAAAACATCGTGATTGCAACGGGTTCCGAGGCATCCAGCCTGCCCGGTGTCACCGTGGACGAAAAGATCGTCGTCACCTCCACCGGCGCGCTGACCCTCCCCGCCATCCCGAAATCCATGGTGGTGATCGGCGCGGGCGTGATCGGCCTTGAAATGGGCTCGGTCTATGCCCGTCTGGGCACCGATGTCACCGTTGTCGAATACCTTGACGCCATCACCCCCGGCATGGACGCCGAAGTGGCCAAGACCTTTCAGAAAATCCTGACGAAGCAGGGGCTTAAGTTCATTCTTGGCGCCGCCGTGCAAAAGGTTGATGCGGGCAAGAAGGGGGCAAAAGTCACCTACAAACTGCGCAAGAACGACTCTGAGGCCGTGCTCGAGGCTGATGTGGTGCTGGTCGCCACCGGCCGCAAACCCTATACCGCAGGCTTGGGCCTCGAGGCGCTTGGGGTCGAAATGCTGCCACGCGGGCAGATCAAAACTGACGCACATTTCCAGACCAATATCAAAGGCTTGTATGCCATCGGCGATGCGATTGTCGGCCCGATGCTGGCCCACAAGGCTGAAGACGAAGGCATGGCCGTGGCCGAAATCATGGCGGGCAAAGCAGGCCACGTTAACTATTCGGTCATTCCCGGTGTGGTATATACCTCACCCGAAGTGGCATCCGTGGGGGCAACCGAAGAACAGCTGAAAGAACAGGGCCGCGCTTACAAAGTCGGCAAGTTCCCCTTCATGGGCAACGCGCGCGCCAAGGCGGTGTTTCAGGCCGACGGCTTTGTGAAAATCCTCGCCGATGCCGCGACAGACCGTATCTTGGGCGCCCATATCATCGGACCCGCTGCCGGTGATCTGATCCATGAGATCTGCGTGGCCATGGAATTCGGCGCTTCGGCACAAGATCTTGCGTTAACCTGCCATGCCCACCCGACATATAGTGAGGCGGTTCGCGAAGCCGCCCTTGCCTGCGGCGACGGGGCGATCCATGCCTAAAAGTCGGCGAACATAAAAAATGGCCGCCCTTCGGCGGCCTTTTTCATTTATAATCAAGGTATTGATGGTTTCACAACCCCTTGTGCGACCCGTCACAAAACGCCCCGTTCTTCGACTGCTTGCAGCCACACAAAAACGCGGTCTTGGCCTCTTCCGCCGTCACCTTTGTCGGCACGAACGAGGTGCCCTTGTGGCTGCCGTCACAAAACGGCTGGTTCTTCGATTCGCCACAGGCACACCAGAAATAGGCTTTGCCCGCCTCCATCTCCACCTTGTAGGGGGCTTTCTGGGCAATCTTCGGCACGTCGGTCATGGGCTGGTCCTTTCACGGGTTTGCTACCCCCACAATGCGCGGCAATCCCCTCAGAAAACAACCCCAACACCTGTGCGCCAAAAAGAAGGTCACCCGGCCCATATGCACAAACAAAAACAGCGCCCAAAGGCGCTGTGTTTTGTCGTCCAAAGTCTGGTTGGTGGAGCCAGGGAGGATCGAACTCCCGACCTCTTGAATGCCATTAGCCCACACACTTAATTGTATCAATACTTTACAGTGTGGTTTATAACATGGGTTTATAACTTTCTGTTTGAGACGCCATGTCAAAAGCTCCATCCGCCATCCGTCTCTACCAAGGGCTCTCGATCTACCGTGTCGAGAACTCGACCAAGTGGTACGTCAGAGTCTGGGACCGTAAGCGTAAGAAATACATAGTAAAATCAACGGGCGAAGAAAGTGCTGTAAAGGCAAAGGCACTAGCTCAAGAACTGGCTCTGTCCCTTCTGAAGGCTGAGAAGCCCGTCGAAAGGCAATTCACCTTCCACCACTTTGCCCTCAAGCTACTGCACCGCTCACGCCTCCAACAACAATCTGGTGACCGCAGCAAAGGTTACGTCAAGGCACTTCATTGGGGAATACAGAACGAGGACTGGGGGTTGTTACGGTTCTTCGGCGAGAAAGATGTCCGTCAGATCAGAACGCAGACATATCAGGAGTACATGGCTGACCTGGCGAAACGTCGCCCTGACATGACGGCATCGACACGGAACACGTTGATGGCGACGCTGCGCAACGTCCTCAAGATCGCCCGAGACGAAGGTGTCATCGACGCTGTTCCTGAAACGCCTCGGTCGAGAGTAAAGGACAATCCCCGACCCTTCTTCCGTTTCCATCCCCTCGTTTCAAAGGATGACGACAACTACCAGAAGCTGCTGCGACAGGTGAAGCAGATGTCATCAGAAGGGATCCATGTTCGTGGAGTGGAGATTACCGAGGAACTGTATGACCTCGTCCTGTTCCTCACACATTCATTCGTTAGACCACTGTCGTCAGAGCTTTATGCGATCCGCCACAGCGACATTACGATTGCGGATGATCCAAGGCGGCTGATCGTGACAGTTCGAGATGGCAAGACGGGCTATCGGGCAGCGAACACGATGGAAGCAGCAGTATCCGTCTATCAGCGTATCAAGACCCGCTATCCCGACGCCAAGCCCGACGATTACATCTTCTATCCGCAGTATTCGAATAGAACGATCGTGGCGAACATCGTTCAACGCCAGTTTCGAGAGGTCTTGCAGCAAGGGAACATTCAGATCGATGAGCCGACAGGCAAACAGCATACGCTGTATTCCTTACGTCATACGGCGATCTGCATGAGGATCATCAACAGTGAGGGCAAGGTGAACATCTTCAACCTTGCCAAGAATGCTGGAACATCTGTTGATCAGATCGAGCGTTTCTATGCTCGGTTCCTGCCGCTATCGAAGGAGATGGCAAGGAACCTGCACAGCTTTGGGGAGTGAGTGGGCATAACACAAAATTCAACAAAAACTTGGTAACAAATTGTTTCAATTGCATTTTTCGCCTTAAATTATCAATAAATACAATCAGCTGCAGGCAATGCAGCAAACAATCGATACGACTCATAAAAGGTGGTTCCTGACTATTCTAACCCGCCAACCCGTTCAACGAGCACGGGAGCGAAATCCTCTCGTGGAGTCGGAGCAGGTAACGTCTCGTATGGAAGGTTTCCATGCTTGACGGAAAGATCCAAAGGATGGTGCGCTGTGAAACAGATACAACACCAGCCGCTGAACAATCGCTCTTCAGGTGTTCAGTCGGTCCCGCAAGATGCGAACGGTCGTAAAGGGGTGAATGCTTGCCGCCTCTACCAGAGATGGTTGACTTGAAGAGATGTATCGAAGCGTGATGCATTTTCGTCGTAAGGCGAATTGTATCTAAAGAAAGCTTAAAAAAATCTAGAACATCAAAACTGCAGTACGCCCGAAGGGCGTTGCCGAAGGCATGATCTAGAAACATAAATCTCCAATAAATCATCTTGAATCGATCCTGCGGATCGATACGCCCTTCGGGCGATCTGAAATAT
>JBILYK010000044.1:0-27177 GCA_044377735.1 Paracoccaceae bacterium | reverse complement strand
GGACTTACAACAACGACCGCCCGAACATGGGCATCGGCGGCATCACTCCCGCCCAGAAACTGAAAATGGCCGCGTAAGTTCTACGACCGCACCCCGTTAAGAATGGGGGGATTACCGGGCCATCGCCAGGATGGGCCGTAGTTTGCCGGACAAGCAACGCGCGGCAAACCCGATCCGGCAGACGGTCCCGCTCTCGGGACAGGCGGAACCGGATCACCCGCTGGCACGGGCGGCCTCGCGGAACCGCCCCGCTCTCGGGGCCAGTTCCAATGAGGGCGACAGGGACAGCGGGGCGCAATCCAACCGCGCAGGTTGGCTTGGGAAGGTTTGGAAGGGGCAGCGCGCCCTTCCATGTCGATGCGCCTCGCATCGAAGGGGTTGGCCATCGGCTGGGGGGAATCCCCAAGAGGATCGCACGCAAATCTCGAAACCGCAGGTGAAGAGTTTGCATAAGTGCGCCCTTAGGGGCGCGCCGGTCCTGCTCACCTCCGTTGGGCTGCTACTGGTTCGCTCTGCGTCTTTTGGCGGAACCTTAGCGTCACAACCGTCTGCTTTTCCAATATCGCCGCGACAGTCATGCCGCATCGCCGTCAGGCCGCTTTCGCCCTTATCGACACGCCCGCACTTGGTCGCGCAGGACGGCATAATCGCCCATCATCCCAATGATGACGGCGCCTTCCGGCAGCGCCTCGACCTCGTCGGCCGCCATTGCTTGATCGGCGGTGGTGTAGTCCACAATGGGCGGGCAGGGTGCGGCGGTTTCAGAACCCGCCATCGCGCAGGCGCTGAGCCACAGCATCGCGATCAGCGGGGCGGCGGCTGGCGGCGTCCAGCATCTGGCGTTCGATTTCATGGGTTCTTTCTGCTGTTGAAAGCCGTTCTGCCAGCCGCCCGGCGCGTTCAGCGGCGCGGCGGAGGTTCAGCAGGAACAGGGCGATGATGAGGGCGGCGAGGATCAGGCCCAGCGTTTTGCGCGCCGGGCCGCTGGCGAGGATGGCGGTGATCCAACCCATCACCGCTGGCCCCGCTTCCAGTCATCGATCCGGGCATGGATGGCGACGGCGATGCCAATCAACGCCACGGCGATGAACACCCAGCGCAGGGTGTCGAGGTAGGGCACGAGGGGCAGGATCGCGGATTGGGTTTCCGCCAGAACCTCTTGCGCCACCTCAACACCGGCTGCGCCGACCGTGGCGATGCCTGCAGCCCCACCGCCTTTCAGGGTGCGACTCTCGGCCAGAATTTCGCGGGCGGGCGGGATTTCCGACACGAAGGGTGTTGCGCGAACCGGGAAGCGTTCACCCCAAGACCGCGCGGGACCGAGGTCGATGTGCATGAAGCCAGAGCGGGGGTAATACCCGAAGCCAAGAAAGCCCATCGCCCTCGCCGCCGCTTCGAATGCCACAGGATCGTGGTTCGACATGGCAATGTCGAAGGCTGTGGCCTGCATGTGCTTGGAAGCCGGGGCCCCACCGACGGCGCGGTTATGTTCGGGGCTGCGATAGGCAGAGCGGACGATCAGCGGCTTGCCCAGACGGTCGCGCAGGGCTTGCAGCTTGTCCATGGCTTCGGTGTTGATCTTTATCGCACCGGTGCCGCGGCAGGCGATCTCGGCGGGTGAGAAGTTCGGCCAGCGCCAGCTGCTCTTGGGCGCGTCGCGGAAGTGGGCATAGGTGGTGGTCGGCATGGTGGATCCTCCAAATGCAAAACCCGCCTCTGGGGCGGGTGGGTGTGTCGTTCAGGTTCGTTGATGCGCTTCGTCGATCAGTCGCTTCGGCCGCGTTGGAAAGCATCGAAGAGCATGTCGCGCATGGCGCGGATATCGGTCTCGATGCGGTCGAGCCGGTCGGCGTCGGCCTTGCGATCTTCGGCGCGCTGGTGCTCGACGTGGTCCCGCTCGAGGCCAAGTTCACGGTCGAGGCGCTCGAGAAGCGCTTCGTTTGTGAAGGCCTTTCGGGTGACGGCGGCGGCGAGCGCCAAGGAGCCACCGATCAGGGCGGTGAGGGCCGCGGTCAGGCCGTGGTCGCGGAAGGCCTGTGCCACGCCACTGATGAGGCTGGGTTTGTCTGTCATTGTGAGGCTTTCTTGCTGGAGGGAATGTCAAACAGACGCAAAGCCGGTCCAGATCGCGTCGATCTGCTCCGCGGTCATTCCGACAGCCGCGGCAATCATCGCGGTCATCGGGTCGAGCCGGTAGGCCATCTGGAAGGCGGCAAAGGTGACGCGGGCGTCCGTTTGGTCGGGTTCTGGCAGGGCGGCGAACGTGGGCTCAAGGGCTGCAGGAACGACCCCGGTTGCCGCCGCGGCAATGGTTTCCTCTGCGCTGAACAAGCCCAGTCGGTGCAGCGCAATGAAGACCTGGCGACGGGTCAGCGGCGGGATCGCGGCCTGGAGATCTTCGGGCTCCGGCTCCGGGATCGGGTCGGGCGCAAAGGGCGCGATGTCCGGTCTTTTCGAGGCGTTGGGCCAGAGGGCATGGCCCGGCTCGACGATGACCACATGGCCGGTGTCGTCGGTCAGGGCGAGGATGGTGCGCGCGGCATTGCGCCATTCGGCTTGCATGGGTCAGATCCCGATCAGAGAGCGCTGGTCCGCGAGGTAGCGGACGTAGCGGATGAGCGAGAGGCTGGTGAAGGTACTTCCGTCGTTGCTCGTCCGCCCGGTCGCTCCAAGCCGGATGAAGAGGGTCTGCCCGGCGGTGAGGGTTACATCGAGGCTGCGCGCGGTCCAGGAGGTGCTGGTGGTTGACCATTCCTGCAGCAGGACGCCATCGCGCAGGACGCCCGCCCGCTGGGCATTGCTGCTGTCGCCGCTGCGGGCCTGCTCGAGGGCCACGCGGAGTGCACAGTCCCGTGTGACCGTGATCGCCGTTTCCCCGAAGAGCGTCTCGTAGACGGTTCCGGTGCCAGTCTTGGAGAGCGAGATGGCATCGCTGCCGCCGCCGGAGCAATGTTTCAGAACCACGGTGTCGGCGGCAGCCGTCGGTGCCATCTGATCGGGCAGAAGGTTTGCGGCCGCCCCGACCAGCGCCGCGATGGCCTGCGCCACCCGGAGAGGCGTCATCAGCGTGGCATTGTCCGTGCCCGCTTGTGCCTGCGCGAGACTGGCCAGCCCGAGGGTGGCCCCGGTGCCAAGCCCAAGTGGCGTGCGTTGTACAGGGACCGTGGCTGCTGCGATCAGCGCCCGCCCGGCCTCGGTGGTGCCTGCGAGTTCGAAGCCGCCGGTGCCAAGGGTGCCGACCGCGATCCAGCCGGTATTGAGGGCATTCCTGACCTTCAGGACCGGGCTGGCCCCTGATGCGTCAACCCAAAGCTGCCCCGCCGTGGTCGTCGTGGGCGCCACAGCCCCGAAGGCGCAGGACTGGAGGGCCGCCAGGATCAGGTTCAACTCGGCGCGGAACTGCGCACCGGACTGGTTGGCAAGGTTGTAGTCGACCATCAGAAGACCTCTTCCGCATGGATGCGGAGCTTTGAGACAAGGACGTTGTAATCGGGGCTGGCCGACGTCAGCCGCGCGCGCAGTTCGACAGCGCGGACTTCGTCTTCGGAGCTGTCGAGCCGGGACCAGGCGGACCAGACCGGTGCTGCCGCCGGATCGTCGTCGGTGCTGCGGGCCTCGACGATGACGTCGATTTCCGCCCCGTCGGTGTCATCGACATCGAGCCAGCTGTCGATCAGGGCGGTCCGGTCATCAAAGAGCCCGGCGAGAGAGAGTGCGGCGACATCGATTTCCGAACGGAGGCGGACGAGACGCAGGGCACCGAAGTCCATCCCGACCGGGAACGTGAACGTGCCCTCGGCCGCAATGTCGCTGAGTTTCAGCGCCGCGCCATCGACCGCGGCGTTGATCTTGTCGCCGATCCAGGCCGGATCAGCGGAAAGGCTCATCACCGGCGCAAAGGGCAAGACCTGCGCGCCCTTGGTCACGACGCTGGCGAGGGGCCCGAGATTGCCCGAGTTGTCCCGTGCCCGAACCAGATAGGTGATCATCGCAGCGGGCCGGGCGCCTTTTCTGCCGCTATGGGACTGGGCGCTGTGGCAGGTGCATGTGCCACTAATTGCCATGTTGCCGGTCTGCCTGATCCTTGCCTTGGCCATCGCGCGGCCCACCCCCTTCTCCTTTGGCGGAGCAAGGAACGCGGCTTTCGACTTCGCGCGCCCGGGAATCTTCCGCCTGTATCGTCACCCTCTGCTGTTGGCGCTAGCGCTGTGGGCTGCTGCCCACGCCGTGCCGAACGGCGATCTGGCGCACCTTATCCTGTTCGGCACGTTTGCCGTCTTTGCCACCCTCGGCACGCGCCTCGTTGACCGCAGGCAGCAGCGCGAGATGGGAAACACGTGGAAAAAGCTGCGCAGCGAGGTTGCCAGCACACCACTTTGGCCGACATCCCTGACCGGCGACGATGCGTTGCGTCTGGTTGCGGGCCTTGTCCTTTATGCCACGCTGATCTGGCTGCACCTGGCTGTGATCGGCGTCAGTCCCTTGCCCTGAGCGCTAGGTCGAAAAATCGTCAATCAGCGGGTTGGGCTTGGCAAACCGTTCGAGGTCCGCCTGATCATTTATGGTGATCCGTGTGCCCTCGACTGAAACGCCATAAGGCTGCAACCCCTTGAACGCGCGGCTCAGGTTTTCGGGCGTCATCCCAAGTACGGATGCCAACCTGCGCTTTTCGAAGTCCAGATCAAAGGCTGCATGGCCACCAGCGCGCTTCTGCTGCCGCAAAAGATAGTTCGCCAACCGTTCAAGCGAGGTTCGCAGCTTGAGGTCCTTTTGCGACTTGATGACCGAGCGATAGCATTGCGCAAGCTCTGTCACGATCGCACGTGCAAAGTTGCCGTCGACGTCGAAGATGGCACGGACATCCTGACTGGGGATCAGGACAATTCTGCTTTTCTCCAGTGTTCGCGCTGACATCAGATAGGGGGCGTTCTTGATCGTGGCCGCAAGGATAAACGTCGAAATCGGCCGTACAGTGGCAAGGCTGGTGTCGCGCCCGTTCCATTGCGAGAACAGATCGACCGATCCCGACAGGACGACGTGCAGGAAATCACTTGGCTCGCCCTCGCTGATCAATTCGATCTGCGGGGGGAAGTTCTGCACGTAAGCTCCCCGCATCAGCGCAAAGAAATTCTCATCAGTCATTCCTGAAAACAGGCCAAGTGCCCGAACTTCGGGGTAATGCTGTTCTGGCATGGCTGCATTCCATTGTCGGTCGACGTCAGCATCTGTTCGCCACCTGATATTTGTCAAGCGATGAATTGATCGGTGCTGAATTGCACTTGACCAAGCCTGCGCGCGCAGATGACAATTTCCGATAACTCATTTATTTCGCAGCACATTTTGTGAGATGTGATCTAGATCAAACTCTTTGGGCCGCCTTGGCCGCAGGTCTGGTGCCAATCCCCGCCTTGGGGTGACCACGCAATTCCTGCCGGAGGCCCCTGCCATGCAGTCCCACGCCACCGCCTCGCGCGCCGATCAAAATCGCGCTCTGGGCCTGAGCACCATCGCCTTTACCGCCTGTTTCGCGGTCTGGACGATCTTTTCCATCATCGGCGTCGCCATCAAGGGCGAGCTGGGCCTGAACGACACCCAGTTCGGCCTGCTGGTGGCCACGCCGATCCTGACAGGGTCACTGACCCGCATCTTCCTCGGCGTCTGGACCGAGAAATTTGGGGGTCGGCTGGTGTTTTCAGCGCAGATGATCCTTGCGGCTTTGGCTACATGGGCCCTGACCTTCGCGGACACTTACATCATGTATCTGGTCGCTGCGCTGGGTGTCGGCTTAGCTGGCGGGTCCTTCATTATCGGCGTGGCCTATGTCAGCCGCTGGTACGACGCTGGCCATCAGGGCACGGCCTTGGGTATCTTCGGGGCCGGCAACGTCGGTGCTGCGGTAACCAAGTTCGTGGCGCCCTTTGTTATGGTCGCCTATGGCTGGCAGGGTGTGGCGAATGTCTGGGCGGCGGCCCTTGCGCTGATGGGCGTGATCTTCTTCGTCTTCGCCAAGGACGACCCTGCGCTGGTGGAACGTCGCCGGACCGGGGCCAAGGCCCCTGGCTTTGCGCAACAGTTCGCACCGCTGAAGAACCTGCAGGTCTGGCGCTTCTCGCTGTATTACTTCTTTGTCTTCGGGGCCTTCGTGGCGCTGGCGCTTTGGCTGCCCCATTACCTGATCGACGTCTACGGCGTTGACGTCCGCACGGCGGGCATGGCGGCGGCCTCCTTCAGCCTGTCGGCCAGCTTGTTTCGCGCCTATGGCGGGGTTCTGTCCGACAAGTTCGGCGCGCGGTCGGTCATGTACTGGACCTTCGGCTTTTCCATGCTGTTTTTGTTCATGCTGTCTTATCCGCCCACCGACTATGTCATCCAGGGCAAGGAAGGCCCGATCGCCTTTTCGACCAGCATGGGCCTGTGGCCCTTCATCGCCACGCTGTTCGGGCTGGGCTTCTTCATGAGCCTTGGCAAGGCAGCGGTCTTCAAGCACATCCCCGTTTACTACCCGAACCATGTGGGTTCTGTCGGGGGCCTTGTCGGCATGATCGGCGGGCTTGGCGGCTTTGTCCTGCCCATCGCCTTTGGCGCGCTTCTGGACCTGACCGGCGTCTATACCTCGTGCTTTGCGCTTTTGTTCGCGCTGGTCGCGATGGCACTGGGCTGGATGCACCTGTCGATCCGCGCAATGGAACGCGCGGCGCATGGCGAGGCGCTGGACGCCCTGCCGCAACTGCCTGAAATGCAGGCGATCCACCACCCCGAGCGCACCGCAATGCCCCGGGTGCTGGCGGACTGGCACCCCGAGGAGCCGGAGTTCTGGGCCGACAAGGGCCGTGCCGTTGCCCGCCGCAACCTGTGGCTGTCGATCCCGGCGCTGCTTCTGGCCTTTTCCGTCTGGATGGTCTGGTCGATGGTGGTGGCCAAGCTGCCGCTGATCGGTTTTGCCTTCACGCCCGAGCAATTGTTCTGGCTGGCCGCATTGCCTGCGCTGTCGGGTGCCACGCTGCGTATCTTTTACGGCTTCATGGTGCCGATCTTTGGCGGCAGGCTTTGGACGACGCTGTCCACCGCGTCCCTGATGCTGCCCGCCATCGGCATCGGCTATGCCGTGCAGAACCCGGAAACCCCCTACTTCATCTTCCTGGTGCTGGCGCTGCTGTGCGGTCTTGGCGGGGCGAACTTTGCCTCTTCCATGGCCAACATCGGCTACTTCTTTCCCAAGGCGGAAAAGGGCAATGCACTGGCCCTGAACGCCGGTCTTGGCAACCTTGGCGTCAGCGTCATGCAGTTTCTGGTGCCGATTGTCATCACCGTTGGCGTCTTCGGAGCGATTGGAGGTGCGCCGCAGTCCCTGACCGACGGCGGTCAGCTTTGGATGCAGAACGGGGGCTTCATCTGGGTGCCGTTCATCCTGATCTCGACCGTGGCGGCATGGCTGGGGATGAACGACATCGCCGATGCTCGGGCCAGCTTTGCCCAGCAATCGGTGATCTTCGGGCGCACCCATAACTGGCTGATGTGTGTCCTTTACATCGGCACCTTCGGCAGTTTCATCGGCTATTCGGCGGGCTTTCCCTTGCTGTCCAAGATTGCCTTCCCGGATGTGAACGCGCTGCAATATGTCTTCCTCGGACCCTTGGTCGGCGCGCTGTCCCGCGCTGGCACAGGCTGGGTTTCCGACCGGTTCGGTGGCGGACGGGTCACGCTCTGGGTGTTCCTGGGCATGATCGCCTCGGTGCTGGCGGTGATCTTCTCGCTGCAGTCGGGGTCGTTTGCCGGGTTCTTCGCCGGGTTCATGGCGCTGTTCTTCTTTACCGGGGTCGGCAATGCATCGACCTTCCAGATGATCCCGGTGATCATGGGCCGCGAAGTGCCGCGCCTCATGCCACAACTGACCGGCATCGACCGTGCCCGCCAGATCGCGATGGAATCCAGCGGCATCGTCGCTTTTACCAGCGCCATCGGGGCTTATGGCGGGTTCTTCATCCCGAAAGCCTACGGATCATCCATCGCCATGACCGGAAGCCCGATCGGCGCGCTGTGGCTGTTCCTGGCCTTCTACGTGATCTGCCTTGTCCTGACCTGGACCGTCTACACGCGTCCCGGCGGGCTGCTTCATGACATCGAGCGCGGCCGCGCCAGCGCCGCCGCACACCCTGCAGAATAACGAAAGGACGCTCAAGTGAGCCACCTTCTTGACAGATTGAACTTCTTCCAGAGCAAAGAGCTCGAGCAATTCTCGGACGGCTGGGGTCAGACCACACGCGAAAACCGGGATTGGGAAGACGTCTACAGAAACCGCTGGCGGCACGACAAGATCGTCCGCTCGACCCACGGGGTGAACTGCACCGGGTCCTGTTCGTGGAAAATCTACGTCAAGTCCGGCATCGTGACGTGGGAGACGCAGCAGACCGACTATCCCCGCACCCGCGCGGGCCTGCCTAACCACGAACCGCGCGGCTGTGCGCGCGGCGCGTCCTACAGCTGGTATCTTTACTCTGCCAACCGGGTGAAGAACCCGCTGATCCGGGGTGCCCTGATGCGGGCTTGGCGCAAGATGCGGCCCACGATGACGCCGGTGGCTGCCTGGGCCGCGATCCAGAACGACCCGGCCCTGCGCGCGAGCTATACCAAGACACGCGGCAAGGGCGGTTTCGTGCGCGCCTCCTGGGACGAGGCGACCGAGATCATCGCGGCGGCCAACTCCTACACCGCCAAGACCTGGGGCCCCGACCGGGTGTTCGGCTTCTCACCGATTCCGGCGATGTCGATGGTCAGCTATGCCGCCGGTTCGCGGTATCTATCGCTGCTGGGCGGCACCTGCATGTCGTTCTACGACTGGTATTGCGACCTGCCGCCCGCCTCGCCCCAGACCTGGGGTGAACAGACCGACGTGCCGGAAAGCGCTGACTGGTACAACGCGGGCTTCCTGATGCTGTGGGGGTCGAACGTGCCGCAGACGCGCACGCCCGACGCGCATTTCTATACTGAGGTCCGCTATCGCGGCACTAAATCCGCCGTGGTCAGCCCGGACTATTCCGAAGCCGCCAAGTTCGGCGACATCTGGCTGAACCCGCAGGCCGGCACCGACGCGGCGCTGGCGATGGCTATGGGCCACGTCATCCTGCGCGAATACCACCTTGACCGGCAGGCCGAGTATTTCGAGGACTACGCCCGCAAATACACCGACATGCCGATGCTGGTGCGGTTGGAAGACCGCGACGGTCAGCTTGTCCCCGGCCGCATGCTGCGGGCCGAAGATTTCGACGGCAAACTGGGCGAAACCAACAACCCCGACTGGAAGACCGTCGCTTATGACGAGGCGTCGGGCCAGATCGTCGCCCCCAACGGGTCCATCGGTTTCCGCTGGGGTGAAGAGGGCAAGTGGAATCTTGAACAGCGCGCCAAAGGGGCCGAGGCGAACCTGCGGCTTAGCCAGATCCTTGACGGGCATCACGACGAGGTTGTCGGCGTCGACTTCCCCTATTTCGGCGGCGTCGCAACCGGCGATTTCGTGAAATGCGACCACCCCGAGGTGTTGACCCGCAACATTCCCGCCCGCCGTGTCACTCTGGCGGATGGTTCACAGACGCTGGTCGCCACGGTGTTCGACCTTTTCTGCGCCAACTATGGGTTGGACCGGGGCCTTGGTGGCAAATGGGTGTCCAAGGATTTTAACGACGACAGCCCCTACACCCCCGCCTGGGCTGAAAAGATCACCGGTGTCGCGCGCGAAAAGATCATCGCCGTGGCGCGGGAATTCGCAGGCAATGCCGAAAAGACCCATGGCAAGTCGATGGTCATCCTGGGGGCCGGCCTGAACCACTGGTACCACATGGACATGAACTATCGCGGTATCATCAACATGCTGGTGATGTGCGGCTGCATCGGACAAGAGGGCGGCGGCTGGTCGCATTATGTGGGCCAGGAAAAGCTGCGCCCGCAGACCGGCTGGGCGCCCTTGGCCTTTGCGCTCGACTGGAACCGCCCGCCGCGGCAGATGAACTCCACCTCCGCATGGTATGCCCACACCGACCAGTGGCGCTATGAAACCCTGCGCGCGGGCGAGATTCTGTCGCCCACAGCGCCCAAGGGCGACTGGGATATCTCCCTGATCGACTACAACACCCGCGCCGAACGGATGGGCTGGCTGCCCTCGGCCCCGCAACTGAAGACCAACCCGCTGGAGGTGGCGAAGGCGGCCAAGGCAGCGGGCAAGGCGATCCCGGCCTATGTGGCCGAGCAACTGAAATCCGGCGCGCTGCAGATGTCCTGCGAAGACCCGGACGCCCCTGAAAACTGGCCGCGCAACCTGTTTGTGTGGCGGTCGAACCTCTTGGGCTCCTCCGGCAAGGGGCATGAATACTTCCTCAAGCACCTTCTGGGCACCGATCACGGCGTGATGGGCAAGGATCTGGGCGAAGAAGGCCACGCGAAGCCCAAGGAAGCCGTTTGGCATGACGAAGCGCCGAAGGGCAAACTTGACCTCTTGGTGACCATCGACTTCCGGATGTCCACCACCTGCGTCTATTCCGACATCGTGCTGCCGACGGCCAGCTGGTACGAAAAGGACGACCTGAACACGTCCGACATGCATCCGTTCATCCACCCGCTGCAGGCAGCGGTGGACCCGGCCTACGAGTCGAAGCCCGACTGGGAAATCTTCAAGTCCATCGCGAAGAAATTCTCCGAAGTCGCCCCCGAAGTCCTGGGGGTCGAGACGGATATCGTCCAGCTCCCCCTTCTGCACGACACCCCCGGCGAATTGGCGCAGGCACATGTCCGCGACTGGAAAAAGGGCGAATGTGACCTGATCCCTGGCAAGACAGCACCGAACTACATCGCGGTCGAACGGGACTATCCCAACCTTTACAAGAAGTTCACCTCGGTTGGGCCGCTGCTGGAGAAGCTTGGCAACGGCGGCAAAGGCATCAACTGGGATACCAAGGTCGAGGTCGGCCACCTGCGCGACCTGAACGGCGTCGTGCTGGATGAGGGCGTGTCGAAAGGCATGGCCAAGCTGGAAACCGCGATCAACGCGGCGGAAATGATCCTGATGCTGGCCCCCGAAACCAACGGCGAAGTGGCCGTCAAGGCGTGGGAGGAACTGGAAAAACCCACCGGCCGCCACCACGCCCACCTGGCCGAAGGCGCGCACCACACCAAGATCCGCTTCCGCGATATCGCGGCGCAACCGCGCAAGATCATCTCTTCTCCCACTTGGTCGGGGATCGAAAGCGAATCGGTCTGCTACAATGCGGGCTATACCAACGTGCATGAGCTGATCCCGTGGCGCACCCTGACCGGCCGCCAGCAGCTGTATCAGGATCACCTCTGGATGCGGGCCTTTGGCGAGGGCTTCGTCAGCTACCGCCCGCCGGTGGATCTCAAAACCATCACCAAGGCCGTCAACAACGACGCGGCCGAGGGCAACCCGCATGTCGTGCTGAACTTCATCACGCCGCACCAGAAATGGGGCATCCATTCGACCTATACCGACAACCTGCTGATGCTGACGTTGAACCGCGGCGGGCCCGTGGTCTGGATGTCCGAGGTGGACGCGCAGAAGGCAGGGCTGGTCGATAACGACTGGGTCGAGGCCTACAACATCAACGGTGCGCTCACCGCGCGGGTGGTCGTGTCCCAGCGGATCAAGCAGGGCACCCTTTTCATGTATCACGCGCAGGAAAAGATCGTGAACACGCCCGGTTCGGAAAAGACCGGCAATCGCGGCGGCATCCACAACTCGGTGACCCGCACCACGTTGAAGCCCACCCATATGATCGGGGGGTATGCGCAATTGTCCTATGGTTTCAACTACTACGGCACCGTTGGCAGCAACCGCGACGAATTCGTCATCGTGCGCAAAATGAAGAAAGTTGACTGGCTGGACACGCCCGCAATCAAGCATGTGGAGGCTGCGGAATGAGAGTGCGCGCTCAAATCGGCAAGGTCCTGAACCTGGACAAGTGCATCGGGTGTCACACTTGTTCGGTCACCTGCAAGAACGTCTGGACCAGCCGCGAAGGTGTTGAATACGCCTGGTTCAACAACGTCGAAACCAAACCCGGCACCGGCTATCCGACGGACTGGGAAAACCAGAAGCGCTGGAACGGCGGCTGGTCGCGGTCGAAATCGGGCAAGCTGCACCCCAAGCAGGGGTCAAAGTGGCGGATCTTGGCGAACATCTTCGCCAACCCGTCGATGCCCGAAATCGACGACTACTACGAGCCGTTCGATTTCGACTATGACCACCTGAAATCCGCGCCCGACATGACCGCTTTCCCGACCGCGCGGCCCCGGTCCAAGATCACCGGTCTGCGGATGGAAAAGATCGAAAAGGGCCCGAACTGGGAGGAAATCCTGGGCGGTGAATTCTCGAGACGGTCCAAGGACTATAACTTCGAGAACATTCAAAAGCAGATCTACGGTGAATACGAAAACACCTTCATGATGTATCTGCCCCGCCTGTGCGAGCATTGCCTGAACCCGACCTGCTCGGCTTCCTGCCCCTCGGGCGCGATCTACAAGCGCGAAGAAGACGGCATCGTCCTGATTGATCAGGAAAAATGCCGGGGCTGGCGGATGTGCATCTCGGGCTGCCCCTACAAGAAGGTCTATTACAACTGGGAGTCCGGCAAATCCGAAAAATGCACCTTCTGCTATCCGCGGATTGAAAGCGGTCAGCCGACGGTCTGTTCGGAAACCTGCGTCGGACGCATCCGCTATCTGGGGGTCATCCTTTACGACGCCGACAAGATCGAGGCGGCCGCCAGCAGCGAACGCGAAACTGACCTTTACGGCGCACAGCTGGACGTGTTCCTTGACCCGAACGATCCCGACGTGATCGCCGCCGCCCGTCGCGACGGTATCCCCGAAGACTGGATCGAAAGTGCCAAGATCAGCCCGATCTGGAAAATGGCGATGGAGTGGAAGGTCGCCTTCCCGCTGCATCCCGAATACCGGACCCTGCCGATGGTCTGGTACATCCCGCCGTTGTCGCCGATCCAGAACGCGGCGCAGGCGGGCCAGATCGCGATGAGCGACCAGATGCCCGACGTGCGCTCCTTGCGCATCCCGGTGCAGTACCTCGCCAACATGCTGACAGCGGGGGATGAGGAACCCATCGTCCACGCGTTGGAACGCATGTCCGCGATGCGGCTATACATGCGCGCCCTGACCGTGGACGGCGTCCGCGACGAAGGTATCGCCGCCCGTGTCGGCATGTCGGGCCGGATGATCGAGGACATGTACAAGATCATGGCCATCGCCGACTACGAAGACCGCTTCGCCATCCCCACCGCTCACCGCGAACAGAACGAGGCCGGCGCGGAAATCCGTGGCGGCTGCGGCTTCACCGATGGCAACGGCTGTTCTTCTGGCGAAACCGGCAAGACCAGCCTGTTCGGTGGCAAGAAGAAATCCTTTGCCCTTCCGCTGGAGTCATTCTGATGGACCGCACACTCAAGGCGCTGTCGCTGATGCTCAGCTATCCGACGGCGGAACTGCAAGAGGCGATGCCTGCGATTGCCGATGTCTTTGCCGCTGACAAGCGACTGTTGCTTGCGACGCGGGCATCGCTTGAAGCGCTGGCCATCCGGCTAAACCATGGCGACCTGTTCGACGTTCAGGAAAGCTATGTGATGCTGTTCGACCGCTCGCGCACACTGTCACTGAACCTGTTTGAACACGTCCACGGCGAAAGCCGGGACCGGGGCGGCGCGATGGTCAGTCTGATCGAGACCTACCGTGAGGCGGGTTTTGAACCCGCCACCACCGAACTGCCCGACCACCTGCCGGTATTGCTGGAATTCCTGTCGACGCGTCCCTCGCTCGAAGCACAGGAAACTTTGGCGGACGCGGCGCATATCTTCGACGCGCTTGCCACCCGTCTGGTGCGGCGCGACAGCGGATATGACGCCGCGTTCGCCGCTTTGTCTCAGCTGGCAGGCGCAGAAGTCGATGCCGACGCGCTGGCCGGAATGCTGGCGTTGCCGGACGACGACCCCACCGATCTGACCGCGCTGGATGCGGTCTGGGAGGAAACCGAAATCACCTTCGGCCCCGATCCGAACGCCGGTTGCCCGCAGGTCCGCGACCTGCTGGCCACAATGGACCGGCCCATTACCCCCACGCCCAACGCACAACACGCGGCCGAGTAAAGGAGAAAGCGATGCATAATTTTCTGTTTGGGATTTACCCCTACATCGCCCTTTCGGTGCTGCTGATCGGGTCAATCGCGCGGTATGACCGCGATCCTTTCACCTGGAAGACCTCGTCCAGCCAGCTTTTGCGGCGCAAGCAACTGATGGTCGGGTCGATCCTGTTCCACATCGGCGTGCTGGTGATCTTTTTCGGCCATCTGGTTGGCCTGCTGACCCCCATCGCGCTGTTTGACGCGCTGGGCATCAGCCACGGGGCCAAGCAGCTTCTGGCGGTCATCGCCGGGGGGATTGCCGGTGTCATGGCAATGATCGGCGGGGTGATGCTGTTTCACCGCCGCTGGATGGACCCGCGCATCCGCAAAACCTCCAGCTTTGCCGACATCGCCATTCTGGCGCTGTTGCTGGCGCAGCTCGGGCTGGGCTTGGGCACCATCTTCGTGTCGCTGAACCATCTGGACGGGCATGAAATGACCAAGTTCATGTCGTGGGCGCAGATGATCTTTACCTTCCGCTCTGGCGCTGCCGGGCAGATCGTGGACGTGGCCTTGGTGTTCAAGCTGCATCTGTTGCTTGGGTTGACAATCCTTCTGGTCTTTCCCTTCACCCGGCTGGCGCATGTGCTTTCGGGATTCTTCGCCCCGCTGCGCTATCTCTTCCTGCGGCCCGGCTATCAGATCGTGCGCTCGCGCCGTCGCCGCCCGCTGGAGGATCGCCGTCAGGACTATGACGCCTGGCAAGGCAAATCCGGCCCTTCAAGCTCGACCCCGGCGGAGTGATTGCGATGAACGTGGCCCTTTTTCCCGATGTCGTCGTGAATGGCGAAATCATCCCGCAGGCCTTGATTGCCGCCGAGGCGCAGAACCATAGCGCGCCCAAGGACAAGCCCGGAATCGCCTGGCGCAAGGCGGCGCAGGCGCTGACGATCCGCGCCCTTCTGCTGCAAGAGGCCCGCGTCCGGGGGCTGACCGCCGATCCCGAGGAACTTGTCCCCGGTCGTATCGAAACCGAGGATGAGGCCCTGATCCGCGCCCTGCTGGACGACGCCCTGTCCAGCGCGCTGGTGACAGATGCCGAGGTGCAGGCCGAATGGGCGCGGGACCCCGACCGGTTCCGGTCCGCGCCCTTGTGGGACGTTTCGCACATCCTTTGCGCCTGCGATCCGCGGGATGTCACTGAAACCACGATGGCCGAAGCCCGCGCCAAGGCCGTGCTGGCGCGGCTGGACGGGGGGGCAAAGGGCTTTGCCCTTGCCGCCCGCGAAAGCGATTGCGGGTCCAAGGCGCAAGGTGGCCATCTGGGCCAGCGTGGCCCCGGCGACACCGTGCCCGAGTTCGAGGCCGCCTTGCGCGCCTTGACCGAAGGGGAAACGACCACCGCCCCGGTCCTATCGCGGCACGGCTGGCACATCATCCGCCTGAACGCCACCGCCCAGGGGCAGGTTCTGCCCTATGACACAGTCCGCCCCAAAATCGCGCAGGCTTTGGAAAAGGCCGCCTGGGCGCGCGCGTCGCGAGATTTCATTGAAGCACTGGCAAAGACGGCGACCATCACGGGCGCAAGCCTTGCCCCGATCTGAGCCACGCGAAAGGGCGCATCATGAAGAGGGCAGAGTCAGTGCGGCGCGGCAGCGATGACGCCCCGACGCATCCCGGCCTTCTTGGTCGGCCTCTCGACTTCATCAGCGAAGATCATCTGCGCGAACGCCAGATATGCGCGGTGATTGACGCCATTGCACTGACCGCGCACCTCGACCGACTGTCCGCGCTGACCGTGCTACGCTTTCTGAACGAGGAGTTGAACGTGCATCTGCGCGACGAGGCCGAGGATCTGTTTCCGCTTCTTGCGAAACGCTGCACGGCTGAGGACCGCATCGAAAGCGCAATCAACCGGATCAGGATCGATCAGAATGAGGCTCTGCGCCTCTTGCCCGACGTTCGGGCAACGCTTGCCGACTGCCTTGATGCCGGGTCCGATCTTTCGGCCGAGGGGCGTGCGATGCTGACGAGCTTCGCGGGGCATGTGCGCCGCCACCTTGTCGCCGAAAACGCAATCCTGCTGCCTATCGCCCGCGCCCGGCTGACCCGGGCCGATCTGGCAAGGCTGTCCGCACATATGCGGGCGCGACGGGGGCTGACCCAACTTGCGGAGACCCCGAATGCTGAATGATGTTCTGCAGCGCAACCGGGACTGGTCGGCCAAGTGGCAGGCGCAGGAACCGGGCTATTTCACCCGTCTTGCAGCCCTGCAGGCGCCCGAATTCTTCTGGATCGGCTGCTCGGACAGCCGGGTTCCGGCCAACGTCGTCGCAGGACTTGATCCGGGCGAGGTGTTTGTACATCGCAACGTGGCGAACATCGTCCATTCGTCGGACATGAACCTTTTGTCGGCGCTGGAATTCGCGGTCGAGGTGCTGGCCGTGCGCGAGATTATCGTCTGCGGTCATTACGGCTGTGGCGGGGTCAAGGCCGCGACGGAAGGTCTGCCGCAGGGACTTACCGACCACTGGCTGGAGCCGATCCGGCGGCTCGCGCGGGCCTATGCCGTCGATCTGGGGCGCGAGCCAGACATGGAAGGGCGGCGCGACCGTCTTGCCGAATTCAACGTGGTTGAGGGAGTCCGCCGCGTGGGCGAGACGCCGATCCTGCAAAGGGCCTGGGCGCGCGGGGCGAACTGCCGGGTGCATGGGCTGATCTATGGGCTGAAGGACGGCCTCTTGCGCGACCTTGATTGCAGCATCGGCCCCGGGCATTTCAATGAGGAGGTGGCGCAATGACGATCCTGCAGCCAGTAGCGCGGTCCGGCTGTGGCTGCGGCGGGCATGATGTCGCAAAGAAGTTGATCACCATTGATGCGGCGCTTGCACTGATTGCAGATCGCACAGCCGCCGTCGATGGAGCGGAAAACATTCTGCTTGACCGGGCACTTGGTCGCATTCTCGCAAGACCCGTGACGTCTTGCTTCATGTCCCCGCCTTTCGACAACGCCGCGATGGATGGCTTTGCTTTTGCCTCTGCGGCGCTGCCGGGCGACGGACCGTGGATACTTGACGTTGTAGCGAGGGTTCCGGCGGGGCAGTCCTCCACCGTGCCGCTTGTCGGCCTCCAGGCCGCGCGCATCTTTACCGGGGCGAAAGTCCCCGACGGTGCGGATACAGTGGTTATGCAGGAAGATGTCGAACGGACCGGCAGCACCATCCGCATCGATCGGCGACCGAGGCCCGGCCTCAACATCCGCCGCGCGGGCAGCGAGATGGGGGCAGGGGTCACAGTTCTGGATCAGGGTCGGCGCCTTGACGCGCGCGCGATTGCCGCCTGTGCTGCCGCCGGGGCAGGATCGATCCCTGCGCGCAGGCGATTGCGCGTGGCGCTTCTGGTGACCGGGGATGAAATCCGCGCGGCCGGTGCGAGGCGTGCCGACGCTCAGATCTGGGACATAAACACCCCAATGTTGTCCGCCGCCCTCACGCAACCCCACCTTGATCTTGTCGCCGTCGAACAGGGTCTCGACAGCCGAGACGGGTTGTTTCTGCAATTGGCAGAGATGGCCGCCTGTGCCGACCTTGTCATCACCACCGGCGGCATATCGGTCGGCGAAGAGGACCACGTCAAACCAGCGCTGCTCGCCCTAGGCGGTGGCATCCATTTCAGCGGCGTTGCTCTCAAACCAGGTAAGCCGGTGTCCTTTGGTTGCGTCCGGGGCTCGACTTGGCTGGGCCTACCGGGCAATCCATTGTCTGCCTTCGTGACTTGGCAGCTTTTCGGAACGGCGTTGGTCGCCAGATTGACCGGCGAGGCAGGACAGGGCGCAAGGCGCCATGTCGTCACGGGCGCGGCCATTTCACGAAAGGCAGGGCGTTGCGAATTGCGCCCGGCTACCTGCACGGGCTTTGACGGCCACGGGCGCGAGGTCGTGACGTTTGATGCTGAAACCCATTCTGCCCATGTCTGTGCGTTACCTGACAGGGACGGCCTGATCTTTCTGCCCGCTGACTGCGATTTCCTGCCCGCAGGCGCGCTCGTCGAATTTCAACCCTTCTGCCGGACCTGAGGAGGCCCAGAATGAACCTCGCTTACACCATGGCGTCCGAACGCGGCGATACCGACCTGATCCTTTTGAAGCTCGCGAAAGTGCTGGCAACGCGTGGCCTTCGCTGCTGCGGCACGGTCCAGATCAATTCTGAACGCGTCGATACAGGGGCCTGTGACATGGACGTTCAGGTCCTTCCTGACGGCCCCGTGCTGCGCATCAGCCAGGACCTTGGTCGGTCTGCGCGCGGCTGTAGACTTGACCCCGCTGCACTTGAGGCGGCAGTCGCTCTGGTCTCTAGCAGCCTCGTACTAGGTGCAGACGTGTTGATCGTGAACAAATTCGGCAAACACGAGGCCGAGGGGCGCGGTTTCCGGGCAGTGATCGCGGAGGCGCTTTCAAATGGTATTCCCGTCATTGTCGGTGTCAATGCGCTGAATCTGCCCGAATTTAAAGAATTCTCAGAGGGTCTTGGAAAAGGCTTGCCCTGTGAGGGCGCCGCTCTGGAAGATTGGGTTGCAGGCCTGAGTCATTCCTGCGTGCACGCAGCTTGAATGGCGGTGCCTTGAGACGGCAGCGGAGGGTCCGATGGCGCACACGTCTCAAACGCCACCACTCCAGAAGACCAGCAACCGGATGGGCCCTGAAATCCGCTTGAAACGAACTCGTCACGTCCGCAGGAGATAAGTTGGTCTGAAGCAACAGTGGACCCTTCTGTTCTTCTCTCTCGGCACTGCCCTTACCGCTCGCGCGATCCATCGCTGATCCGGGTGTCGAACGCCGAGTTCTACGGCAATAATCTGGTGCTGCCGCCGTCGCCGCTGGAACTTGATGACAACTACGGCCTGAAGTTCCGCCGGGTGCCGGGCGTCTATTCGAGTGCCAGCAAGGGCGGTGGCCGTGCTGGCGCTAACAAGATCGAGGCGCAGGAAATTGTCGCCGCGATGGCCCGCCACGCGCGGGACTGGCCCGATCTGTCGCTTGGGGTCGTGGCCTTCTCCAAAGCTCAGGCCGATATGTTGACCGAGGTGCTGGAACTTGGCCGCCGTCAGGACTCGGTGCTGGATGCGTTCCTGCGCGAAGGCCAGCACGAGCACGTGTTCGTCAAGAACATCGAAAACGTGCAGGGCGATGAACGCGATGTCATCCTGATTTCCGTGGGTTACGGCCCGCATGAGGCCAACGGCCGGTTGTCCGGCATGACCTTTCGCCCGGTAAACGGCGAAGGAGGCGTGCGCAGGCTCAACGTGCTGTCTCTCGCCGCCTGCGTACCGGCTTGGAGGCGGCCCCTAGCGCCGGTCCCGACGCTGTTTTCGTGCCCATCTTGAGGGCGTGCAGGCGCCGCGCCGCTTGGTCGGATCGGCCTGGGCATCCACTTGGAAAGCCAGGGCTGCATCGATCGTGCCGTCCTGCAGGGTGGCGATCCGCCTCATGGTAATCGCACTTTGCGTACTGCTGACTCAGAGGCGCTCCGATGCGCCGCAACGGCGCGACGTGAACGTCCCATGCTGTCCTTGACTGCTTTGATAGTATTCTTGAAAGAAGGCCGTCTGACCCAGCGACGCCGAGCAAAGGGCTGCGCGTTTCAGGGCGTAAGAAGCCGCGTCAGCATATGGCGGACATGATCCTGGCCGCCGAAAAAAATCGCCAGGATGCGGACCCGCTGCTCCGCTTCGTTCACGTCGAACCAGTAGATCGCCCGATCGATCGTCAAATGTCGCAGGCCTGGCAGCAGATCATCGTGACACTCACCCCGATATGGCGCCGTACACAGGCGGTCGGCCTCCTGCCGGATCTCGCGGATGCGGTCCTCGCAATGATCCAATGCAGTCTCCACGCTTTCGCCGAAGCTGCGGTAATTCTCAAACAGGTGGTCGAAGATCAGGGCAAAATCACGCTCGGCTTCTGCCGAGAACTCAATTCTGAACCGCATGTGCACGGCGCTTCTCAGTGATTATGCGCGCGATGGTCTTGTCCATCTGGGCGCCGCTGACAAACGCCCCGGCGCTGCGCTGATCCAGCAGCGCTTTCAGCGCCGTTCGGTGCAAATCTTCGTCCTGCATGCGCTGCCGCAGCAGGTCGATTCCCTGTTGCAACACCGCGCTGAAGCTCGAATAGCGCCCGGCTTCGACCAGTTCCTTGGCGAAACTGTGCTGTTCGTCGGTCAGCGAGATCGAGGATTTCACCGTCATAAGGGCACTCCTTTTGCCGCAAAGTAATACCAAGTAGTACCCGCGTCAACCGTCCCGATTGGTGGGCGGGCGAAAGGCTTCCAGCAATGATCGGTGCGCCATCATTTCAATAAACCTTATCCATTCAGTGACTTAGGAGTTTTTCTCTTTTGGTCGCAACCGCTGTCTGCAGCCATCGCAACGCAACGGAGAGCGCCATGAAGCCCCTGACAACCCACGAAGAATTCTGCCTGAAGAACGCCGCCCACTTTGTCGCCGCCCGGGGCCGCACGCCCGCGACCCGCACGCGGGAGCAGTTCGCGACCCTGCCCAAAGCGCAGGCCTTTGGCGCGGCGATCGGCGACGGTCGCACAATGATCTACGCGGTCACCACCCTCGGGCATTCCGCCCACATCACCAACGCCTGAAGGAACGAACCCATGAAAACCAATGCCCTCACCGCCGCGCAGATCGATTGCCTCGCCCAGCGCCTTTCCGATACGCCGATCGAACCAGCCACCAGCGCCAAGAAGTCGGGCGACGCCTTTGCCCGCTTGCTGGCGGCAAGGATCGGGGACGAGCGCGCCGCCCTCGCCTTCACGTCGATCATGACGGCCGACACTGCCGATCAGGCCGAGGCTCGGCTGACCTTGGTGCTGGAATACGGCAACCCAGATCCCGCGGGCGAGGCAAATCCGGCGCCCGTCGACGAACCGAAGGCCACGATCCACCCGCAGGTCGGCAAGCGGAAAGCCATTCTCGATAAGGCGCAGGCCGGCGCTTTGCCGTCCGCGCCCGATTTCTCCAAGCCGACTCACGCCCGGTTCCGCGCCAAACTGGCCCAGATCGTGGCCTTGGCCGAGGCGGGCGATATCGCGGCCCTGCAGGCTTTCGAGATCAACCTGGTCTCGTCCAGCCCGAAGGCCATGGCGCGTTATCGTGACCTCTGCGTCATCGCCATCACCTCCCGCGCGCCGGTGGCATCATGAAGATCACCCGCGAGTTCTGCCACGGCGATCGATACGTCTATGATTTCGGGCTCTGTAGCTACGAGAAGGGCTGGGCGCAGGTCGATACGGCGCAGGATGCGTCGTACTTCGGGACTTGGGCCAACCCGACCCGGTTGATGATCTTCAGCTATTGTGAGGGCGACACGACCTTGAAGGAGGCTGGGTCGCCGGAGGAGTTCGCTGCGGAACTGCGGGAGTTCGACGCGTGGAACCGGGAGCACGGCTATGGCCCGGCGCGGATCGATCCGGGGTTTGATCCGGCGATGAAGGCAGCGTTTGAAGGGCTTGGGTTGGCGGACATGCTGCACTGAGAGCGCGGTCGGCTGAATTCACCGGATATTCCCTGCTGGTTGTCAGAACAGGTTGTACGCGGGGCGGGGGGATCAGACCCGGACGATCTCGTAATGCGTGCTCCGCCCCCCGCCATCGCCCTTGCGCAGCAGTCCGGCGTCGATCAGCAGCGCGATGTCCCGGTTCGCCGTGTCTTGCGAGCACTTGGCGATCGTGGCCCATTTGGAGGAGGTCATCTTCCCCTCGAACCCGTCCAGAAGGCGGTTCAGCACCTTGTTCTGGCGCGCGTTCAGGACGAGCGAGCCCGCGCGTTCCCAGAATCGCGCCTTGTCCAGAACGGCTGCCAGTACATCCTGCGCGCCGTGGATGGCCCTTTGCAGGCAGGCGAGGAACCAGATCAGCCAGTCGGTGACATCCACACCGCCCTTCTGCGTCTGTTCAAGCTGATCGTAATAGGCCGACCGCTCTGCCCGGATTTGCGCCGACATGCTGTAGAACCGCTGCCGGCTGCCTTCTGACCGCGCCAATGCCAGATCGGCGATGGCGCGCGCGATCCGGCCATTGCCGTCATCGAACGGATGGATCGTCACGAACCAGAGATGCGCGAGGGCGGCCTTGATCACCGGGTCTGTGCTTGTCGGCGCATTGAACCAGTCCAGAAACCGGCCGATTTCCGCAGCAACCTGCGGCGCTGGCGGTGCGGTGTAATGCACCCGCTCGCGTCCGATCGGGCCGGAAATGACCTGCATCGGGCCTGCGCTGTCATCGCGCCACTGGCCGACCCGAATTCTTGCCATGCCGCTGCGCCCGGTGGGGAACAGGGCGCTGTGCCAGCCGAACAGGCGGTCCATGGTCAGCGGCTGATCGTACTGGGTCGTTGCATCTAGCATGACCTCGACGATCCCCTCGACATCGCGGTCCTTGGGGGTCAGCGCGCCGATGTCGATCCCGAGGCGTCGTGCGATCGACGACCGCACCTGCGTCACATCAAGCACCTCGCCCTCAATCTCGCTCGTCTTGACGACATCCATGGTCAGGGTATGCAGGACGGCTTCCTCGCGCAGCTGGAAACCGAGCGCTTCCATGCGGCCGACAAGACGACCCTGATCATGCCGCACCGCCGCCAGCGGTGCGGAGATGGCCGCGTCCTGCCAGATCAGCTTTGGCCAGGCTGCATTTTGCCAGATGTACATTTCGACGATCTCCGCAATTCGTGCGGCGATCATGGTAGTTATTCGCCGCATCGACAAGGGATTTTCGTCGCAAGGCTTGCGGAGAATAACGCGGCTAATCTCCGCAAGGCGCCGTGCCAAAAGGGAACCGATCGACCATGTCCGGCCCATCCGGCCCGTTGCGCCTGCATGAAGCGCAAACGACATCTGGTCTGTTGGCGTCAGGGTAAGCTGCACGGGAAGATCTCCGGACGACGAGGCGGGTTGTCGCGTTTCGCGCACCAGAAGGATTTTCGCCCGACCCGCTGACGGATTTGTTGCGCCGAGGCGCCCGGGATCTGATTGCTCAAGCGGTCGAAGCCGAGTTGAATGCCTTTCTCATTGCCCATGCTGATCAAACCGATGCGGCTGGCCACCGCCGTCTGGTCCGTCATGGTCATCTGCCCGAGCGCGAGGTTCAGACCGGGATCGGCGCGGTGCCTGTGAAGGTGCCCCGGGTGCGGGATCGGGCGCCAGAGGGTGGTCGGCTGAAGTTCACCTCGACGATCCTGCCGCCCTATCTGCGGCGGGCCAAGTCGATCGAGGACCTGCTGCCGTGGCTTTACCTCAAGGGCATTTCCACCGGCGATTTCTCCGAAGCTCTGGCGGCCCTGCTGGGTCCGGACGCGCCGGGCCTGTCGGCGAGCACCATCACCCGGCTGAAGGCGGATTGGTGGGACGATTACGAGCGCTGGTCCAAGCGGGATCTCTCGGCGCGGCGCTATGTGTATTTCTGGGCGGACGGGGTGTATTTCAGCCCCCGCATGGACGAGGATCGTCAATGTATGCTGGTGATTATCGGTGCTGACGAATGGGGCAACAAGGATGTTCTGGGCCTGATCGACGGCTTTCGCGAAAGCACCCAGAGCTGGCGCGAGCTGCTCCTGGACCTCAAACGCCGGGGGCTGGAAGCCGCACCCAAGCTGGCTGTCGGCGATGGTGCCATGGGGTTCTGGGCCGCGTTGCATGAGGTTTACGGCAAGACCCGGGTGCAGCGCTGCTGGGTCCACAAGACGGCAAATGTGCTGAACGCTCTGCCAAAATCTGTGCAGCCCAAGGCCAAGGCGCATCTGAAAGACATCTGGATGGCGGAAACCAAGGTCGGGGCCAGCGCTGCCTTCGATTTCTTCATCGAGGCCTACGGCGTGAAATACGACCGGGCGGTCAAATGCCTGACCAAAGACCGCGCCGATTTGCTGGCGTTTTATGATTTTCCAGCCGAGCACTGGAAGCACATCAGAACGACGAACCCGATCGAAAGCACCTTCGCGACCGTCCGGCACCGAACAACCAAGACCAAGGGCTGCCTGAGCCGCCAGACGGCACTGGCGATGACACACCAGTTGATGCTGTCAGCCAAGAAGAAGTGGCGCAAGCTCGATGGTCAAAATCGCCTGCCCGAAATCATCGAAGGGATTGAGTTCCGCGACGGGATCAAGCACGAAAGCAAAGCCGCCTGATCAAACCGTCACCAACTTTCGGTCATAGCTCGCGTGTGCTGCAACATTTGCTCTCCGGCCTTTCGCCATCTCCCACCGCCGCACGGCCACGTCGCAATAGACCGGGTCCAGTTCCATCGCGAAGCAGCGCCGCCCAGCGCGTTCAGCGGCGACAATCTGGGTGCCGGAACCGCAGAACGGCTCGTAAATCAGGTCGCCCGGATCCGAGAACGCAGTCAGCACCGCCTCGACCAGCGCCACCGGGAACACTGCCGGGTGCGATCCGGCCGCGCCCAGCCCGCCCTTGTGGCGCATGATGCGGAAGACGCTGTCCGGGATGCGGTGGCTCTGGATCGCGTTGCCGGTTCCGGTCTTGGCGTGGACGGTGCCGTCGGCCCCGCGCAGACCACCGCCGCCGAGGGTTTCGCCCGCGTGCTTGGACGGGACGGTCTTGTGCGGTTTTCGGGGCGCGCGGTTGAAGTGGAAAATGAACTCGTGCGATGGGGCAAGACGGCCGTTCCAATCGCCCGGCAAGCCCGGTCCCTGATCCCACACATACCAGCCAAATCGCCGCCAGCCAGAGCCGCGCATCCATTCCACCCATCCTTCCCAATAGGGCTGCCACTCACTGTCGCGATGCACCAGGCCGAGGTTGACCAGAAGCTGAGCGTCCGCTGTGACCGGCGCTGCGGCGAACACGCCCTGCATCAGCGCATCCCAATCGCCGACCTTTTCCTTGGCCGCGCCATAGTCGCGCTGCTGGGCATAGGGCGGCGAGGTGAACATCAGCGTGGCCTGTTCGCCCTGCATCAGCCTGGCGACGACAGCCGGATCGGTGGCGTCGCCGCAGCAAAGGCGGTGCTTGCCCAGCGCCCAGATGTCGCCCGGCTTGGTGATCGGTTCGGCGGGTGGTTCGGGTATTGCATCAGCCGCGTCGTCGGACATTTCCGGGCCGCCATCGGCCTCGGCCAGCAGTGCATCCAGCTCGTTTTCGGGGATCCCGATCAGCCCGAGGCCGAAATCCTCGGCCAGCAGTGCCTGCAGTTCCTGCAGCAGCAGCGCCTCATCCCAGCCGCCCAACTCGGTCAGTTTGTTGTCCGCGATGCGATAGGCGCGGCGCTGGGCTTCGGTCAGATGGCCCAGCACGATGACCGGGGCCTCGGACAGGCCGAGGTGGGCAGCGGCCAGGATGCGACCGTGGCCTGCGATCAACTCGCCATCGGCGGCCACAAGCACCGGGACGGTCCAGCCGAACTCGACCATGCTGGCGGCGATCTTGGCCACCTGATCGGCATCGTGGGTCTTGGCGTTGCGGGCGTAAGGTTTCAGATGGGCGAGGGGCCAGTGTTCGATCCTGCCCGGCAGGAGGGGCGCATTCATGCCGCGAGCCTCTTTGCCTTAAGGTCGGCGAAGGTCTCGCCGGTGTCAGCCAAGACGGCGTTGGCGCCGGTGAACTGCTGCCAGCGCTCGATGGCCACGTCGACATAGGCCGGGTTCAATTCGATCCCGAAGCAGACGCGGCCCGTGGTCTCGGCGGCGATCAGGGTGGTGCCGGATCCCATGAAGGGTTCGAACACTGCTTGACCCGGGCTGGAGTTGTTCAGGATCGGGCGGCGCATGCACTCGACCGGCTTCTGCGTGCCATGCACCGTGGCGGCGTCCTGGTCCTTGCCGGAGATGTGCCACAACGTGGTCTGTTTGCGGTCTCCCGCCCAATGCCCCTTGCCGGTCTTCTTGACCGCATACCAGCACGGCTCATGCTGCCAGTGGTAGTCGCCGCGGCTGAGAACCAGCCGGTCCTTGGCCCAGATGATCTGCGACCTGACGGCAAAACCCGCCGCCACCAGGCTCTCGGCTACCGTCGAGGAGTGCAGCGCGCCGTGCCAGACATAGGCCACTTCGCCGGGGAACAGCGCCCAAACCTCGCGCCAATCCGCCCGGTCATCGTTCAGTACCTTGCCGGTGCGTTTGGTCTTGGCCGCGCCCGCCTGGTTGCGCCAAGACGGATCGTACTCCACGCCATAGGGTGGGTCGGTGACCATCAGCAGCGGGCGTACATCACCAAGCAGGCGCGCGACCACATCGGCCGAGGTGCTGTCGCCGCAAATCAACCGGTGCGACCCGAGGTGCCAGAGGTCGCCCGCAACCGACACCGGCGTGACCGGCGGTTCGGGAATGTCATCTTCGCCCTCGACCGCGCCGCCTTCCACATGATCCGGATCGCGCAACAAGGCGTCCAGATCCTCGTCAGTGATCCCCAGCAGCGACAGGTCGAAATCCTCGGCCAGCAGCCCCGCGATCTCGTCGCGCAGCATCGCCTCGTCCCATTCGCCCAGCTCGGTCAGTTTGTTGTCGGCGATGCGGTAGGCCCGGCGTTCGGCTTCATCGAGGTGGCCGAGCCGAATTACCGGCACATCCTTCAGCCCCAGCATGATGGCGGCCAACACCCGGCCGTGTCCCGCGATCAGTTCACCATCGTCGGCCACAAGGCACGGCACGGTCCAGCCGAACTTCGCCATGCTGGCGGCAATCTTGGCGACCTGGTCCGTGCCGTGGATCTTGGCATTGCGGGCATAGGGGCGCAGCCGGTCGAGCGGCCAAGTCTCGATCTGGCTCGGTGCGAAGACCAGGTCCATGGGGTGGCTCTCTCGGGCAGGCGGACGTGCCGAAGCGCGCTGGGCGATGCCAGCGTCAGGAACGGGATCCGCGATGTGGGTGAAAACGAAAGCGCCCGCGAGGGTTATCCTCCGGGCGCAATTCTTCGATGATCAAGGGGTAGGTCAAGAGGGGCAGCTTTGTCAAATGGAAAAATGAAGTGGATTCAACAACTTCACTGCAGGTGGCTTCCGCTGGCTGGCTTCCGTCCC
>JBILYK010000063.1:0-20724 GCA_044377735.1 Paracoccaceae bacterium | reverse complement strand
TCTTCCTGCACCGTCTTGATGAGACGCGGCAGATGGTCGCCCACCTTGCCCGCACCAAAGCGCGCGATCAGCGTCAGACGGCCAGGTTCGTTTTCGGGGTTCAATTTGGCCATCAGCACCTTGAGGTCTTCCGCCGTCGTCGTGGGCCCGCATTTCAACCCGATCGGGTTCAAGACACCCCGGCAGAACTCGACATGCGCGCCGTCGGGCTGACGGGTGCGGTCGCCGATCCAGATCATATGGCCAGACCCGGCCACATTCTGGCCGGTCAGGCTGTCCACCCGGCACAGGGCTTCTTCGTATTCCAAAAGCAGCGCCTCGTGGCTGGTGTAGAAATCGACGCGGGACAGCACCTCGGCATTGTCCGAGGTGACCCCAGCGGCATTCATGAAATCCAAGGCATCCGAGATGCGGTTGGAAATCTCGCGGTAGCGCTCGGCTTTGTCATGCTCGGCAAATCCCAGCGTCCAGGAATGGACGCGGTGGATGTCGGCAAAGCCGCCGGTCGAGAAGGCGCGCAGCAGGTTCAAGCTGGCTGCTGCTTGGGTATAGGCCTGCAGCATGCGCGACGGATCGGGACTCCGCGCCTCATGCGTCGCCTCAAACCCGTTGATGATGTCGCCGCGATAGCTTGGGTATTCCACCCCGCCAATCACCTCGGTATTGGCCGAGCGCGGCTTGGCAAACTGGCCCGCCATGCGGCCGACCTTGATCACCGGCACTTTGGCGCCATAGGTCAGCACCACCGCCATCTGGAGCATGACACGGAAGGTGTCGCGAATGTTATCGGCCGAAAACTCGGCAAAGCTTTCCGCGCAATCGCCACCCTGCAGCAAAAAGGCATTGCCCTCGGCGGCCTGGGCCAACTGCTTTTTCAACCGCCGCGCCTCGCCCGCAAAGACCAAGGGGGGGTATTTCGCCAATTGCGACTCAACCGAAGTCAATGCGGCGGCATCGGGATAATCCGGCATCTGCACACGTGGTTTTGCGCGCCAATCCGTCTTTTTCCAGCCCTTGGTCATGGCCCTGCCCTTTCGTTAGCGGTATCGCCGCGCGGTATAAGGAAAAATGCGACGGATGCAAAGGCGGAAAGGGTGAAAAATCAGGCGGATTCGCCTTGCGGAGCGGTGCAATTCCTGTTTCCTTGCACCGAAACCGACACGAATAGGTCGCAAGATGTCAAACCTACAGCGCAAGGCCACCTCGGTCGTCAAGACCGCCAGCCCCAAGCGCTTTGTCTTTCTGCTGCTTGAACGCTTTACGATGCTGTCCTTTGCCGGGGCCATCGAACCCCTGCGCATTGCCAACCGAGTGTCGGGCCAAGACCTGTACAGCTGGATTCTTACGGGTGAGGGCGACTTCGTCGCATGCTCCAACGGCGCGTCGTTCAAGCTGGACATCGGACTGGACGAGATTGATCGTGACGACATCGTCTTGGTCTGCGGCGGCATTGACGTGCAGCGCGCCTCGACCAAAGGGGTCCTGAACTGGCTGCGCCGCGAGGCGCGGCGTGGGGTCACCGTGGGCGGCCTTTGCACCGGGGCCTACACCGTTGCAAAGGCGGGGCTTCTTGATGGCAAGAAGGCCACCATCCACTGGGAGAATCAGGACGGCTTTCTGGAGGAATTCGAGCAGGTCAAATTGACCAAGTCGGTCTTTGTGATGGATGGCAACCGCTGGTCCACGGCGGGCGGCACCTCCTCGATCGACCTGATGCTCAAGGTGATTGCCGCCGATCACGGGGAAGATCTGGCCAATACCGTGGCGGACCAGCTGATCTATTCTTCAATCCGCACCGATCAGGACAGTCAGCGCCTGTCGATCCCGACGCGCATCGGCGTGCGTCACCCCAAACTCAGCCAAGTCATCCAGATGATGGAAGGCAATATCGAAGACCCGATGTCGCCCGCCGATCTGGCCGAAGAGGTGGGTATGTCGACGCGGCAGTTGGAACGTCTGTTCCGCCGCTACCTGAACCGCAGCCCCAAGCGCTACTATATGGAGTTGCGGCTGCAAAAAGCACGCAATCTGTTGATGCAGACCGACATGAGCGTGATCAACGTGGCGCTGGCCTGCGGCTTTGCCAGCCCGTCGCATTTCTCGAAATGTTACCGCAGCCACTATAATACCACCCCTTACCGTGAGCGCGGCACCCAGGGCTTGACGCCCGGCGCGATTACAGGCCGCCTGTCAATCTGATCGCCCCCCAAAACACCCCCAAATCCCCCTTGCGAAAGCGCTTGGCCCCTCGCGCTGCACAGCCATCTACCACATGGCACCCCAACCCTGACCCAGACGTGGGACAAAGCCGATAGTGTCGGCACACTGTCGACATGAAGGGGCTTCCCTTTTTCGCGCTGCCTCTCTAGTTTGGCTGCAGGATTGAGATCCAACATGGGAGATACCAATGAAAAAACTTCTTATGGCTTCCGCCGCCACGCTGGCGCTGACCGGTGCAGCATCGGCTGAAGACGTCAAACTGGGCATTCTGATCGGCTTCACTGGCCCGATCGAATCGCTGACCAGCCACATGGCCAATGCGGCTGAAATGGCGATGGCTGAAGTGAATGCTTCGGGCAAATCGGCCCATAACTTCGTGTCCGTGCGCGGCGACTCGACCTGTGTCGATTCGGCTGCTGCCACCTCGGCCGCGGAACGTATGGTCACGGCTGAAAGCGTCAAAGGCATCATCGGCGGCGACTGCTCGGGTGTGACCGGTGCTGTGCTGCAAAACGTGGCGCGTCCGAACGGCATCGTGATGGTGTCGCCCTCGGCCACCTCGCCCGCGCTGACCACCGCTGAAGATGACGGCCTGTTCTTCCGCACCGCCCCCTCTGACGCCCGCGAAGGCGAAATCATGGGCGAGATTCTGAAGGAAAAGGGCGTGACCTCGATCGCGCTGACCTATTCCAACTCGGACTACGGCAAAGGTCTGGCCGAAGCGATTGCTGCTGGCTTCACCGCGCAGGGCGGCACCGTGACCATCAACATCCCGCACGAAGACGGCAAGGCTGACTATTCGGCCGAAGTCGCGTCGCTGGCCTCGGCTGGTGGTGATCTTCTGGTGGTTGCAGGCTACCTCGACCAGGGCGGCAAGGGCATCATCCAGGCTTCGCTCGACTCGGGCGCCTTCTCGCAGTTCGGTCTGCCCGGCGGCATGGTGGGTGACTCGCTTCCCGCCGCGATCGGCCCGGCTCTGGACGGCTCTTACGGCCAGGTTGCTCAGTCGGACAGCCCCGGCGCTGCCATCTTGACCGACAT
The DNA here is from genome assembly GCA_044377735.1 of Paracoccaceae bacterium. GTDB lineage: Bacteria > Pseudomonadota > Alphaproteobacteria > Rhodobacterales > Rhodobacteraceae > Tabrizicola_A. The sequence goes on along the minus strand of JBILYK010000063.1, from coordinate 17,463 downwards.
GGGCAAGGCTGCAGCCACCGCGTTCGACGCCACCTCGCCCTATACCATGGAAAGCTATGACGCCGCCGCGCTGATCATGCTGGCCATGCATGCCGCAGGTTCGACCGACAGCAAGGTCTACGCTGGCAAGATCCTTGAGATTGCCAACGGCCCGGCTGACGGTTCGGGCGTCAAGATCATGCCCGGCGAGTTGGGCAAGGCACTTGAGCTGATCGCTGCTGGCACCGCCATTGACTATGATGGCGCTTCGGGCGTGACGCTGATCGGCCCCGGCGAATCCGCTGGTCGCTACAAGCAGTTCGAAATCAAGGGCGGCGTCTACGAAACCGTCCAGTTCCGTTGATCCGAATCTGATCTGACAACTTGCACGGCCCGGGGCAATCCCTCGGGCCGTTGCCATAAGATAAGCCGCCCAAGTCCGCGTTCAATCCCGGCCAAAAAGAGGCGTCTGCTTTTCAGGGGGAACCATGATTGTTGTCGAAAACCTTCACCGGCATTTCGGCGGTTTCAGAGCCGTGGACGGGGCCTCGCTCAAGATCGAGACTGGCTCAATCACTGGGCTGATTGGACCGAACGGCGCTGGAAAAACCACGCTTTTCAACGTCATCGCGGGTCGTCTGCCGCCCACCTCGGGCAAGGTCACCATGCAAGGCGAAGACATCACCGGCCTGCCCCCGCATGAGCTTTTTGCCAAAGGTGTGCTGCGCACCTTCCAGATTGCCCATGAATTTGGGTCGATGACGGTGCGCGAAAACCTGATGATGGTGCCCGCCAACCAGTCCGGCGAAAGCCTGTTCAACGCCTGCTTCCGCCGCAGCGCCGTGGCCGCCGAAGAAAAGCGCCTGCGCGACAAGGCCGATGAGGTTCTGGAGTTTTTGACCATCTCACATCTGTCTGACCAAAAGGCGGCCAATATCTCGGGCGGGCAGAAGAAGCTGTTGGAACTGGGCCGCACCATGATGGTGGATGCCAAGATCGTGTTTCTGGACGAGGTGGGGGCGGGCGTGAACCGCACCCTTCTCAATACCATCGGCGATGCCATTGTGCGCCTGAACAAAGAACGCGGCTATACCTTCTGCGTCATCGAACATGACATGGATTTCATCGGCCGCATCTGTGGCCCGGTGATCTGCATGGCCGAAGGCAAGGTTTTGGCCCAAGGCACTGTAACTGAAGTGAAAAATGACGAACGTGTGATCGAAGCCTACCTGGGCACCGGATTGAAGAACAAGGTCAAAGAGGAGGCCGCCCATGGCTGATCCCTTCCTCATCGGCGAGAATATGACCGGGGGCTATGGGGCCGTCGACATCTTGCACAACTGCACCATCGCCGTGAACAAGGGCGAGATAGCCGTGATCGTCGGCCCCAATGGCGCTGGAAAATCCACCGCCATGAAGGCGACCTTTGGCATGCTCAACCTGCGCGGTGGCCGTGTGGTGCTGGATGGCGAAGATATCACCAAGCTTTCGCCGCAGGCCCGCGTGCGCAAGGGCATGGGCTTTGTGCCCCAGACCCAGAACATCTTTACCGGCATGACGGTGGAAGAAAACCTTGAAATGGGCGCCTTCATCCGCACCGATGAGGCGGGCATCAAGGAAACCATGGATCAGATCTATGGCCTGTTCCCCATCCTCCACCAAAAGCGCCATCAAGCGGCGGGCGAATTGTCAGGCGGCCAGCGCCAGCAGGTCGCCGTGGGCCGCGCCCTGATGACCAAGCCTTCGGTGCTGTTGCTGGACGAACCCACCGCTGGCGTGTCGCCCATCGTGATGGACGAACTGTTCGACCGCATCATCGAGATTGCCCGCACTGGCATCTCAATTCTGATGGTGGAACAAAATGCCAGACAAGCACTTGATATTGCACACAAAGGCTATGTGCTTGTCCAAGGCGCCAACCGCTTCACCGACACCGGACAGGCCCTGTTGGCCGACCCCGAGGTCCGTCGTTCCTTCCTGGGGGGCTGAGATATGGATTTCCTCAACGCCCTCGTGGCCCTTTTGAATTTTGTGATCGTGCCGGGCGTGGCCTATGGCAGCCAGCTTGCCTTGGGCGCGCTGGGTGTGACGCTGATTTTTGGTGTCTTGCGGTTTTCAAACTTCGCGCATGGCGACACCATGGCCTTTGGTACCGCCATCGTGATCATGTTCACATGGCTTTTCCAATCTTGGGGCATCACATTTGGCCCCTTGCCGACAGCCCTTCTCGCCCTGCCCTTCGGTATCGCGGTTACCTCGATGCTGGTGCTGGCCACCGACCGCGGCATCTACAAGTTCTACCGCACCCAAAAAGCCGCCCCGATCATTCTGGTGATTGTCTCGGCAGGCGTCATGTTCGTGATGAACGGCCTTGTCCGCCTGATCATCGGAGTCGAAGAGCGCAACTTCGCTGATGGTGAGCGCTTTTTGCTGAGCGCGCAAACCTTCAAAGAGGCCACCGGCCTTGCCGAACCCTTGGTCATCAAGACCACGGTGGCGGTGACGGTGGTTGTTGCAGTGATCTGTGTCGCCGCGCTGTTCTGGTTCTTGCAGAAAACCCGCACCGGCAAATCGATGCGCGCCTTCTCCGACAACGAAGATCTGGCATTGCTCTCTGGCATCAACCCCGACCGTGTGGTGCAGGTGACGTGGATCATCGCCGCCGGTCTCGCGGTGATTGCGGGCACACTTTATGGTTTGGACAAGTCGTTCCGCCCCTTCGTCTATTTCCAGCTGTTGCTGCCAGTCTTTGCGGCAGCCGTGGTGGGCGGTCTGGGCAGCCCCTTGGGTGCCATTGCTGGCGGCTATATCGTGGCACTGTCGGAAGTGATCATGACCTATGCTTGGAAAAAGGTCGCCACTTACGTCCTGCCTGACAGCATGGCACCCGATGGGTTGATGCAACTTTTGACCACCGATTACAAATCGGCCGTCAGCTTTGCCATCCTCATCATCGTGTTGATCTTCATGCCCACCGGCATCTTTAAGGGGAAATAACATGACCCAGACCCAACGAAATCTTGGTCTTTTCGCCGGTGTGGCGGTCTTGTTCATCCTGACCGGCGTTTTTCAAAGCTGGAACCTCAGCCTGCAGATCCTGAACATAGGCATATTGTCGGCGATCATGGCCTTGGGCGTGAACATGCAATGGGGCTATGCGGGGCTTTTTTCCACCGGTATCGTCGGCTCGGTCGCTCTGGGCGGCCTTGCGGTGGTGCTGGTCTCGGCCCGCCCGGTGCCCGAGGCTTTTGCCGCTGGCGGCTGGATGACGCTGGGCGGTCTGGCGCTTGGTGTCGGGGTCATCGTGGCGGCGACGCTGCTCTACCGCACCATGAAGCCGGGCCGTGCCCGTGGCTTTGCCGTGGCAGCCCTCCTCATCGCAGGCTTCTTCCTCTATCGCGCAGTTTTTGACAGCGGCGTTGCTGCGGTTGAGGCCTATGAACCCGCCACTTACGGCAATATCGGCGGCTTTGGCCTGCCCTCACTGGTGGCCTGGCCGGTTGGCGCGCTGATGGCCGGGCTTGCGGCTTGGGTCATCGGCAAGATCTGCCTTGGCCTGCGCTCGGACTACCTTGCCATTGCCACGCTTGGCATTGCCGAGATCGTCATCGTCGTCATCAAATCCGAAGATTGGCTGGCGCGCGGAGTAAAGAACATCATCGACCTGCCTCGCCCTTGGCCCGTTCCTTACGAAGTTGATCTGCAGGCCAACCCGGCCTATGTCGATTTCGTCGTCAGCTGGGGCTGGAGCCCGATCACCTCTTCCACGATCTTGGTCAAGCTTCTCTACCTTGCCATGTTCGGTGCGGTTCTGCTCGCACTGATCTGGTTGTCCGAGCGCGCGCTGAACAGCCCTTGGGGCCGCATGATGCGCGCGATCCGCGACAATGAGGTGGCCGCCTCCGCCATGGGCAAGAACGTCACGCGCCGCCATCTGCACATCTTCATCATCGGTTCAGCCGTAGTGGGACTTGCAGGCGCCATGCTCACCTCGATGGAGGGCCAGTTGGTGCCCGGCGTTTACTCGCCCCTGCGTTTTACCTTCCTCATCTGGGTGATGGTCATCGTCGGCGGGTCCGGCAACAACTGGGGCGCGGTTCTGGGCGGGCTTCTCTTGGGCTGGCTTTGGCTTGCGGTGGAATACCTTGGGCCGAACCTGATGGGCTATGTGACCGCCGCCCTGCCCCCGGGTGATCTGAAAACCCACCTGATCGACAGCGCCCAGCATATGCGCCTTGTGACGCTTGGCATCGTGCTTTTGCTGGTGCTGCGCTTTGCCCCGCGCGGGTTGATCCCCGAGAAATGACCGTGACATAGGCACCCCTTCCAAGGGCCGGGAGCAATCCCGGCCCTTTGTCATGTCACTCACCGCAATACGCTTAATTTTTGCGACACGATTTGTCGCAAAACAGCATGAAGCCACCGTGCCTCACCGCCATTGTTCGATAAAACCAGATCAAGGGAGTTTCCCAGAATGAAAACCCATGCCCGCGTGGTCGTGATTGGCGGCGGTGTCGTCGGCTGTTCCGTGCTTTACCATCTGACCAAGCTCGGCTGGTCCGACGTCATGCTGATCGAACGGTCGGAACTGACCTCCGGCTCCACATGGCACGCGGCCGGCGGCTTTCACACCCTGAACGGCGACACCAACATGGCGGCGCTGCAGGGCTACACGATCCGGCTTTACAAAGAGCTGGAAGAGATCACCGGCATGTCCTGTGGCCTCCATCATGTGGGCGGCATCACGCTGGCCGACAATCAGGCACGGTTCGAACAGCTGAAGGCGGAACGCGCCAAGCACCGCTACATGGGGCTGGACACCGAGATTCTCGGGCCGGAAGAGATTAAGAAATTCACCCATGGCCTTGTGAACCTCGAAGGCATTGTCGGCGCGCTTTATGACCCGCTGGATGGCCACCTTGACCCCTCGGGCACCACCTATGCCTATGCCAAAGCCGCCCGCATGGGCGGGGCCGAGATCGTGCTGCACAACCGTGTGCTGGCCACCAACCAGCGCGCCGATGGCGGCTGGGATGTGGTGACCGAAAAAGGCACCGTCACCTGCGAGCATCTGGTCAACGCAGGCGGCCTTTGGGCGCGCGAAATTGGTGCAATGGCAGGGGTTTACCTGCCGCTGCTGCCGATGGCACACCAGTATCTTGTCACCGATGACATCCCCGAAATCATGGATATCCTTAAATCGGGCAACGAGTTTCCGCATGTCATGGACCCGGGCGGTGAATCCTATCTCCGCCAGGAAGGCCGGGGCCTCTGCATCGGCTTTTACGAAAAGCCCTGCGAGCCGTGGTCGGTTGACGGCACGCCGTGGGATTTCGGCCATGAACTGCTCAACGAGCAATTCGACAAGATCGAAGACTCGGTCAACTTCGCCTACCGCCGCTTCCCGGTGCTGGAACGCTCGGGCGTCAAGCGGGTGATCCACGGCCCCTTCACCTTTGCGCCTGACGGCAACCCGCTGATTGGCCCGGTTCAGGGCTTGCGCAACTATTGGTCGGCCTGCGCCGTGATGGCGGGCTTCTCTCAGGGCGGCGGCATGGGCCTTGCGCTGGCGCAGTGGATGATCCACGGCGAGGTTGAACGCGACCCGCGCGGCTTTGATGTGTCGCGCTTTGGCACCTGGACGAGCCCCGGCTATACTGTTCCGAAGGTCATCGAGAACTACCAGATGCGCTTCTCGGTCAGCTACCCGAACGAAGAACGCCCGGCGGCCCGCCCCTTCCGCACCACACCAATGTATGAGGTGTTTGACGGCATGAACGCCGTTTGGGGCCAGCAATACGGGCTTGAGGTGGTGAACTACCACGCCCTGCCCGGCGAGCCGCGCTATGAGGAACCCACCTTCCGCCGCTCCAACGCTTGGGAGGCCACGCGCCAAGAAGTCATGGCAGTGCGTGATGGTGTTGGCCTGAACGAATTGCAGAACTTCGGCAAATACCGTGTGAAAGGCCCGAACGCCCGCGCCTGGCTTGACCGCATCATGGCTGGCGCCATTCCGAAACAGGGCCGCCTGTCGCTGACACCGATGCTGGCCCATTCCGGCAAGATCATCGGTGACTTCACCGTCTCGTGCCTGTCGGAAACCGAATTCCAGCTGACCGCCAGCTACGGTGCCCAAGGCTGGCACCAGCGCTGGTTCGAAATGAACCCGATGGACGGCGTGCAGGTCGAAAACATCTCGGACAGCCGCTCGGGCTTCCAGATCGCAGGCCCCAAAGCGCGCGAACTTCTGGCCCGCTGCACCCGGTCGGATGTCTCGTCCGAGGCGTTCAAGTTCATGGACGTGCGGCCAATGACCGTGGGCATGGCGAACTGCATCGTACAGCGCGTCAGCTACACCGCCGATCTGGGCTATGAGATCTTCTGCGACATCCACTCGGTGCGCCATCTGTGGGATACGCTCAACGCCCATGGCAAGGACCTCGGTCTTCGCCCCTTCGGCATGCGCGCCATGATGTCCTTGCGTCTGGACAAATGGTTCGGATCGTGGAGCCGCGAGTTCTCGCCGGACTACACGCCCTGCGAAACCGGGCTTGACCGCTTCATCCGCTGGAACAAAGAGGCAGATTGGATCGGCAAAGCCGCCGCCACCGCCGAAAAGGCCTCAGGACCCAAGCGCAAGCTCGTCTCTTTCGTGGTCGACGCCAACGAATCCGACGTCGTGGCTTGGGAGCCGATCTGGCTTGACGGCGCGGTCATGGGCTTTTGCACCTCCGGCGGCTACAGCCACTGGACGGGACAATCGGTGGCCCAAGGCTTTCTGCCGGCCGACCGGGTCAAGGACGGCCTCGTCTGCGAAATCGAGATCCTTGGCGAACGCCGCAAGGCAACCGTCCACCTCACCCCCTTGTGGGATGATGGCGGGCGCATGCGGGCCTGATCCCTTTGGCCTTCAATGCGGTTAAAATATCCTCGGGGGGATGAGCGCGGAACGCGCGAAGGGGGGCAGACAGCCCCCCTTTTTTCATGGCATCAACGGGACATGACGCCCCAAATCCTGATCCCCGAAATTCTAATTCTGGCCGCCGGTTCGGCCTCGCGCATGCGGGGGGCAGACAAATTGTTGGAAGAAATCGACGGCAAACCTCTTCTCACCCGAACCGCGCGCACGGCGATGGCCACCGGTTGCCGGATCACCGTGACCTTGCCGCCTGACCGACCCGCGCGACTGGCGGCCCTTGAGGGACTGGCCGTCACGCCTGTCGTGGTGCCAGATGCGGCGCAAGGCATGGCCGCCAGCCTGATCGCCGGGCTTCGCACGCTGCCCGATCGGGCAGCGGTTCTCATGGTCTTGGCCGATCTGCCGGACCTCACGACCAAAGACCTGCAAGCCTGTCTTGCGGTTTGGGCCAAAGACCCCCGCGCCATTCCGCGTGGAGCTGCCGCAGATGGCACACCGGGCCATCCCGTCGGCTTTCCACCCGATCTTCGCGCCGAGCTTTTGGCGCTGACCGGCGACACCGGAGCGCGGGACGTCCTGACGCGCCATGCGGATCGGCTGCATCTGGTACGCCTGCCCGGCACCCATGCCACGACGGACCTTGATACGCCCGAGGAGTGGGCCACCTGGCGCGCAAACCGCGTGCGCTGACCAGGGTTTCCTGCGCAACCGCGCCTCATGCGCTTTCAGCGACAGCCGGGCCGCTGGGAAGTCGAACTCTTGGCCCACCACCTTGGGGAAAAGCGCCATAGCCTCATCGGCCTACGCCCGGTCCATGACCTGACTGTGCCTTCAGAGGGGCATAATCTCGCCTCGGGCACCCGCTTTCCTCACAATGTGACGGTCGGATTTTGAAAACGCTCCAAAAACATCTTTGGGATCATCCCGGGCAGCTGGAGCCATTAATCAGCGACACCATGTGCATCTACTGTTTGTCTGGGTCAGACAGGCAAAGGACCATTGCTATCTCGGTCTTATCATTGCTTGCAGGAAAACAAGTCCCAGTTGCGGGAGTGAATGTGCTGACCTTGGAACCATCCAGGACAACATAAGGCTCTTCTGCATCTATGCGAGCGCCCGTCACATACGCACCCAGATTGTTCGCGAGCATTATATCAACCTTAGAGGGCAATTCCGCAGAAAGTGCCGCACAATACTCTGCAGCGTCCGCCACCCGCATCTTGCTTCCAACCCCATCTCTCAAACCTCCGACCCAAACCTTATCTGCAAAAGGATTGGCGATGCTTGAACGGCCAGGGAATTGAAAAGCATAAAAAATGTTAGAAGCGAGAGTCTTGGCCGCAGCCAAAGGCTGGCCTGAGGCCACAAAGGTCCGTGTGTCGCCGTCCTTCAAACGCGTAATCTTAATGGAGATTGAAATATTCCCTTCATTTAGGAACGTATACGAACCATACGCGGCATAATCGATCTGATCTTCGTCTGTTTCGCGCCCACGAAAGCTTATGCGACGGTTTTGGGTATTCTCATTGAAATAGAGCATGTCAATCTCACCGCGCAAACGTTCGGAGATGAGCGTGCCAATACCCTCGCTAGAGGTCTGAAGCATGTAGAGGTGAAGATCATTCAAGGCGTAAAGGTAAGCCGCCACATCCGTTAGGCTCGCCTTTGCACCTGCTGCAAGCTCTGGCGTCTTTTGAAGAAAGGACTCGATAGATTGATATCTTCCAATATTTTGCGTTTGGAGAAAGTCATAGAGATTTCCTGCACGAAGCACAGGAATATCTGCATAAATCGTCACCTTGCTTCCCGGCTCGCCACAAAAATCATCTGATGCGAAAAGGAGCTGGGGCAACAGCAAGGGGATAGCCAAAACCATCGCCTGAAGTTTTCTTTTCCAAAAAAAGACTGACAATTCTGCTTGGCCCCCATCAGAATAACGCCGCGTCTCTGGCAGATACTTAGCATCCCCGACACGGCAAGTAAACTCAACATGCTTGAGGTTTGGACCATCCAGAGGTTACGAACGTCAAACCGCATCGCCTTAGGCCAGCTTCTGGAATTGCGACTCCGGCGGCAATTGCTGGGACTGTGCCGTCCACGATGTGGGCGATGCATACAAAGGACCCATCGCTGCCGACCGCGACACCATGTGCGCCCTTGACCTGGGACAGACACTGATGCTCTATCAGCACTTCTACAACATGCAGTTGCCGCAAGCCGCTTTGAAAAGCCGGACATCATTCAGGCCATGAAAGGCTGACACAAGTCACACCCGCATCTGTTCGTCAAATCACCGCGCAATTATTTGGACGTGACTGCTAACCACTTTCCTTAACGCGTTTATAATGGCTAGAGAGCAAGAAGTCTACTAAGTGGAAAACTCAAGTCATATGAACAGCCTAAACGGGAACTCTTGCTAGGAAGGGTCGTCGCGTGCTTGAAATACACAGCGCTGCCAAAGCAGCCCGAAAAGCTATCAGAACACTTTTCCCACATGGCAAGTATCGGCTTGAGTCTCTGAAGAATACATCAAAAATCTATAACACATGGGTTTTTCGATGCGTCGATAAGATAAACGGCACTTCAGTTGTTTGCAAGTTGAGTTCCTCCGATACCGTCGGTCGGGAAAAAATATCGAACCAATACCAACGGTTAAGGGATGTAGGAGCCAGGCTCAATAGCTTTGATTTCTCTGCACCTAAAGTCATAGCTTTCCTAGAAAATCAAAGTGCCCTCATTATGGAGGACATAGACGGACAGTCTGTGCTGCAGTCCATCCTCATGTTGTCTGACCTGGGCGAAGCCGAGGAAGTTCTCCGCATGTCTGGGAAATGGTTGGCTCATTTTCAAAATACGACGATATCTACTGCATTATTTGAGCCCAAATCGCATATCAATTGGCTAAGGCGGAAGCTGAATGCGCAGGACGCGGCCAACACAATCCCTTATATTGATGAGATCTTTGAAAATTTCAAAAAACTGGAGCTACTCGGTTCAAGTGTGAGAGGACTACCATCCACTCGTTGCATTACTCATAGAGATTTCCACCTTGGAAATCTCATTTTAGGGGAAAATGGTGCAGTGTACGGGATAGACTTCGAGAATGGCAAGGACGACGACGCTTTGCGAGACGCAATTTCATTTACCTTTGATTTTGCGCTTCGTTGCAATGGTATAAGTTCTACATTTGAAGAAATCCAGAAGCCTGCAATGCAATTCTGGAATGCATACTCTGACAATTCGACGCATCCTATGGTAGTTGAATTCTTTCAGAAGTTCTCTGCACTAGATGCATGGTCAGGTGCGAACAAGAACGCCAAATTCAGCGTGCACAAAGCCCGAAAGGTAGCGCTAATGAGAGAATTAGCAAAAAGACCATTGATTGTATGAAGGTTCGTGGTGAGTTACCTGTTCCATCCCGGACGTTTGCATTGACCAACCCCGTCTGCCACTGTTCGTCGCGCAGGCTGCGCTGCGCGATCTGATCGCGCGGCTTGAGGCGCGCGCAACCGGGGATGCTGCGCGATGAAGGTATCTCTGCACAAGAATGCGACGACGACCCCGGCGATCCGAGCGAAGATCGCAGGCAGTGCTGAACCTGCCGCGGTGCTTGCAGCGCGCTATGGGGTGACGCTCAGCACCATTTATCGCTGGCGGGGGCGGACCAGTTTTGCGGATCGCTCGCACACAGCCCATCAGTTGGCCACGACCTTGACCCAGGCACATAAGGCGGTGGTGGTCGAAGTGCGCCGGATGCTGCTGTTGCCATTGGACGATTTGCTGGCAGTCGCGCGGGAGCTCCTCAATCCTGATGTGTCGCGTTCGGGCTCGAGAGCTTCAACGATTCGATCCGTCTGACAGGTGCATCTCAGGTCAGAAGAAATCCGTCATGAACAAAAAAGCCCTCCTTTCGGAAGTTTTATGGTGCCAGATTGGTCTTCAATTTGGCCTGCGGTCCAGCCGTCCAGTATGATCCCAGAGAGATTAATCACGTTTTTTCAGTATCTTATCGTCATATTTTAAGGAAAGCTGGTGCCCAAGGCGAGACTCGAACTCGCACGACTTGCGTCGGAGGTTTTTGAAACCTCTGCGTCTACCATTCCGCCACTCGGGCCAGCGATGAGGGGTTTAGCCGCCCAGGCGGGCGGCGTCAACGGCCATCGCCAAGCAATCTTGGCCCTTACTGCGGTGAACATCGTTAAACCCCACATCTCCAGCTTGACCGCACCGATTTACCGTGATTGGCAAGGCCAAAGCCGCAAAGCGCGCCGCGCCGTCCGACACCTCAACGTCCGATAAGGGGTCGCGCCGCAGCCATCTGGAAAGACCTTTCGTGATCCGTTCCCTTTACAACTGGACCCTGCGCATGGCCGAGCATCGGCACGCGCTTTGGGTTTTGGCCCTTATCTCCTTCATCGAAAGCTCGGTCTTTCCTATTCCTCCCGACATTTTGATGATCCCGATGATCCTCGCCGCCCCCCGCCGCGCCTTTGTGATCGCGGGCATCGCCACCGTTTCCTCGGTGCTGGGCGGGTTGTTCGGCTATTGGATCGGCGCGGTACTGTTTGACAGTATCGGTCAACCAATTCTTGCCTTTTATGGCCAAAAGGCGCACTTCGACACGTTTTCCCAAAACTACAACGCTTGGGGCGCTTGGGCTGTGCTGATCGCCGGGGTGACGCCCTTTCCCTACAAGGTCATCACCATTCTGTCGGGCAGCACTGGGCTGAACCTTTGGGTGTTCCTGATCGCCTCGATTGTTGCCCGAGGCTTGCGCTTTTTCCTTGTCGCGGCGCTTTTGTGGAAATTCGGCGCACCCATTCGTGACTTTATTGAACGGCGGCTTGGGCTTATGTTCACTGTGGCCATGGCCCTTCTGGTTGGCGGCTTTTATGTGGTGAAATTGCTGTGATCCTGACGCGCACTCATCTTGCCCTGCTTGCCATCGCAGGTTCCGCTGGCCTGTTGCTGGGCGCGCTGGCCTTTCAGCATCTGGGCGGGCTTTACCCGTGCATCTTGTGCCTGTGGCAACGCTGGCCGCATCTGGCGGCACTTCTGCTCGGCCTTGGTGCGCTGAAGTGGCAAGGTGCCGCCCTACCCGGACTGGCTGGATTGGCTGTGCTCACCTCGGCCGCCATCGGGGCCTATCACTTTGGGGTCGAGCAAGACTGGTGGGCCGGTCTGCAGCAATGCGCGGTCAACACGCTGGGCGATGTGTCTTCGGCGGATCTTTTGAACACCAATGTCAGCGTCGGCGCCCCGGCCGCCTGTGACAAGGTCGCGTGGTCCTTCCTTGGGCTGTCAATGGCGGGCTGGAACGTGATCGCCTCCACCGGACTTGCCGGTCTTTGGGCGCTGGCCGCTCGCAAAGGCTAACGCCATGTCGGGCAGCCTTTTGCAGCGTGCTCGCTTTATCGCCCAACTGGCCCTCACCTTGGCAAAACGCGCCCTGCCCTCACCTGTGGGCACCGCTGATGCCACCAATGACCCAGATGAAGCCTTGATTGACGCGCTACAGACCGGCGATATCGCCATGGCGCAGAATCGCGTTTGCAGACCGCTTTTCTGTGTCGTTCTGGAAACCTGCGGCCTAACCTTGGTGAGGCGGTTCTTGGCCCAAGGTGCCAGCGCGCAGCCCAACATTCCGCTGGCCGATCTCGCGGCATCGGCGGGCCTAGATTGAGCCTAACAGCCGCTGCCCCTCTTGCAGCGCAAAGCGGTCCGTCATGCCCGAGACATAATCGGCCACGATTCGTGCCAGTTCCGTCTCGCCTTGTGCCGCCTCAATGTCGTGCCGCCACTCTTGGGGCAGCAGTTCGGGCCGCGACAGGAATAGCGGGAAAAGGCCATTGACCACCTCGGTCACTTCCTTTCGCATCACCACGACCGAAGGCGCGCGATACATCCGGGTGAACAGAAACGACCGGATCGCCTTCAACTCTTGATACAGCGGTTTGGAAAAGCGGATCATCGTGGTCCCCATTGCGCGAATCTCGTCCACCGATTTTGGCTGGGCCGAGTCCAGTCGCCCCCGCGCCACCGCGATCACATCGTCCACCATGCGGCCAAAGACCCGCCGCAACGCCTCATGCCGACGGCGCATCTTCTCAAGGCCCGGATATAACCGGTCCACCTCCTCAAAGGCGGGGCCGGTGACTGGCAGATCCATCAGATCCGCCTCGCTGAACAAGCCCGAGCGCAAACCGTCGTGCAGGTCATGATGGGAATAGGCCACATCATCGGCAATCGCCGCAACCTGCGCCTCGGCGCTGGCATGGGTGTGCAACTCCAGATCCCAGACTGCATTCACCTCGGCCAGCGCATAGGGCAAGGGACCTGCATGCTTGGCATCGGCATTCGGCCCAGTCACGGGACCATTGTGCTTGGCAATCCCTTCAAGGCTTTCCCAGGTCAGGTTCAGCCCATCGAAATCGGCATAATGCCGCTCAAGCCGCGTCACGATCCGCAAGGCCTGCGCATTATGGTCAAACCCGCCATAGGGCGCCATCAGGGCCGCCAAGGCATCTTCACCGGTATGGCCAAAGGGCGTGTGGCCCAGATCATGGGCCAGCGCGATACATTCGGCCAGATCGGTGTTCAGCCCCAGAACGCCCGAGATCGTGCGCGCCACCTGCGCCACCTCGATCGAATGGGTCAACCGCGTGCGATAGTAATCGCCCTCATGCTCGACAAAGACCTGTGTCTTGTGCTTAAGCCGCCGAAAGGCCGAGGAATGAATGATCCGGTCGCGGTCGCGCTGGAAGGGGCTGCGAAACGACGACATACGTTCGACAAAAAGCCGCCCACGCGAAGCGTCGGGCTGGCAGGCATAGGGGGCAAGGGTCATCTTCCGCCGTTCTTGTTCAACTGCTGATCTCACACTATATTCAATTCATCGGCTTTGAACAGGACAAGACCCATGAACCTGCCCCCCCATGTCACCGACCGCGCCTACTCGCGCCTTGCCGAAATTGCCCAGATGACCGGTGAGGGCACGGCCCTGCGCGTTGGCGTGCTCGGCGGGGGGTGTTCGGGTTTTTCCTATGACATACGCTTGGATGAGCCCGCCGAGGGCGATCTGATCTTGGAAAAGAACGGCCAAAAGGTCTTGATCGACGAGGTGTCCTTGCCGTTTCTGGCCAATGCGGTGGTGGATTTCACCGAAGAACTGATCGGCGCGCGCTTTGTGATCGAGAACCCGAATGCCACCGCCTCTTGTGGCTGCGGGACCAGTTTCTCGATCTAAATCGGCATAAGCCGACAAATCTTGTGACTTCGCGCCAGATCACCCTAGGTCTTGTTATGACAAGCAAATGGGGCGCACGAACCGATGACAACGATCTTGATCCTTGGCTCGGCCCCCATGGCGGTTGAAACCCGCACCTGGCCGCGTACGCCCTTTGATGCCATCGTCGCCATCAACAACGCCCATGCCTTGCGCCCTGATTGGGACTATCTCGTCTATCCTTGGGATTTCCCTGCCAGCCGCCTACCCAGCCCGGCTGCAGGCCAAAGACTGGTCAGCGAGGCAGAGTTCGTGCCCGCACAGAACGCTCAGGGCGGCTTTGTCTATGCCGGTGGCACCATGGCGTTCACCGCCGCCTATTGGGCGCTGCAGGCGCTGCGCCCGCGCTGCATGGCGTTTTTTGGCTGCGACATGCATTATCCACAAAGCGGGCCGACGCACTTCTACGGCACCGGAACCGCCGACCCGCTGCGCCCCGACGTGACCTTACGCTCGATTGAGGCAAAGTCGGCACGGTTCATGGTGCTGGCCGCGCGTCTGGGCTGCCAGGTGGTGAACCTGTCTACAGGCCCGTCGCGGCTGGTCTTCCCACGTGCCAGCCGCCAAACTCTCTCCACCATCCCGCTGATCCGCCATAACGAAAGCTTGGCCGAACAGGCTCTGCTGCGTGAGGCGGAGCTTGGCTACATGGTGCCCTCGGGTCGCTATTGGCAAGAGGCGCACCGCTTTGACCCGGCCCAGATTGATGCGCTTGACGCGCTGTGGCGCCGCGCCGCCGAACCCAAGGCAGCCTTGCAGGTCTGAGGCTTGCCGCCATCCGGCCCTGCGCCTAGAACGGGCCATGGCAACCCGGAAGGCAGGACATGAAACTCGCGACCTTCAACATCAATGGTATCAAGGCGCGGATTGACGCCCTTCCCGCCTGGCTGGCCGCCGCCCAACCCGACGTGGTCTGCCTGCAAGAAATCAAGTCAGTGGATGAAGGCTTCCCGCGCGAGATGTTCGAGGCGATGGGCTACAGGGTGGAAACCCATGGTCAGAAAAGCTTTAACGGCGTGGCGATCCTGTCGAAGCTGCCGCTTGAGGACGTGACGCGCGGTCTGCCCGGCGATGACACGGATGAGCAGGCCCGCTGGATCGAAGCCACAGTGATCGGTCGCCGCCCAATCCGGGTTTGCGGGCTCTATCTGCCCAACGGCAACCCTGCGCCGGGACCGAAGTACGACTACAAGCTGGCCTGGATGTCCCGCATGGAAGCCCGGGCAAAGGAGCTTCTGGCTCTGGAAGAGCCCACCGTTTTTTGCGGGGATTACAACGTCATCCCACAAGACATCGACGCAGCAAAGCCAGAGCTATGGACCACCGACGCGCTGGCCCTGCCCCAATCCCGCGCCGCTTACCGCCGCCTTGTGGCGCTTGGCCTGACTGACGCCTTGCGCGCCCACAACCCGGCCCCCGGCCAATACACGTTCTGGGATTATCAGGCCGGCGCGTGGGAGCGTAACAACGGCATCCGCATCGACCATCTGCTTTTGTCGCCGCAAGCCGCCGATCTGCTGAAGGATTGCCAGATCGACAAACAGGTGCGGGCGGGCGAAAAACCGTCAGACCATGTGCCGATCTGGGTCGCGCTTGACGCGTAGGATGGGCAATATTGCCCATCCTACAGGCCAAGGGTTCGGAACACCTTGGGCAGTTCTTCCGGCAAATCCTCGGCAATCAATCCCGGCCCAAACGAACGGGCACATTCGACATGCAGCCACGCGCCGGTGCAGGCGGCGTCAAACGGGCTGAATCCGCGCGCCAGCAGTCCGGTGATGAACCCCGCCAGAACATCGCCTGATCCTGCAGTTGCCAGCCACGGCGCGGCGCGTTCATAGACGGCGGCGTTGATGGCTGCGCGGCCCGAGGGGTCGGCGATCACGGTGTCGGGGCCTTTGAACAGCACCACACATCCCGCGCGCGCTGCCGCCTCTCGCGTGGCGTCGACTTTGGAATAGGCGGGGCCTTTGGTCGCGGGGGCGGCCAGTTTTTCGGCGATATCAGGGAAAAGCCGCACGAATTCGCCTGCGTGGGGGGTAAGGACGCAATCCGCATGGAGCGCCGCGAAAAGATCAGGCCACTGCGAGAGGATCGTCAGCGCATCGGCATCCAGCACAAGGCGCCTCCCCTCCCCCCCGTGGGGAGGGGCCGGGGGTGGCGGGGCCGCATGCGCGAGGCCCGTAGGTCGGGCTTCAGCCCGACTCCCGAGCGCCACTTCCACCAACCCCGCCTCCCGCGCGCCCGTCCCCATCCCCGGCCCAAGGCACAGCGCGTTGATCCGCTTGTCGGCCAGAACCGCGGCCAAATCCTCAGGCGCCGCCATCTCGCGCAGCATGATGGCATCCATCCGGGCAGCGTTTTCGGCCATGGCGGCGGGCGGGCTGGCCAAAGTGACCACCCCCGCCCCGATCCGCAGCGCGCCACGGGCCGCAAGACGGGCGGCCCCGGCGCGGCCGTGATCGCCGGAGATGATCAAGGCGTGGCCGTGGGAGTATTTGTGTGTGTTCTGCGCATCCGTCCAGCCAGCTTTGCCCAGCATCTTTAGAATGAAACCACCCGGCACCATTCCTGCAAAACCCAAACCCTCAGCGCATGACCCGGCCAAGCCCAACTGAACACGGCGCACTGCGCCAGTCCAATGTCCACGCCTTCGAACTGGATCTTGCAACCGCCTCCAGGGGCCGACGCCAATGTCTACGACGACAACGCGGCCACAGTGTTCCGGCCCTTCTTTCAGGAAATGACCGGCTCGCAGGCAGTCAAATGTGACTGTGAGCGCGGCAGAAGGTCGTGCCCAACCACCGATCAACATTCTCCCACTGTCGAGGCAAAGGCCAGTCGGAGCATCGATGGCAACAAGCCGAGGGTAACGCTCCCCGCCGAAACCACCAAGATGGCGCAGAAACCCAGCCAGATCGCCCTCTGGCGGGCGCGTCAGCCCACTCCCGAAGATTGCATCGACGTGGATGTCAGCATGGGCGTTCCCATATTCAGGATGGGGCGCACGGAACGCCCGTTCCGTCAGCGTTCTCACCTCCCCCATCCCCAACCACCGCTCATAATTCAGCTTCGCATCGGGTGGCATCGTCTTGGGCGCCCCGTAAAGGAAGACCTCCACCTCCCAGCCCCACTCCTTCAACAGCCGTGCCACGACAAACCCGTCGCCGCCGTTGTTGCCGGGGCCGCACAGAACCACCGCGCGGTGCGAGGTTGCCTTCAGCTCCGGCCATTCCTCGAATATCGCCTCGACCACGCCCCGCCCGGCGCGCTCCATCAG
>JBILYK010000126.1:0-6722 GCA_044377735.1 Paracoccaceae bacterium | reverse complement strand
AGCCCGGTCACTTCGCCGCTGTCAATCGCGGCCTGTTCGATGGCCCGCATCTGGGCTGCGGTCAGGAGTTCGGTCATTTTACAAGTACCCTTTCACATTCCGCCCAAAATCAGAGCCGATTGCACAAATTTTGGGCATCACTCCAAGAATTCCATCAAGACAGGCCCGCTGAAAACCCTATCCAATTGTTGCTGACCGCGCAAAGTGGTGAACAGGCGTCAGCACCAAACAGGGGAGCCGGCGATGAAAAAGATCGAAGCGATCATCAAGCCTTTCAAGCTGGACGAAGTGAAGGAAGCCCTTCAGGAAGCCGGAATTCAGGGCCTGTCTGTCACCGAAGTCAAAGGCTTTGGCCGCCAGAAAGGCCATACCGAACTTTATCGTGGCGCGGAATACGTCGTGGATTTCCTGCCCAAGGTGAAGATCGAGGTCGTTTTGACAGATGATATGGTCGATACCGCCATCGAGGCGATCATCGCGGCCGCCCGCACCGACAAAATCGGTGATGGCAAGATTTTCGTATCTTCTGTTGAACAAGCCATCCGCATCCGCACCGGTGAAACCGGTGATGATGCTGTGTAATCCCGGGCCAAACACGGCGGCCCAAACCGAAACCCAACATCGAAAGGCATCATGATGAGCGCAGTTGCGAAGGCTCTCAAACTGATCAAGGACGAGGAAATCGAATACGTCGATGTCCGCTTCACCGATCCCAAAGGCAAACTTCAGCATGTCACGCTGATCGTCGACATCATCGATCAAGACTTCTTCGAAGAAGGCTTCATGTTCGATGGCTCGTCGATTGCGGGCTGGAAGTCGATCGACCAGTCGGACATGAAGCTGATGCCCGACGCCACCTCGGTCTATATCGATCCCTTCTATGCCGAAAAGACCCTGTGCATCCATTGCGATGTGGTCGAGCCGGACACCGGCGAGGCTTATGACCGTTGCCCGCGCCAGATTGCCAAGAAGGCCGAAGCCTATCTTCAGTCGTCAGGCATTGGCGATGCGTTCTACTGCGGCCCCGAAGCTGAATTCTTCATCTTCGACGACGTGCGCTACTCGGTTTCGCCGCGCAAGGTTTCCTATGAGATCGACGCTGAAGCCGCTTCGTGGAACACCGACACCGTGTTCGAAGGCGGCAACTCGGGCCACCGCGCGGCCCACAAGGGCGGCTATTTCCCGGTCAACCCGATTGACGAAGCCCAAGATCTGCGCGGCGAGATGCTGTCAACCATGAAGCGCATGGGCATCAAGGTGGACAAGCACCACCACGAGGTTGCCACCTGCCAGCACGAGTTGGGCATGATCTTTGGCGGTCTGGTCGAACAGGCCGACAACATCCAGAAGTACAAGTATGTGATCCACAACGTGGCCCATGCTTACGGCAAGACCGTGACCTTCATGCCCAAGCCCATGAAGGGCGACAACGGGTCGGGGATGCACGTGAACATGTCGATCTGGAAGGGCGGCAAGCCCTTGTTCGCAGGCGACAAATACGCTGATCTGTCGCAGGAAGCGCTGTATTTCATCGGCGGCATCATCAAGCATGCCAAGGCGCTGAATGCCATCACCAACCCCGGCACCAACAGCTACAAGCGTCTGATCCCGGGCTTTGAAGCTCCGGTTTTGTTGGCCTATTCGGCCCGCAACCGTTCGGGTGCCGTTCGTATTCCGTGGACCGAATCGCCGAAAGCCAAGCGCGTTGAGGCCCGTTTCCCCGATCCGTCGGCGAACCCCTATCTGGCCTTTGCCGCCCTGCTGATGGCTGGCCTTGACGGCATCAAGAACAAGATCGATCCGGGCCCGGCGTCGGACAAGGATCTTTATGATCTGCCGCCCGAAGAACTGGCCGAAATCCCGACCGTTTGCGGTTCCTTGCGCGAAGCGCTGGAATCGCTGGACAAGGACATGGATTTCCTTCTGGCCGGCGGCGTGTTCTCGCGCGAGCAGCTGGAAGCTTATATGGCGCTGAAGTGGGAAGAGGTTTACGCCTACGAACACACCCCGCACCCAGTGGAATACGCGATGTATTACTCCTGCTGATCGGTTCAGATCGGCATCACGGGCCGCCTTCGGGCGGCCCGTTTTGTTTTGCCGCGCTCCTTGGGCACATTGTGCCCGCGTCGGTTTCCTGATCGCAAGGAGTGCACGCAGTGCTCGACGCGCGGGCTAAAGCCGCGCCTCTTCCAGCCCCGCCAACTCCGCCGAACTGAGGCTGGCGATATCCACCACATAGGTATGAATCGCAAAGACCACCGCCCGGGTTTTGGGCAGGCGCGTCAAGGTCTGCCGCTCGGCCCGCACAAAGGACCCACCGCGCCGGTCGATCCTCGGATCGCCCTCACGCCGGGGCTGGTGCAGGCTGGGGTCGCGGTACACCAAGGAATTCATCCGCCACAAAGGCTGTTCCGGGCGGATCGCATCGAACAGCCGCTGCACCCGACGGGCAATCTCGGTCTCGTAATCGGGCACCGGACGGTGAATGCCGATCAGGGGGCGGCCCAGCTTTTCCGCCAAAGACCAGCTTGCAGGAAAGCACAGAATTGCGCCGGTCAACACATGTTCATCGCCCGCTTCGTCCAGCTTTTCCATCAGGCAGAGATCTTCCTGGACCAATAGGCCCAGCGTCTTGAGGGGCGCAGTCTTGTCCAGCGCCACTGTCACCCCGTCCGGGCGGCAAACCTCATGCGCCCCGACCTGGTAGCCCGGAGTCCGGGCGAGCCGCGCAAGGATAGCTTCATAAAGCTCCTCCGCCGCAGGCCGGGCACTGTCCAGCATCGCATGCACCACTGCGGGACAGTCGGCGATCAGCCGCCCGCGCTCGGCCATTTGCCCAGCAAAGGCATCATCCACCCGCAGCCAGTCATCGCCCTCCACGGGCAAGACACCGGGCAGGCGCGCGGTGCGTGGGTCCATCCAAGGGGCGAATGGCAGACAAGATTGCAGGATTGGGTCGGTCATGGCTTCGCTTGCGACAAGGGGCGTCGCCCATGGACTAGCCGGGCGCTCGGGCCAAGGCAAGCATATGAAAAACCGGGAGCTCACCATGGACGACTTTCACCGCGACCGCCGCAAGATCGACCCCACCCGTGCTGATCGTCTGGGCGACGGCACCCCGAATGACAACAACCGGGTGGAAATCGGCCCAACCCAACTGGCCTTTCGCGAATGGGAGGCCGCTGGCCTGACCCTGCCCAACCTTGAGCGGATGCGCGATTACCGCTGGAAGCGGCTGACCCAAGGTCTGATTGACCGCGACTATGGCGGGCTGTTGATGTTCGATCCGCTGAACATTCGCTATGCCACCGACACCACCAACATGCAGCTGTGGAACACCCACAACCCGTTCCGCGCCTGCCTGCTCTGCGCCGACGGCCATATGGTGATGTGGGAGTATAAGAACTCGCCCTTCCTCGTCACCTTCAACCCCTTGGTCAAGGAACTGCGCTCGGGCGCGACGTTCTTTTACAACTCCACCGGCGACAAGGGGCGCGAGGCGGCGGGCGCCTTTGCAGCCCAGGTCGATGAAATCATGCGCGAACACGCCGGATCAAACCGGCGCCTGGCGGTAGACAAGATCATGGTCCACGGCTTGCGCGCGCTGGAGGCGATCGGCTTTAGCGTGGAAGAAGGCGAAGAAGTCACCGAACGGGTGCGCGCCATCAAAGGGCCAGATGAGATTCTGGCGATGCGCTGCGCCCACCACGCCTGCGAGACCGGCATCGCCGAGATGGAACGCGCCACGCGCGAAGGGGTGCCAAAGGGCGGGATGAGCGAGGACGACATCTGGTCGGAACTGCACAAGGCCAATATCAAGCGCGGCGGCGAATGGATTGAAACCCGGCTTCTGGCCTCGGGCCCCCGAACCAACCCTTGGTTTCAGGAATGCGGCCCCCGCCTTGTCCAGAACAACGAAATCGTCGCCTTCGACACCGACCTGATTGGCGCCTATGGCTTTTGCATCGATATTTCAAGAACCTGGTGGATCGGCGACCAGCGGCCGACCAATGCCATGGTCTCGGCCTTCCACCACGGGCTAGACCATATCCGCGACCATCAGGCACGGCTGAAACCCGGCGTGTCGATCAAGGAACTGGTGTTCGGCGGCCATAAGCTGGACGATCTCTATTGGAAGCAGAAATACTCCTGCAAGATGCACGGGGTGGGGCTGTGCGATGAATGGCCCTATGTCAACTATTCGGACGGCTGGACCGAAGGCGCGTTTGATGCGGTTTTGGAACCTGGCATGACCCTCTGCGTCGAGGCCCTGATCAGCCCCGAGGGCGGGGATTTCTCGATCAAGCTGGAAGATCAAGTGCTGATCACCGAAACCGGATGCGAAAACCTGACGAAGTATCCGTTTGATGAAAGGCTGATGGGACAGTGAAATCCGGCCTGGCCCTCCTTGCCTCGCTTGGGCTTCTGGCCTGCGTAGCAGCTCAGGAAGCCCCTGCGCCAGGAATGGCCAACCCTGCCAGCGTCTATTGCGTGAAACAAGGCGGAACGCTGGAGATGCGCGAGGAAGCCAGCGGTACCGTGGGCTATTGCCGCCCGCCAGATGGCACGGTGATCGAAGAATGGGCCTTTTTCCGCGCGAACACGCCCTAAGTCTACCTTAACTCCTGCCGTCGCAGGGGGGGCTGTCTGCCCCCCACGGCGCGTACCGCGCCTCCCCCCGAGGATATTTGTCACCGCATTGAAGGCTTAGGGGTTTTTTGATCTTGTATTGCCAAAATGGTGATGCGGTACAGGGAGGGATCCCGATGACCGCCCGCGTTGAAGGCGCCGCGCCTCCCCCTCCCCTCTGAGGCCCGAGGCGCGGTTGCCCGACACGGCCCTGCCCTTCAATGCGGCAGCAAATATCCTCGGGGGGTGAATTGGCGCAGCCAAGAGGGGGGCAGACAGCCCCCCTGTCCGGCCAAATGCAGGCGCTGCCGCAGGAGATCACCTTGCACCCTTGGTCCATGCGGTCTATGCGGTCCCTGCCCTGTCTTGCCAGTCGAGGTTGCCGATGATCCCCCGCTATTCCCGCCCCGAAATGGTTGCCATCTGGGAGCCCCAGACCAAGTTCCGCATCTGGTATGAAATCGAGGCCCACGCCTGCGACGCACAAGCCACTTTGGGTGTGATCCCCAAGGCCAATGCCGAAGCGGTTTGGAAAGCCCGCGATGTGACCTTCGATATCGCGCGGATCGACGAGATTGAGGCCGTGACGAAGCATGACGTCATCGCCTTTCTGACCCATCTGGCCGAGCATATCGGCAGCGAGGACGCGCGGTTTGTCCATCAGGGCATGACTTCATCAGACGTTCTGGACACCACGCTGAACATCCAGCTTGTCCGCGCCTCGGATTTGCTGCTGAAAGCGACCGACCGGGTTCTGGCGGCACTCAAGGCCCGGGCCTTTGAACACAAAGACACCATCCGCATCGGCCGCAGCCACGGCATTCATGCCGAGCCCACCACCATGGGTCTGACCTTTGCCCGCTTCTTTGCCGAAATGGACCGAGGCCGCAAACGTCTGGTGGCCGCGCGGGAAGAGATCCGCACCGGGGCGATTTCAGGTGCGGTTGGCACCTTTGCAAACATCGACCCGGCGGTCGAAGAGCATGTGTGCAAGATGCTGGGCCTGATCCCTGAGCCGATCAGCACCCAAGTGATCCCGCGTGACCGGCATGCTATGTTCTTCGCCACGCTGGGCGTCATTGCCAGCAGCATCGAGAACATCGCTGTTGAAATCCGCCACATGCAGCGCACCGAGGTGTTGGAGGCCGAGGAGTTTTTCTCTCCTGGCCAAAAGGGCAGTTCCGCCATGCCGCACAAGCGTAACCCCGTGCTCAGCGAGAACCTCACCGGTCTGGCCCGCCTTGTCCGCATGTCCGTGACGCCCGCCTTGGAAAACGTCGCCCTTTGGCACGAGCGGGACATCAGCCATTCCAGCGTTGAACGTGCGATCGGCCCGGATACCACGATCACGCTGGATTTCGCGCTGCACCGTCTCGCGGGGCTGGTGGAAAAGCTGGTGATCTATCCTGAGAATTGCCTGAAGAACATGAACAAGTTCAAAGGCCTCGTGATGTCGCAGCGTGTGCTTTTGGCGCTGACCCAAGCCGGCGTCAACCGCGAGGACAGCTATCGGCTGGTACAACGAAATGCCATGAAGGTCTGGGAGCGGGGTGCAGACTTCAAGACCGAGTTGCTCGCTGACCCCGAGGTGACAGCCGCCCTGTCACCCGCCGAGATCGAGGAAAAGTTCGACCTTGGCTATCACACCAAGCATGTCGATACGATCTTTGCTCGGGTGTTTGGCGCCTGATCGCCGCACAGGATCTTTGGCCGACAAGAAATTTGTCGTTCGACATGACATCTCATGCTAAGAATTATCCTTGGCCGCAGCGCTGTGCTGCGCCTTTTGGCCGGAGGATATTGCATGAAATCCTTAACGATCCTTGCCGTTGTTCTTGTTTCACAAGCTGCCGTGACCGTTGCCACGGCATCACCGGGCTGCCAAGGCGACAAGATCAAGATGACCTGTGCCGAGGGCACAACCTGGGATGACGACAACCGCGCCTGCATGCCGAAACCTTCGGCATAGGCTCTGGACCCATTAATCTTCTTGCCGGTTAAGCAATTCACTGATTCACTTGCGGCACCAGAGGGGGTGCTGCCATGAGCGAGATGATCCTGCTTTCCGAAGCCCAGATGGCGCGGATATCGCC
>JBILYK010000149.1:0-27949 GCA_044377735.1 Paracoccaceae bacterium | reverse complement strand
TCAGCATGTCCGCACCCCGCGTCGAATGTCCCTCAGAACCGATCTTGCCATGAAAAATGCGGAACGCCGAGGGTCTATGTGATCATCCGAGATGGAACACCTAATGTCCCTCAAAACCGATCTTGCCACAAACAGCGCAGATCGCAGAGGGGAAATATGATCATCCGAGATGGAACACGTAACTTCTTAAATGAAGCCATTTCAGACGGTGGAGTGCTTCCGCAAGATGCAGAGGGCCATTTTCTCTTACTAAGCATTTTCAACAACTTAGAGATTTCTCTATATGTCGTTATAATTGCGTGTGGGATGCTTATCATCAGCATGGGAAGTTTTCTACGATCCGTTGTCATGTCTTCTGTAATTTGCATAGTGGGAACAATTATCGGCCATAGTTTTTCACGAACAGAGCCCATAAGAATGGAATTTTTTCAATCTTTCTTAATCGCAGTGTTCGCCACAGCACTCATAGCATTGGCGCTTCAGCTTCTGAAAATAGGAAATGACGATGGATCCCATTGACGATTTAATCGGTGAAGCAATTGACTTTGCTATTGGTTCACAAAACTTGCCAAGCGACATTCGCCTCGCGCTCAGAACGTTCAAGGACGCGAGCGACTTTATAAATATCCCATACACAATTGACGGCTTTTTTAGAGCTTTAAACACTGACAGAAATCAAGCCTATGTTAAACAACTCGAATTAGTTTCTTTGAGAAGCGGGTTAGAGGTTATTCGAGGCGAACTGACTCGGTCAATGATTGCTCAGGCAGCACAGAACGGCCCTTATTCTAAGGAAGATTGGGACCGTATAACTGGCGGCATTCATGATGCCGTGGACATGTACTTTGGGCCAATTGAAGGGCAAGTTGATGCCTACATATCTGGGTATGGAGCAAGGGTAGTTGTAGGGGACGTTGCCGTTTTTTTTAGCGGTGCGCTCGATTCTATCGGGAATTTCTTTGGGGCGACAGCAAACTGGACATCTGATCAGTTCAGAAGTGTATTCGGATTTGATCAGTGCTTCGGCCCAGTAGTCCTCATAGACATGTGGCCGCGTGCCCCTCATATCAAACTCGGCCCGGACGGCATCTATGATCAGGACGAAGTGCACTCAAAAATCTGGAAAAAGCCCATCGAGCGTATCCGCGTCGGCGACATTGTCGTGTCATTTGATGGGAACAACAAACTCGTCCCTGGCTCGGTAACGCGTACCTTCCAAAATACCGCCAAAATTCTGCTCAATTTCCATGGCACGCGCGTGACCCCCGGCCACGTCTACTACCGCCCAGACAGCAAGAAGGTTTACAAATTTGAGACGCTGATTGACGTGTTGCGCGACGATGGCGTGATCAAGCACCAAGACGGCACGCTGATCCGCGCCGCGACCAATGTTCCCGTTGGCAGCCTGCTTGATGGCTTTGTCAGAGCGGTCACTCAGACGCGGAAGGCAGATGGGACTGTTGAGCAAAAAGATGAAGGCCGCATTCGACTTGGAGCCCGTTTCCTTGTCGGGACTGGCAAAGAGCGCAAATCCTTTGCAGTGGCCGACCTTATCAAAGCAGGCGGCGGTAGTGTAGGCAAAGACGAACTGATCTACGTTGATGATGGTTCCGGAATGCCGTTTCTTTGGGATTTCAGCGACGCTCTGCCCAAGCCCGAAGATTTCGTTCTGGCCTGCTCCGGCACAACACTTCAGGACATTTACAAAGCCGCTGAGTGGGAAGCGCAGCGCCCGCACATGCCCCCGCCGATGCCATGTGTTTGACCAGTTTGTCGAACGGCAGCGGGCAGGGGATGGCTTGATCATGCACCCATTCAACCGCATGGATTCATGATGTGAATTCTCGGAAGCCAGAGTTGTGCATCAAGGCCGAAATAGACGGTCATTCGGAGCTTGCCATCACTGGGAATGGCAGAGTGTCATTTTATTGACGTCAGTTTCTATGAGACGTCGTTTGGGCAGGGGGGCCCTTGTCTGACAAGGTTCAATATTGTGCTGAGCAAAAAACACTTGAATTCCTTCAAGAAATTGAAAATTTTGTACATATGACCCGCGCGTCAGAAAAGATTTTTTTGAACTTGGTCCGCTTATTGCTTTGTTCCAGAGAGACCCTGGAGAGGTGGCCATATGACGAAAGTTCTCATCGAAACGACCGGGCTGTCGATGGCTGTCAAATTGGCGGACCTTATCGGGCGGCGCATGCTTCCTGTTGTAGCAGAAGCCGGTTTAACCGATAATGCTGAACCCTCACGTGGAGCGACACTGGTCTTTTCTCGGGATTTTGAGACTAAGCTTGGTGGACAACAAGCACTTATCGAGCGCGCACGGAGATTTTTGCCGCGGCTCATGGTGGTTGTTGCCGAGGGAGAGCCCAAATATTCCTTGACGTCGGAAATGGGTGGGAAGATTCTTCGCGTGCAACTGCCCGCTGGGAAAGAGAATGCGCTTCAATCTGCGCTTGTGGTCGCGGACCTGATTTGTGCCGATCTTTCCAATATGATTGCCGCTGATGACGGCACAGTGGCGCTATCGGCACTGGCAGCACGTGTTGCGCGCACCGATGTTACCGTTTTTGTGAACGGCCCGACCGGAACCGGTAAAGAGGTTCTTGCCCGTTTTGTGCATAACCAGTCCAGCCGTACGGCCAAACCATTTGTCGCGATTAACTGTGCCGCTATTCCCGAGAACTTGCTTGAGGCTGTACTTTTTGGCCACGAGAAAGGGGCATTCACGGGTGCTGCTATCTCAAACAAGGGTATTTTTCGCGCGGCAGATGGTGGCACACTTTTGCTGGACGAGATTTCGGAGATGCAGCTTGGTCTGCAATCGAAGTTGTTGAGGGTGTTGCAAGAGCGAATTGTGACCCCGCTTGGATCGCAGTCAGAGATCTCTGTAGACGTCCGTGTCATCGCGACATCCAACCGCAATATGTTTGAACAAGTGCAAGCTCGGACTTTTCGGGAAGACCTTTACTATCGGTTGAACGTGTTTCCGCTTGAAACGCGCGCTCTTGCAGATCGGCCAGATGACATCATTCCTTTGACCATCGCACTTATCCGGCGTCACGCGGATGGCAAGCACTCTCAGCCTTGGTTGGGTAACGACGCAATTGATCGGCTTTTGTCGCACGATTGGCCAGGCAATGTGCGTGAACTGGAGAATGTGGTCCAGCGAGCGTTGGTGTTGCAAGGGGGCGATAGAATCGTCGCGCAAGATATTGTTATCGATCGCCCGGTGCAGAGCAGGCTCGAAACACAGATCAAGCATGCGCAAGCTTGGCTCGTCGGGTGAGGTGTAGAAAATGAGCGCTATTGGTGGACTGAAATTTCAAGTTGAGCAGACACATCTGCAATCCTTGAATCGCGCCAGACAGCAGTTTGAGCAGGCGAATGTCGAGCCGCCGACGGCCGAAACCAGTTTTTCGGATCGTCTGAGCGGGGGTTTGCGTGATGTCGCCGAGGTGCAAAACACCGCAAGAGATCTGGCGGTTGCGTATGAAACCGGTGCCGAACAAGATCTGACAAAGGTCATGGTGGCGCAGCAAGTTTCCAGTCTGGGATTTCAATTGACGTTGAATCTGCGGAACAAGGCCCTCTCGGCTTATAAAGATATCATGAACATGCCGGTTTAACGGTAAGAAATTGGCGGTGGGGAAATGGCGAATACAAGCGTGATAGCTTCTGACAAGGCAGGCTTGAAGACCGGAGGAGCGTTGACTCCTTCGGCGCGATCCATGGTCGCAAATGTGCGATCGTTTACTGTGCAGCCGAGTTTTCAGCGCGCCTTTCCGAGCATTGTGGCGCTGGTTGTCGTCGTGGCCGGTCTTGTTGCCTATTTTCTGCTGCAGCAGCCATCGCGCACGTCACTTTTTGCATCGCTGTCCGAAGCTGACAAATCCCGTGTCGTCGAGACCCTGACCAACGCAGGCGTTGATGTCACGCTTGATCCAACAACGGGCGAGGTTCTTGTCCCTTCGTCCGACTATTACAGCTCCCGCATGACACTGGCAGCGCAAGGTCTGCCAGCATCTGATCCCTCGGGGATGGATGAGTTGAACAACATGCCGATGGGTACGTCGCGGTCGGTTGAGCAGGCCAAGCTGAAGCACGCGCAAGAGACGGAATTGGCGCGTTCTATCAACGAGATTGCTTCGGTGGTTGCCGCAAGGGTGCACCTGGCCTTGCCAGATCGCACGG
The DNA here is from genome assembly GCA_044377735.1 of Paracoccaceae bacterium. Lineage (GTDB taxonomy): Bacteria > Pseudomonadota > Alphaproteobacteria > Rhodobacterales > Rhodobacteraceae > Tabrizicola_A. Next base: position 23,752 of record JBILYK010000149.1, on the reverse strand, counting down.
CTTTTGTGCGCAATCAGCTTCCTCCGAAAGCGTCAGTTTTTCTGCAGCTCGGCTCGGGCCGGACATTGGATGAAAGCCAGGTCGTGGCAATCATCAATCTGGTGTCAACCTCTGTCTCGGGCATGACACGGGAAAACGTCAGCATCGTTGATCAAAGTGGTCGCTTGCTGTCGCAGCCGTCGGATGATCCTGCGGTGTTGATTGGAGATACACAGCTGCAATATCGGATGCGGCTGGAAAACATCTATCGCTCACGGATCGAGAGTATCGTAACCCCGATCGTTGGGGCAGGAAACGTCACCGCTCAGGTAAATCTTGAAATCGACTTCACCCGCTCTGAGACGACTGAGCAAAGCGTTGATCCAGAAAGTACGACTATTCTCAGTGAACAAAGCACCTTGGATGTATCCTCAAGTCCGGAAGCCAAAGGCATTCCCGGCGCCGTCGCGAACACCGCGCCAACTGAGGCGACGTTGGCAACCGAGCAACCTGCCGCCGCAGGTGCGGCACCAGCAGCGACGAATGAGGCCCGATCTTCGTCTGAGGTGAAGAATTACGAAGTTAGTCGTAAAGTGGAAACAACCACATCACCTTCGAACCGGATTGCAAGAATTGATGCTGCGGTTTTGTTGCGTAGCCCAACCGTGTTTGACCCTGAAACTGGTGAGCCGGTGGAGCAGGCGCTACCTGATGAGATTTTGGCCCAGATCAAAAACCTGGTTGCCGGTACCATTGGGCTTCAGTCAGAGCGCGGCGACACACTGACGCTTTCATCGCAGCCATTCATTTTGGCTTTGCAGGATGGAGTTTCGTTGGATTGGTATGAAACCGATTGGGTCATGGAAGTCGCCAAACAAGCGGTAACGGTGCTGCTGATGGCAGTCGTTGCCTTGGGTGTAGTGCGTCCACTTTTGCAGCGGGTGCTTGTCCCATCGGGCGGCGCGATTGTGGCGCAGGGTGGCCTGTCAAACGAAGAGACAGAGGCTTTGGAGTCGATTGAGGTCAGGGAAGGGGAATCCTTGGAAGAGATCAAGGCAAAGCTCAAACCCAAGAAATCGAACATCTCGCTCGAAATGCTGGATACGGCGAATACCTATGACGACAAAGTCGCTATTATTCGGATGATCGTTTCGGATGAAGCGGGGCGTGTTTCGAACGTGTTCAAGCAGATGATGAAAAAGGATCTCGATCTGGTTGGCTAATGCCAACAGTTCGAGCGGAATGAGGACATTTTAACCATGCCTGAGCCCGTTGCACAAAACGCAGAAACCGTCCGGATTTTTGACACCCTTACGGGCACCCAAAGGTCGGCGATCTTGATGATGCTGCTTGGTGAAGATGAAGCGGCTGAGATCTTGAAAAACCTGTCGCCACGCGAAGTGCAGCATCTGGGTGCGGCGATGTATTCGGTGCAGGGTGTCAATCAGGACACCGTAAATGATGTGTTGGATGAGTTTTTAACCATCATCAAACAGCAAACATCCATCGGACTTGGTGCCGGGAACTACATTCGCAACGTTCTGACAAAGGCTTTGGGCGGCGACAAGGCGCAATCCGTGCTGTCGCGCATTACTCCAGCAGCATCGGAACGGCCGATCGAAATCCTTGACTGGATGGATGCCAGATCAATTTCAGAACTAATCTTGGATGAGCACCCCCAGATTGTGGCGCTTATCATTTCTTACCTTGACTATGGGCTTGCGGCAGACGTTCTCACGCTTTTGCCGCAAGACATGCAGGCCGAAATTGTCCGCCGTATTGCAACGCTTGAGACAGTGCAGCCAGAGGCTGTGCGTGAATTGGAGCGAGTGATGCAGCGCAAGTTCAAGCAGAACACCACCTTGCGTGCATCGCAAATCGGCGGCGTCAAAGCCGCCGCGAAGATCATGAACTTCACGAAGACGGCGATGGAAGGCCGCATCATGAAGTCCATCGCAAAAGACAACAAAATGCTCATGACCGCCATTCAGGACAGTATGTTCGTGTTCGACAATCTGATTTTGTCGGACGACCGGTCGCTTCAGACCCTTTTGCGGTCATTGCCGCAAGAGGCCATGGTGTTGGCGCTGAAAGGGGCCGACGAGGCACTTCGCGAAAAGCTGTTTGGCTGCATGTCGACACGCGCTGCTGCCAATTTGAAGGACGAGATGGAAGCACTGGGACCAGTGCGCCTGACCGAAGTGCAAGACGCACAAAAGCAAATCATCAATATCGCCCGCAAGCTCTCCGACGACGGCACCATCGTTTTGGCCGGTCGCGGTGGCGACGAAATGGTCTGAGACTGAGGGAGGACAAACATGCCGGCGACACCCGAACAGGCTTCAAAGCCACTGGATACTGCGGAAATTTCGCGCATGTTCGAGGCGATGCGCAACGGTGCCTTCAAGGCTGCGCCCGAAGCGGCACGCCCCGCGAGTTCAACCTTCATGGCAAAAAGCCTGTTTGATATTGCCCGTGCTGCCAGCCGAGATGATCGCGCGGCCGCAACGCCAAAGGCAAAGCAAACTCTGAACGAGATTGAAGATGCCGAAGTTCTGAGTGACGAGCCAGTCGCATCTGTCATTGCGACAGGCACGGACGACCTGGCTCAGGTTGATTCCGAAATAAGCGCTTACCAATCTCTTTTTAAGGAACCAAATGATCGGGGTGAACAAGAGGCTGATCTTGTGCCCATTTTACCGCCAGATCAAAGTCAAAGACCGGCCAATCTGGACGAACTAAAGGCCGAATGGGGCCGTGGCTTTGCCGCCGGTGAGGCGCGCGCGCTGGCCGACATGTCGGCCACCGTCGAAGAGCGCCTATCGGTCTTGGATGCGGCAATTGCGGCCTTTCGCAGCGCCGATGGGGTGGTTGGCCTGCGGCATGAAATCCTTGAGGCCGTGAAGCAATTGGCCTCTGTTCGGGCGGGCGCGCAGATTGATGAAATGCCGACGCCTTATCTGACAAAAGTCGAAGATTTGGTGGACCGAATTCGGAACGATCTGGCCCAGCCGCGCTTGCGTATGAACCCGGACGATATCGCTGCAATCAAGCCATATCTGGCGGCATCTGAAACGCTTAGTTCCATCATTATCAGTGCGGATACAGATTTGGCGCGAGGGGATATCGAGCTTTCAACAGACAACCTGCGCTACGCTGACAGAGTGATCCCAAAACCTGTGCCGGGCGCCATGGCGCGCCGTAGCGCAGAAGTCACGGCAGATGAGATCACCGAAACGCCCAGTGGCGCCTCCGAATGACCGCAAACATTGATCGCATAACCAATGACTTGCGCGCCTTGCCCGGCATGAGCTTTGTCAAAGCAAGTGGCCGCGTCAACAGATTTGACGGCCAATTGCTGGAGTGCGGCGGCTTTCCGGTTTCGGTGGGATCTATCTGTGGGGTGTCTACGGCTTCGGGGCAGGTTGCAATGGCCGAGGTGATTGGCTTTCGCGATGGCCGCAACATGCTGTTTCTTTATGATCTTGATGCCCGCATTGAGCTGGGCGCGCAGGTCACGATCCTGGATCCGGGAAACGAGATTGAGGTCGGACCCGAAATTCTTGGTCGCGTGATCGACGCATTGGGAGCGCCGCTTGATAACCGCGGACCGTTGAAGCTGCCGGATCGCTGGCCGTTGATGGGGCGTCCCTTGAACCCTCTGGCGCGCAAGGCGGTTTCAAGGCCGCTTGATGTTGGGGTGCGGGTTGTCAACGGTCTTTTGACAGTGGGTTCTGGCCAAAGACTTGGTATCATTGCAGGATCTGGTGTTGGTAAGTCTGTTCTGTTGTCGATGATGACGCGCTTCTCGCAGGCTGATGTCATTATTGTGGGCCTGATCGGTGAGCGTGGTCGTGAAGTGGGCCATTTCGTCGAACAAGTCATGCCAGGCGATGTTCGAAAGAAAGTCTGTGTGGTGGCTGTACCGGCTGACCGGTCAGCGCTGCTGCGCATCAAGGGTGCGAACCGGGCGACGGCCATTGCCGAGTATTTTCGTGCGCAGGGCAAAGAGGTTTTGCTCATCATGGACAGCATGACGCGGGTTGCGCATGCGCGGCGTGAAATTGGCTTGGCCTTGGGCGAGCAGCCTACCGCAAAGGGCTATCCCCCTTCAGTGGTTTCAATGATCCCAGCCTTGATTGAGCGGTCAGGCGCAGGTGAGGAAGGGCAGGGGGCGATTACTGCGTTCTATACGGTTTTGGCCGATGGCGATGATGTCACCAATGATCCCGTCGTCGATACCGCACGCGCGATCTTGGATGGGCATATCGTGCTGTCACGTCGACAAACACAACTGGGGATCTACCCGGCCGTCGATGTCACGGCCTCGGTCAGCCGCGTAATGTCTGATATCACGCCCCTGCGTCACCAAAAGGCTGCGATACGCTTTCGCCGTCTTGTGTCGCTGTACTTGGAGAACCGGGATCTGATGTTGATGGGCGGATATAGCCCCGGGCAAGATCCTGAGCTTGATCTGGCGGTCTCGCTTTGGCCCAAGATCACCGAATACATCCGGCAAGGGGCGAATGAAGCCTGCCGCTTTCCTGAAAGCCAACAGGACCTCATCCGGCTGATGGGAGAATAAGCGGTGACGCGTAAAGAACACCTTCTAAAACTTCTTCAAAAGAAGGAGCAGCTTAAGATGCAGCGACAGGCCAGCACTGTTGGATCTTTGGCGCAACAAGTCGGAGAATCGCAATCGCTCCTTAGTCGTTTGACGAGTTTGCAGGCCGAAAATCGAGAAATTGATAGGCTGGTAACACCGCAGAACTTGCGATCGCGATCTTGGTATGGCCGATACATGGCTGAGCAGCAGGAACTGGCCCAGAATAGGTTAGACTTTCTCGCTGATGAATTAAACGGAGCGCGCGCGCAATTGGCACGATCCAGCAACCGCAACAATATTCTGGATGATCGGCGCCTTGATGCCCGAATTGAAGGTGAAGAAGCAGCTGAGAAAAAGGAAGATGACCTCATGTCACCACGGCAAGGGCGTCGCCGGGTGTGATGCTGGCCCCGATCTTGCAATAAACACATGTGGCAGTCTGAAACATAGGTAGATGGCGTATGGCGGCGATCGATGCGATCTCCAAGGGCACTATAGGATCAGGGCAGGCGGCAGGTAAGGCGAATGCCGGACCCGCCTCTGGTTTCGACCTGCTTTTTGACGTGTCAAGCGGGGCACCTGCTGAAGGTGGCCGCCCTGCTTTTGTAGATGGCCTAGTTTTGCCCTCGTCAGGGCAGCCCGAGATCGGGCCTTCTGAGATGAAAAGTCTGGACGTGGTGGCACCTCTGTCGGAGGCTGAGTTGGATGCTGAATGGAGCTTTGCGACCGTTGTTAGTGCACCAGAAGTAAGCGATGATCTGAAGACAGACACTCAGGTTCTTGGATGTATGATGCCGCAGCCTGTTCAGGAAGATGTCTTCTTGGCGACGCCACCCATGTCCTCTTCGACGCCTCTGATTTCAGATGACGACGAGAAAGACTTAGCTTCGTTTGAAGAGGCGGATGCTAGTCTGGCCCTGGCTGTATTTGCCGCCGTCATAACGCCAAGTATGGCGCCTCCAGACCCCGAAGCAGAAAGCAATTCCAAGCATCAGCTGCTCGATGTCGTGGCGTCCGGTCAGCCCTTATCGACACAGGGCGAACTTGGCCAAACGTCTGATCCGGCTAAAGTCTTGGAACATTCTGGGCTTGTCTTGCAGGATCAGCCGAACACAAAAGATGCGCCACCGCTGTCCCTCAGCTCAGAAGCCCAATTGCTTTCAAAGGGTGAAGAAGGGAAAATATCTGATCCTGGGCTCGTTTCAGAACCAGCCAAAGCTGCTCTCAAGGTCAAACCGAAGCCTGAAGATGGGAGCCCGAATGCTATTATTCAATCAGGATCGCCGCAATCTTACGTCGGCCGGACAACCACTGTTGCCACTTCCGCCCAGATGCAAGCCGCTGAAGATATTAGAGATGATTCTGGCGATGTTACGAAATCAGAATCCCAGCCCGCAACCGCAACCACAACCGTTGCCCGGCTTCGGATCAATCCGGCTATGACCCTGCCAGCAGAACCATTGGCTGCCACAGAGCTAGCGGTGGCGGCGACGAGGGAATATCCCGCTCAATTGCGTGAATCCACAGAAGCGGCAAGTATTGCGCCGGAGAAGTTTGACCAGCTTCAGTCTGGTTCAAAAGCTCAAACCGTGTTGGCCACTTTGGGGCCCAATCTTGCAACGATGCTTCCTGAACGCACAAATGAGTTATCTTTGCCTAATTCCACTGCACCGATGATGGCACAACTCCGTCAAACACTTGACACTCGCGATGCGTCCTGGCGCGAACAGTTGGTGACCCAAGTCTTGGGCAGTGCCCGCGATGGTGCGCAAAGCATCAGCATCACGCTCCGCCCCAAGTCATTGGGCGATATCCAGCTCAATATCGAAATCAATACATCTGAAACGACTGTCCGCATAATCACCGAAACGGCGTCTTCAGCCAGATTGCTGTTGGCAAATGAAGATATGTTGTCACATCTTATGGATCAGGCTGGCGTGCGGTTAACAAGCATGACCACACAACACATGACAATGACGGGCTGGAATGGACTGGCTTCTGGTCAATCAACAGCGCAAAACTCAGGCGGCCAGTCGGGACGCGATGGCGCTGGTGGCCGTAAAGAGCGCGTGCGCGGGGCAGAGCCTGCGCGCGCTGACTCGGCACCAATATTGAAACTGGGCGATAGTTCCCAGCTCAGCATCAATCTGATGGCCTGAGGAGCGGAGGTAACATGGCAGATAAGTCGACAGATGACGCTCCAAAGAAAAAGGGCAAGATTGGGAAAATTCTGATCTTTGTTGTTGGCGGACTTTCACTCGTAGGGGTGGGTCTCGGCGGTGGCTATGTCTTGTTTGGCCTCTCTGCGCCGACACCTTCAGAAGAAATCGACATCATCATCGAGCGCAAGTTGCAAGAAAGCGGTCAATTGCCGGCGCCTGAGGACGCGACTGCCGAGGACGCCCCGCCGGCACGTCAAACAAAACCGGTGGAAGCAGAACCTACATTCATCACCAGCTACTATGAGTTTCCAAGTGAGTTCACGACGAATCTCAATGGATCCAGAAAGTTCCTTCAGATTGGCGTCGGCGTATCGACCCAATATGATGCAACGGTGGTCGCTAATGTGGAAACACATCAACTGGCAATGCGTTCAGAGATCCTGGGAACCATTTCTGAATTCACAGAAGAAGACATTGCTGGCAAAGAAGGGCGTGATCGATTGGCTGCCGCAATTCGCGACGCCATTAATGCCCGACTGACTGTTCTGGAAAATTTTGGCGGTGTGGAAGATGTCTACTTCACATCCTTTGTTCTGCAATAGGGTGTCGTAATGGCTGCAACGCGCAAGTTAACGCCAGAAGAGGTTGAGGCACTCATTGAGGGTCTTGGCTCTGCATCGGCTTCGGGAAGTGGACTGCTGAACGGCTCGGACGCTGAGGTACGTCCTTTTATGTTCGGATCGGATGATCTTTCGCTGTTGGGCGACTATCATGCTTTGCGAATGATTAATGAGCGGTTCTGCCGGATGGCGCGCGCTGTGTTTTTACCGTTCCTGCGGATACAGCCACGAATTTCCTCCTTCCCGCCTGAGGTCAAAACTTTTGACCTGTACGTTCAAGAAAGTGACACCTTCGTGTCACTCACGACGTCACGCATGGAGGAACTTCGCGGAAGTCAGCTGATGGTTATTCAGCCAGGGTTCATTTCGCTGCTGACTGACAGCTACTACGGCGGTACAACCGTGCAGGCGCTCAAGCGTTATCAAGGTGAGTTTACCGCAACCGAACAGCGCGTGATTGAAATTGTCACTGACGGCCTGATTCAATCCTTGCAAACTGCATGGCGGGACCTGTTGACTGTCACGATTGGTGTTCAGGGACGCGAAGAGAATATTCAGTTCGCGAGCTTCGTCGATGGATCGGACACTGTGATCGTTTGTTCGTTTGTGGTTCAACTGCCAAGAGGTGAACCAGCGCAATTTGACGTCATTTATCCGTTACAGACACTCAAACCCATTGCGTCACAACTGCGCAGCAGGGTGCAATCGGAATTCGTCCAAGATGATATGAGTTGGCGGCAGAAATTGGAACAAGCCATTCTGAATATTCCGCTCCAACTGACCGCAGAAATTGCACAGCCCACAACGTCACTGCGAAATCTAATTCATCTGCAAGAAGGTGATGTATACCCTATGCAATTGCACGATGGAATTCGAGTGAAAGTGGAAGATCGCGCCATATTTGAGGCTCAACTGGGTCAAGTTGGGACGCAAACCGCTCTCAATCTGACACGCCGTATACAAAAAGAAGAGAACTGAGGAAAATCCATGGCCGACATTGATGACACCGTTGAAAGAGACGTTCCCAAGCCAGACCGTGCTGGTATTGAAAATCTCCGCGTTCTCGAGAACATCGAGGTGCAAATGACCGTAGAGGTGGGACGTGCCAAAATTACAATCAGAGACCTCCTCCGTTTGAATGAAGGGTCGGTGATAGAATTGGATCGGCTTGCGGGCGATCCTCTCGATATCCTCATCAATGGAACAATGATTGCTAAGGGCGAAGTCGTCATGGTTGGTGAGCGTTTTGGAATTCGCTTTGGTGAAATTGTTGAACCAGAGAAGAGGATGCAGAGCCTGTAGTGACAGATTTCTGACGCGCACAAATCACGGAAAAATATTCCTATATAAATCATATACTTAATCAGAAAAAATCCAGGGTGGCACGCGAATTGCCTCTATAGCGAAAGGCAATTCTGGGGGCGCGCATGCCGCAATTTGAAGTTGGACAGGTTCTGGTGGTTCTGGGGTTTCTGGGCGTGCTTATGGGCGTTCAATTCTACGTGCGGCGGAATCGCGATAGTTTGCGCGTGCGGCTTGCTGCCAAAAGTCGATTGCAAGTGATCGAAACGGTGGCGATTGGCGCCGGAGAGCGCATACTGCTCGTTTCTATCGACGGCCAGGACTGTGTGGTTCATTCCGCGCGGAGTGGCTCTGCACTAATTGTCCTAAACAAGCGCATGGAGGAAGACCAATGCGCAGCGCGTTGATCCTGGCCGGTGCTTTGATCTTTATCGCCGCTCCTAGCTTTGCAAATGATCCGCTCAGCCTCTCGGCGCTCACGTCGAGCACGGATGAATCGGGCGAAACGACGTACTCGCTATCGTTACAAATTCTTGTGCTGATGTCGGTCATCACAGTGCTGCCCTCTATCGTTCTGGGCATGACCGCATTCACTCGCATTATCATTGTTCTGTCTATTCTTCGTCAAGCACTCGGAACACAACAGACACCACCAAATCAGGTGTTAATTGCCATAGCTTTATTCCTCACAGCGACGGTCATGACGCCGACGTTGACCAAAGTATATGACGAAGCTCTGACACCCTACCTTGAGGAAAGCATGACTGCCGAGGAGGCGATTCTCATCGGTGGGGCAATCGTAAAGGAGTTTATGGTGCTTAACACCAGGGAGGATTCACTTTTCGTCTTCTCAGACCTGAACAATAGCGGACCTTATGCATCAAATGCAGATATACCTTACTCGGTTATTCTACCGGCATTTATTACTTCTGAACTCAAGACTGCCTTTCAGATCGGATTTTTGATCTTCCTGCCGTTCTTGGTGATCGACATGGTGATCTCATCAATCCTTATGTCTCTCGGGATGATGATGCTGTCACCGATGCTCATCTCGCTTCCCTTCAAGCTGCTGTTGTTTGTGCTCGTTGATGGATGGTCGATGACAGCTGCTTCACTCGTCGCAACCTTCGTGTCACCATAGGCTTGGGCATGGAGTTTGATAACAACGTCGAATATCTTCGCATGGCTTTCTGGCAAATCATTGTTTCCGCCGGGCCTGTCCTTGGCTCGGCGCTTGCCGTGGGGTTGGTCATCGGCGTAATTCAGGCCGCAACATCTATCAACGAACAAACGCTCTCGTTTGTTCCAAAGCTTGTCATCGTTCTGGCTATTTTTGCTTTGCTATCAGGTTACTTTCTTTCGGGACTGACCGACTACTTTGCCTTTATCTTTGAAGAAATACGGCACATCCAATGACTTTGCTCGGTGCTATGTCAGAAGGCGGGCTTCCGGGTGTGAACATACAGAGTCTGTATGATATGATTCTTCAGTTCATGATCCTGTCACTTCGAATTGGCAGCTTTTTGCTGTCTGCTCCCTTCTTTGGCGCAAGAAGCGTCGTGGTGACTGTGCGCATTGTCGCAACCTGTGCGATAACATTCTCACTGATGGATCGAGTTAATGTGCCGCAGCTTAGCGAAATGGATGATCTATCCATCGTATCTGTCATTATGAAAGAAATACTTTTAGGACTATGCGCCGGTATGACGATGACGGTGCTATTCTCTTCTGTAGCACTCGCTGGTGAGAAGATATCTGCAACCTCAGGCCTCTCATTTGCCACCCAAATCGATCCAAGTTCTGGTGGCGCTACGCCTGTTGTTTCCCAGATATTGTCCATGTTTCTAACGGCAATATTCCTATCGCTGAACGGTCATCTTATTGCTCTCGTGACAATCATTCAAAGTTATGACGCAATACCGATTGGAGCGAAGGTCAACTTTTCAGCCTTGTTCGATGCGGGTAGCTGGGCAATGCGTGACATGTTGATGTCGGCAACAAAGATCATGCTGCCGATTGTCGCACTTATGACTTTCATAAATATTGCAATTGGTATCATTACGCGATCGGCGCCGACTCTGAATCTTTTCTCTTTTGGTTTCCCTATAACTTTGATAGCCGTGTTCCTTCTGCTTTTTCTATCTGTACCACACTTTGCTGCCGCCTTCGCAGATTTGACAGATCAGATACTGTCTGGATTAAAAACCTTACTGAAGGAGGCTGAAGGTGGCTGAAGATGAAGGTCAGGAAAAGACAGAGGAGCCATCTCAGCGACGGATTGAGAAGGGGCTTGAAGATGGTCAGATACTCTCCTCTAAAGAGATGTTCGTCTTTACTTCGTTAATCACTGGACTTGTTTTAATACTCGGCCTTGGTGTGATCATGCCACGTTTTCTGGAAAAGTGGCGCGGTTATTTTAGACTTGTTCCGGCGGAGGATCTACAAGACCAAATCTTTCAAAACTCAATTGCAGCCCTATCTGATTTTTTGATTGTCTCTCTGGTGGTGGCGGGGCCAATTTTATTGGTGACATTCGCAACCCAAACCGCTGTTGGAGGTCTGCATTTTGTTTCGAAAAACTTGGAGTTCAAGGGGAGCCGGATCGATCCTCTTGCGGGTTTCAAACGGATGTTCTCGGTTAACGGCCTTGTCGAACTCGTGAAGGCAATATTGAAAGTTGGGGCATTGGGTGCCGCAAGCGTTTTTTTTGTCTGGCAAGTTCTGCCCAAAACACTTGACCTTATTCATGCTTCACTCGATTGGACGATCCTCCAGATTTCAGGGGACCTGATCTTGCTGGTCAGCGTCCTCTTGGTGATTTTAGCCGGTGTCGCGGCCCTTGATTACGCTTATTCCTATTACACTCACGTGAACAAGCTGCGCATGAGCATTCAAGACATCAAAGATGAAAACAAGGACTCCGAAGGTTCTCCCGAAGTCAAAGCACGCATTCGCCGCATTCAGATTGAAGCGAGTCGGCGTGCCGCTAGGGCCGCTGCTGCGGTGAATGACATTGAGCAAGCCACTGCGATCATCACCAACCCGACCCACTTCGCCGTTGCGTTGCGCTATGCCCCCGGTGACTCTGGTGCGCCACGGATTATTGCGATGGGACGTGGCAAGTTGGCGGAAACGATCATTGAGAAGGGTCAACAAGCAGGCATTACAGTCTTTCGAAGTCCATTACTCGCGCGAGCGATGTTTTTTACAGGAGACATTGGTCAAGAGATCAATGATCGCCTTTATGGTGCTGTTGCGGCTGTGCTGGCATATATTTACCGGCTAGAGCGAGGCGAGATCGTGGCAGAACCTAATGTGGAAGTTCCCTTGGACATGATGTTTACCGAAAACGGGCGTCCCGCAGGTCAGTCGGAGCAGTAAAATGCCAAAGCACTCCACCACGCGTTCAACTGGTGACATGATTTCATCCGTTGTGTTTTTCTGTTTTGGCCTGTGGTTGCTCTTTGAAGGACTGGCTATGGGGAGCCCCGTCTCGGACGTCAGCAGCTTTGGGCTTTGCTTATCTGGTGCCATCTGCATCATTGCAACGTTTCGATTTATCATTGCCGAAGCTGTAGCGAGTCTCGTCCGTAGGAAAAGGTAACCCATCTAACCTGATGAGCAGTAATGTGCCTTCAGCATATTTCATGACCTCTTTGGTCCAAGAGGTTGTCTGTTTGCGGTGTTTCGGCTCAGAGACGATCCTTTCATGCAATGTTGCCCGAACGGTTGGCACGGTTTGTGCTGCATAAAGCGAACATGCGCCTTTGACGCAACCTAGATCCAGTCGGGCAGCCGGAGCCAGAACATGAGTGAGAAGACCACAAATGTAGAAGATAGCATCAAGATTGCCCTTGATGCCGCCGACATGGCAACGAGTGCCGCAAGTGAATTGGATCGTATTAAGTTGGACAACAGTTCTGTTCGAGATGAGATGAAGAGAGTATATCGAAAAGTTTTCATCGTTTTTGCAAGTGCCATCACAGGCGCTGCGGTTTCACTTCTTGGCGCAACCGTCATTTACTACAAGACACTTTCTGGAATGGAGACTTCCAATAATACCTCTCTAGAGGCTTTGGTGATATTCGCAGATAACATTGATAAGCTGACTGCGGCTGTTTTGTCTGTTGAGGACATGACTGCTAAACTTGGTGAGATATCATCAGTGACGGAGTCAACAAGCCAAGCTGTGGCAGGGCTTAGTGATAAAGTTTCCAGCAGCGAAACTGAGCTCAATACCCAATTGGCGTCGGTGCAGGAGCAAATTGTCAACTCCGTGTCGCAGTTTAGCAGATCTGTGGTGGATGAGATGAACGTGGGTCTGGAAGCGCATGCTAAGACTGGTGATCAGATGCTGAACGAAGTCAATCAAACATCTACACAGATCCTTTCTCTAATGGGTGGGGGCAACGCTGCAATTGCAGGTGAGGCGCCGTCACCAGGGACTGGATTGAAGCAGGCGCAGGTTGAGGAAATTATTGCATCACTTCAGAAGATACTTCTGACTCAGGCTGAGATCACGACAAAGATTAACGGAATGAGCGCTCAGAAGAAGCCTTTGAACACAAATGCAAAGAAATCGAAGCCAAAAGCGAATTCAACTACAACCAGTCCCACTGATGACATGATAAAGTTTCCATGATGCCTGACTGTTATGGATGAAGAACAGCCCATGAGTGAGGAATTGGAAGCAACGAAGATGCGCCAGTTCCTAAAATTGCAGAAGTCAGGTCTCGGCCGTGAGGCAAGAGCTTTTCGATTAAGGCAAGGTGATGTGCTTGTCGCCGTCGATGGAAGCATGTTTTTCGGTGACGCAGCACAATTGATGGCGCTTCTCACAGGTCAAGATGGGCTAGATACGACTCCTGAGGAAGAGGTTGACGATGAAAAGGCTCGGCATTTCCTGCTAACGTTCTGGCGCGAAGGTAACTTCTTTAGCTTGATTTCTGATCACCCATTGGTTGCTCGCTATGACTTCTCGTCCGAAGATGAAAGTCAGAGGATATCTCAAGATTTTGAGTCCATGCACTTTGAGCCGAAGGAGACCTACCTCAACTATGAGGTCTTCAAGGACATTTATCGTAATGCAGGGATACATCAGATAAAGGCGGACCCTTTAGCAGCCATAGTTCCGTTGCTTTGGATGCTTAACCATCGGCTTTTTTATCCAATGATTGGGGTGGTGTTGATTTACGCGATCACACTGCTCACGCATTGGATTGGCTTCGTCTTCGTTTACATTCTGGTGTGTGTGTACACAAAGCAGGCCCAGTTCAATCTGCTCCGTTCGTATCAGCTGTTCGAGGAAAAATATTTTTGGATGGTTTTTGCCGCGACCTCTGAACTAGAGGCCCGAGGGATCGCACGGAGATTCGATCCGGATTTACGATTTCCAGGCGAGAAGGCCCGACGCCGCAAGAAGAAGTCCAGGTCTGACGAGGCAGCGCCAAGAAGAAGCTGAGGCTTGGGCTAAATGTTTTCCGAATTCCGTCGTTCTATCTGTCGGAGCAAGGGAGGACATGAGTTGCTTGTTGATCTGGTCAATGGTCCCACCTTGGACGCCTTTGTGCATCAAGACTACCAGTCGGATGAGGTCGTGCTCTCTCGAGAGATCGCGACGGATAGATTGTTCATTGTTTTGCAGGGACGCCTTTGTGACCCTAAGTGTCGGCGGGTCTATTCCCGTGGCTCCCTGCTTCAACCGGTCGATTTTTTCGCGGCCGACCAGTATCAGGATCTGATTGTCGCGAAGTCAAACTGCCGAGTGTTGGTGATGACGCGCGATGAAGTGCGTGAGCTCCTTTCTGCGAAATCCGCAATGACATGGTTCTTTGCGCGGACACTTTCAATCGAGAGACTCGCCGCAAGAGCTTTTGGCTCTCAGTCATGACCAAAGCGCTTCGACACAACGCAATGATCCGTCTGGATCAGTTCGAGCTCTTCCATGGAGAGGTGCTGTTTGTGCCCAATTCGCCTGTCACCTCTGTGTTCCTTGTTGAGAAGGGCAGTGTTTTGATCTTTTCGTCATTCGGTCAGCGCGTCTTGCGATCTATGGCAAGTGGGCAGCTGATCGGGATCGAAGATCTGCTTTCGCTGGGGTGGTGGTCCGGCCTGGGGGTCGCGCATGGTCCAACTCGATTGCGCGCGTTTTGCGCCGCACAGCTGCAAACCTGCCTGGAGCAGTCGCCGGTGTCACATCAAGCGTTGCTGAGGGAACTGACCTGTAATTAGATTATTCCAGACAGCGCAGCTTGGCGTTTGCGCTCAAAAGACGACGGGATGTTAAGCTTCTCCCGATACTTTGCAACGGTTCGACGGGCGATGCGTATCCCCGTTCCCCCTAGAATTTTCACCAAAGTATCATCAGATAGCGGGCTTTCTGACGCTTCGCTGTCGATCAGTTTTTTGAGTTTGTGCCGAATGGCTGTTGCCGCTTCGCCCTCGTCATTCCCATCCATTGTAATGGCTGCAGAGAAGAAATCTTTGAGACGGAATGTCCCTTGCGGCGTTGCCATCATCAGATTGGCCGTGACACGGCTAATTGTAGACTCGTGCATAGAGATGGCGTCAGCCACGTCGCGCAGGACCAGTGGCTTCAGAAACGCAACACCACGTTCAAAGAAGTCTTGCTGTTGGTGAACAATTGCAGCCCCCACACGTATTGTGGTGTCATTGCGCTGTGCAATCGCGCGATCCAGCCACCGTGCGCTTGCAATTCGCTCTGTAATGAAATTCGCCGATGGCAGGTCACGTCTGCCGGTCTGCATCATTTGCTTTGCATAGCCTTTGCGCACCCGGATTGCCGGTAACGTGGAATGATTAAGCTCAACCTTCCAACCGTCAGGCGTGCGCGTGACAATCAAGTCAGGTGGTTGGATCGGATCTGAGCGACCGGCAAATTGAGTGCCGGGCTTTGGGTCAAGGGCACGCAATTGGCGCAGCATTTCGGACATACGCTCAGGGGTCACATTCGCCAGTTTTCGAATGCGCTTCAGATCGCCTTCGGCCAAGAGGGTGAGATTGTCGAGCAGCACACGAAAGTCAGCGCTAAGGATCCCCCGATCCTTTGCCTGCAAGCGCAGGCACTCGCGCAGATCGCGTGCAAACAGGCCCGCGGGTTCGATCTCTTGCAATCGCAACAGAACTTTCTCGACGCAGGTGTCCGCCACCATAAGGCTTGCTGCAATCTCCCCAACCGCCTGGCCAAGCCAACCCGAGAGTTCGACCGCGTCTATCAACCTTTGTGCAATCAGCTGATCTTTTGCAGAAAAGTCGATTTTCAGCATTTCAGCCGTCAGATGCGCATAAAGCGATGGATCCTCGGTTGCCTGCAGACTCAGCGGGTCAAATCCATCATCGTCTCGTGGGCCCATTTTGGTTCCACGGCCTACCTCAATCACACCAGTTTCGAACTGATTGTCGTAATCGCTGTCTCGGATGGGGCCATCTGCGGCGACTTCGCCTTTGGTCATATCAATCGGCTCGACAACCGCCGGCAGGTCGGTGGTCGCTTCAACCGCCGGCTCGCAGTCCAAGAAGGGGTTTTCCTCTGCTTGGCTCTCCAGATAGGCGCTCAGTTCAATGTTTGTCATTGTCAGCAGGCTGATGGCTTGCTGCAACTGAGCTGTGATCACGACAGATTGCTTCTGCCGAAGTTGATGTGCCCCCGCTAATTTCATGCAGACCCCCGTGCTCTGTGTACAGTTGTGACACTGTGAAAGCCCTTTGCATAATTTTCTGTTTGACAGGTCACCGTCATGGAATTGACGCGGCAACGAATTGTTTAACAACAACTATTTTTGGAAAACTTGGGCGAATTTCCACCCTGTCAGAAACCCGTCAGGCGGTTGGGTGGCAAACGCTGGGATTCTCCTCGCACTGCGGCGTCCGCCTTTGCCAAGATTTTCTGCCCGCTGGATTAAACTTTTCCAGAATGCGCCGTTTACATTGATGAGCGTCTGGTTGGGCGCGATCAGAGAAATCGGAACGGGTGAACCCCAGATCTGTGAAAGGGCTAAGAAATGTCAATGAGCATCAACACCAACATGGGCGCGCTGATGGCGTCCGCTGCTTCCTCCACCGTGAACAAGACGATGGAAACCACGATGAACCGTCTGTCGACGGGTCTGCGCATCAATGCCGCAAAAGACGATGCGGCCGGTGTGGCCATCGCGTCGCGTCTGACCTCGGAAATCCGCGGCACCAACCAGGCAATCCGCAACGCGTCAGACGGTCAGGCGATGGCCGACACCGCCGAAGGCGCGCTGGTTGAGGTGGTCAACATCATGCAGCGCATGCGTGAACTTGCTGTTCAAGCTTCTAGCGATAGCAATGACGACACTAACGACCGCGCAGCGCTTGATCTGGAGTATCAATCTCTTCACGCTGAAATAGACCGGATTGAAGGGTCGACCACTTGGGCGGGTCAAAAGCTTCTTGACGGTAGCGGCGGCGCAAGCGGAAAGTTCGAGTTCATGGTAGGCACTGGTGCCACGGGCACGGTTGGAACTGACGTCGTCGATTATACATTTGAAGACATCACTACTATGAAGGGCACGGTTGGTGACGTTACCGATTTGGCTAAAGCTAAGTTGGCGATTACGGCCATGGATACAGCCATTGGTAAGGTCAACTTGGAACGGGCGGGCATTGGTTCATTTTCAAACCGCCTCGATCACGTTGTCAGCAATCTGACCAACATTTCAGTGAACCTTGAAGCCGGTCGTTCGCGCATTCAGGACGCTGATTTTGCCGCAGAAAGCACCAGCATGGCCAAATCGCAAATCCTGCAGCAGGCCTCCACCGCGATGCTGGCACAGGCCAATGCCTCCAAGCAGGGCGTGCTGCAGCTGCTTCAGGGGTAATCCACTGGGTTATTGCTTGTCAAAGGTCCCGAGTAATCGGGACCTTTTTTCATTCTAATTGCGGTAAAATAAGACCAAGAACGGCGATTGACTTATCGTCAATCTGATCCAAGTAATTTATAATGTCAGACATGATCAAGTTATTGTGCTCAAATACGCGCGCTGTACTGGAAACAATTAATGGAAGTCTTTCTTGAATGTTGTAGTTTTCGGTAGAAAGTTTTGTGCCAACCAACTGAATGACAAAAATCGATAACCGTACCGTAACCGCCTGAAGGCCCTCAAGAGCAGCGCTGGGCGACCTTGTGTAGAGGTAGGCAGAGTTGTTCATTAGATCATTTAAGATATAGTTCCTTAACGCCGACTGAAGGATTTCGCGCTCTGATTGAGACAGACCCTTGATGGTCTTTCTGTATGCGTCGACTGACCCGTCAATATCGTTAGGATCCGGTAGAATTCCGCTCAGTGCATCAAGGAAGCTCTTCTGAAACCTCTGATTTGAAAGTCCTTTCCGCGAGTGACGAATAAGAATTGGTAATACTTTTGCCAGTTGGAACTGCGTGGCCGCCCGGGTTCCTGCCGCATTCTCATGGTTGTTACAGAGACTTGTTCGAATGAGCTTGATAATCTCCTGCATTTCATCAAACCGGCGATCGTCACTGAACGCCGCCTCTGGCCGCCTTCTCAGAATGTTCAGAGCTGATCCGTACACAAGTACGAACTCCATGAATGAGACCCGCTCGTCCTCAAGCATCTCTAGTGCTGTCTGGTGTAGAAAAGCGAGTGAGCTGAGATGTTTTGGAGTTTCAGAGAGAGACCGCATGTTAATCGATGACAGCTTATCCTCGCCGATCTTCATTGCGTCCGCCTCAAGCAAGCAGAGCCTTGCGGCCTCTGGGCAAGATAATGTTGCAACTTCAACTGCACGGCCGGAAACTACGCCAACGATACGTGGGTAAGTAGTGCAAACCGTAGAAAGTGACTTTTCTCCCATCTTGCCTTGGATCATGCATAGCTTGTCCGTCTGTAGAAACGGACATGCGCCAGTCTGTGGTTTCATCTGAATAAATGAATGGTTTTGAGAAGATCGATCCGTTTTGATCTTCTTGATTGACGTGGTCGCAATCTCACGGATCTCAGGATCTTTCGCGTTGAGATAGGTTTGTGCCGTCCGCTTATCGAAGACTACCCGCCAACCGGAGCAACAACTGTCTTCGCACGCTCCACCAATGCAGCGAAATTTTTCCATATAGTTTGGGCGGATGGTGTCGGTCGTTGAGTGGATCATGGGGCTTCTCCAAGGGCAGACATTTAGAGCAATTTTTATGCCGAAAGCCGATGCTGGCACAGGCCAATGCCTCCAAGCAAGGCGTGCTGCAGCTGCTGCAGGGCTAAGACTGAACTCACCAATACTGAAAAGGCCGCCCTCAGAGCGGCCTTTTTGGTGTTGGGCATCCGCAAAAGTTCCTGTGCACAAACCGATGCGCACGCCCGTGTCGGGTTTTGGGCAAGCTGAAAGTTATGCACCAGAATGGCAGGCTGTGCGGCGCTACTTCAGCCAGCGGCCCAATGTGGCGCTTTTCCCAAGGGGAGAGCTTCGGTCAGCGAGAAGTGCCAGTGGCAAGGTCACATGCGCCTCAGGGCGGTCGGCCAAGTCGAAGAACTGAATCTCGACGGAGTAATCTGCCAGTGGGGCATGGGTGAAACCTGCCGTGCCGTCACAATTGTCTTGGGCCATGTCAAACTCCTCTTGGCGGTTGAACGGTCAATGCAAGAGCAATGCCAATTCAGGTCAACGCCAGATCTGTAATGACCACATCTTCCACCACTGGGCCCAGCTCCAGCTTTACAAGCTCGTCATTGACCACGATCAAAAGCCTGTCCAAAAGCGCCTGACGTCCCTCCCGGCTGTCAAGCATGTCATGTGTGAGGCCGATCATTTCCGTAACAATCACGGGCCGAATTTGCTGTTCCAGCTCTTGCAACTTTGTGATGATGCCATCGGATTTCATCTTCGATTGATGAATCGAGAAGGCGAGTTGAATTTTGTAAAGTCTTTCTGAATCAGCAAAATTCCCGGTGAATGGCATGACCATTTCAAAGTACCGATAGGTGGGCAGCAAAAGGGTCGGATCAATTGGCTGGCCGTTGGCATCCAGTTGCACCTCAGCTTCGGTTTCTTCGGCTGCAGGGGCGTCTGCCGGGTTGGGGATTTTTCCAGTTTCAATCAAATGGACAACCAGACGATCACTTTCGGCCGGATAGAAAAGGTGACCGGCTGAGAAACCGCCAATCACCAGAATGGCCGGCAACAGATATAGACCGGTAAAGCCAAGCGCCTTCTTGATCATGGCAAGCGTCCTTTGGTTCTGCAAAATCGGGCTATGAACGACATGAATCGCCCAAACATAGGATAATGGCCCGCCTATTGCACGATGAGAGCATGAGACATGCCAAGTACATCCGTCTGGTGGTTTTTTGTGGCCTTGGCCCGTTTTGGCCAGTGCCCGCAATCGCCATGACAGCGCCTGACTGCGAGACAATTGCCGCGCAATTGGGCGCGCAGGCGGGTTTGCCTGAGGGTCTTTTGCCTGCGATTGCACGGATTGAGTCCGGCCTTGCCCGGAAGGGTGGCACAAGAGCCTGGCCTTGGACGCTGAATACGGCAGGGCAGGGCCATTACTTCGAGACAAGCGCCGATGCGATGACTTTCTTGCAGTCGGTGCTGCAGAACGGCCAGCGCAATGTCGACATTGGCTGTATGCAGATCAACTATCACTGGCATAGCGAGAACTTCCAGTCGGTCACAGCGATGATGGATCCGGTTCAGAACATCACCTATGCCATCGAGTTTTTGAAATCTCTGCGCGCGCAGTCCGGCAGCTGGAGTGCCGCGGTCCAACGCTACCATTCAAATGATCCAACGCGCGGAAATGCCTATCACGAACGATTTCTGGCGGCACTGGACCGGGTTCAGAACGGCCAGGCCGGGCAAGCACAGTTTGCGGCTGATACCGCAGCCAGTGCGGTGATGGCGTCTGACGTTGGTGGTTTGTACGCCACCTATCTGGGCGGGGAGGACAGCCCGCTTGTGCCCGGCATCAGCGCTCTTGGAAGTGCTGATATGGAAAAGGCGTATGAAAGCCTGCTTGCGGTGCTTGCCGCAGCTGACGCGGCGGCATCTGAGCCGGTCATCGCGCCCGTCGTCTTGGTCAAGCGGGTGGAGCGGGGCGAAATCGGCCGCCGCTGGCAAGATGTCGAAGGGTTTCGCAGTTTCTTCCGTGCTCAGCCCTCTGGCTGAGCACTTGCGCTTATCGCAGGAAGTCAAACAGTGATTGCTGGCTGATCTTGGCAAAAGCCTGCTGGGTGGCATCGCGGTTCAGCAACAAAGTCTGCAGCTTCGTGATGAGTTCGGCCATATCGGCATCAGCGATTTCCGACTTTGTCTTTTGCACGAATAGCGACTGTTCTTCCAAGCTGGACTTTTGCACCTGCGCTGCATTGGCATATGCGCCGACTTTGGCACGCTGGATCGAGACGTGGCTGTTTGCGGTCGACAAGTGGCTGATCGAGGCAGAAATGGATTGATCGGCATCCGCAAGCGTTTGTGATGGCCCTGCGTCATCGCCTGCCGCATCCAGCGGCGTTAGGGTTAACGCACCCCGCAGTGGGGCCTCGGCCGTTTTTTGTCCGGTTATCTCATAGTTTTTGATGGCAATGGCGCCCTTCGCCACATCGGTCAATACAAGGAGGCTGTTGTTGTCTTTGTCTAAAGTGGCGGTAACGCCCGTCTCATTAGATTGCGCGTTGATTGCCGCCATCAAGGCGGCAGGAGAACCGTCGATGATCTGGGCCGAAATCTGGGCACTGCCCAGTGTTCCAGAAAGTGTGAAGGCTTGCGGCATCGGGGTTCGTCCCGCCAGCGCAGACAATCTGACGCCTCCTGGAGCTTCGATTGAGGTCGACGTTCTCAGATTGCCCGCACTTTCGAGTGCTTGGGACAGGCCGCGCAAGGCCTCAAAGACAGATATTGGTCCTTCGTCAGTTTCAATCCGCATGAAAGCGGTCAGCCCATCGACACCTGTCGAAAGCTGCGCGCTGTCTGACACTGCAACTTTGTGCTGGCCCAAATCACCTTGATAGGTCACGCGCCCGTCCAAACCTTCTGTGAAGGCCGGGCCTTGCGTGTAAAATCCACCAAACAGTGGCTGACCAGCTGCGTCTTTGGTATTGGCCAAGGACAGCAAGTTTTCCGAGATCTGATTGACCTCGATCCTCATCGCCATGCGGTCGGCTGACGAATAGGTATCGTTGGCCCCTTGTATGGCCAGTTCATTGGCGCGCGTGATCAGTGTCTGGGCTTGTGACAATACGTTGTCGGCAAGGTTGAGCCGACTTTCGGCGCTGTTCACGTTCACTTTGTAGCGCTGAATGCGAGCATCAATTTCCTCTGCAGCCGACAGCCGTGCGGTTTCGACCGGTGCGACCGAAGGTGAGATTTCCTTCTTTCCAGTTGCAATTTGCTTTTGATAACCGACGGCCAGTTCATTCATCTGACCCAAAAGCCGCACCGTTTGCTGATTGAAGTGTTTGGTGCTGATTGCCATGTGGGCCCCCAATGAATTACGAAATTGCGTCAAGCAGAGTTTGCAGCAACTCGGTTGACGTGCGCAAAACGCGCGCCAAGGCTTGATAAGCTTGTTGCTGCTCAAGAAGTTTTGCTGCTTCGGTATCCAGGTTCACACCTGAGTATTCGGCATCCTGCTGCACAGCGGCATCCTGACGTGCCTGTGCTTCGCTGGCACTGATCTTTGTCGCTCGGGTCTTGGCGCCAACCTCAGTTATAATGGCGCCAAAGCGTTCGCGGAAACCACCTTCGCCGGTTTGGGCATTTCTGGATTGAAGCGCCATGAGTGCGGCGACGTTGGTGGCGTCCCCGGTTCCCTTAAGGTTTGCGGCGACATTGAATTGGTCGCCAGTGACGAGTGCGCCATTCAGACGGAACATATGGCCCGCGACAGCAAACGTGCCATCTTCACCCAGGTAACGCGTGGCCATGGCACTGCCGCTGGACTGGTCAAAAATTTCGATACGACCGCTGGTTGCGTCCATCACACGAAAGGACAGGCTAGGCGCCGCTGGCTTTAGTGCGCCAGTTGGTGCGGTCATGGCACTTGCCACCATGCGCGCACCGGACCCCGTCACAAGGACAATCAAGTCTTCATCTGGCACGCCCGACAGGCGCAATCGACTGCCGGTCTGCGTGCTGCTTGCGCCTGACAAGGCGATTGGGTTGCTGTCAGCAGAGTCAAACCGCAAGCCTTCATCGGTCAATGTTATGTGCGCGCCAGCAGACACCAAACCCAGACTTGTCGCGTTGGCACTTGCCACAAAGCGCAAGACTGTTTGGTCATTGCCTGCGGTCGAGAGCTGGGCCCGAACCGAACCGCTGCCATCATTCACGATGGCAAATCTGACCCCAACTGGCAATCCCGTGGCAGTAAAGGCGTCTGAGGTTTGGTCGTAGCGAACAGTCGCAGTCGTGACCGATCCCCCATAGCCAATTTCCAGATCAAAATCAGTATTTTTCGTAGGTTTGGTAAAGACTTGCCCGGTGACTTGACGGGAAGCGACAGACGTGAGGCCAAACGCATTTGCCATGCTGGCGGTTGTGTCCGCAGCCAGCGCAAGTGCCTCACCTGCAAGGCTGCCACCTGTCGCGGATACCTGCAGCCGATTGGTGCTGTCAAAATAGGCGGTTATCCGATTGGCCTCTGGTCCTGACACACGGACTTCGTTCGCAACCATCTCAAGCTGATAGGTTTCGCGCCCAAGTGTCACTTCGATGGCAGACCCATTTGCGGGTAGGCCAGAGAGTGCAACGCCGGTCATCGTGGGGACGGTGCCCAAGCGGCGCATGGCGTCTGCCATGGCTTTGGCCAAGGTTGCAGACTTCAGATCTGGCAGCGTGCTGGCCTTTAGGCTTGCCGAAAGACCCCCAAGGCTGAGGGAAAGAGTGGTTGCGCCAACAGCTGCCGAAAGACCATCAGCACTCGTTTCGTTGCCATCAATGCCCTCGGTAAGGTTGAAACCCACCTCTTGCCAGCTGCCAGCCGGGTCACGCGTTCGGCTCATCAGGCCTTGGGTGAAGGCATCTGCTTGGCTTTCCGTTTCAGTTAAGTTATTAATTTTAATAGAAAACTCTGATGCTGAGGTCAA
>JBILYK010000150.1:0-27039 GCA_044377735.1 Paracoccaceae bacterium | reverse complement strand
AAAACTGTGCGTGACACTATTGGTCCCATCATCCAAGGTCAGGGTCAGAATGTTCGCTGCAGCTGCCTCTGCACCGCTAAGCGTAAAGGTGATCTGTTCCTGTCGTGTCAGTGAGGCCAGATCGACCCTGCGAGTTCCCGCCGGAATAACCCCGATGACACCGTTTTCACGCAGTCTTGCCCCCGAAAGGGCTGACAGATCATTGCCTGTCACGTCAGAAAGCAACGGAAGATTGGCTGGGGTGATTGGGTTGCTTGCGACAACACCGACCGAAGCACTGCCGATGTTAGACGGATTGGCACTCGCCAGGATCATCGACGCTGCGGCCACTTCCTCGGGTCGCGTCAGCAAAAAGCGCAAATTCGCTGCCTTGCCGATTGACGGGGACAAAGTGAAGCTGTCACCGTTGGCCGGTTGGCCGGTGATATTGACGGTGACCCCACCCAGAGTGATCTTGGCTTTCGGTGTCTCTAGAATGCTGCCATCGGATCTTGTGCCTCTCCAAGCACCCTTGTTCGCATCGTAGATGAACGTGACGGGTTCCGCACCGTTGGGGATGATCTGGTCAGCACTTATGCTGGTGGAAAAGTCACCCAGATTGGTGGGCGCGCGCTCGATTGCCCAGCTGTCGGCGCTGAACATCATGCCACCCGGCTTGCCATCCAATGATAGGCCCTGAGCATGCACGGTATTGAAATCCTGTGCCAATTGCTTGGCAAGGGCATCAAGCTTGTCCAAGGTAAGTGAGACTGTTTCATACGCGGCAACCAGCCCTGCCAGCCGCCCAGAAGTGACCTCTTGTGTTTCTGCAAGGCGTTGATTTTGCCCAGCCAACACAATCAGGCGGCCGTCGACACGTTGCAGCGCCAAGGAACCTGCCTCGGTGGCTGTGCCAAGGATCGGTCCGTTGCCCGATGCGCCCAGTCTGACACGTGTGGCACCGCTCGAAAGGGATTCAACCGTCAGGCCGACATACTGCGACAGTTCGGCCAACGTCTGATCGCGCGAATCCAAAATGGAATTGGCACCTGAGCCAGCTGCACTTGCGGCGACCTGACGCTGCGTGTTGCGAAAACCTGTCAGCAAAGAATTCAGCTCGCCCACGGTGATTTCAGCTTGGGCGAAGATTTGATCTTTAAGATCAGACAGCGCAGAGGAGGTTCGCGCAAATGCGCCAGCCAAAGCACCACCTTGGCTGATCGCCACGACCCTTCCGGACAGATCCGCGGGCGACTGTGCGATTGAGTTCAAGCCATCAAAGAATTCTTTAAGAAAAAAAGTCAGATCGTAGTCATCAGGCAAGATTGCCGATTCAAGGGCTTCAAGGCTCACGCGGCTTGTGTCAGCTTCGGCAAAATCAGACGTCGCACTGCGACTGCGAGCGGCCAAGAACACGTCAAACGCACGGCCGATATCGCTGACTTGAACGCCCAAGCCGGTCTGATCGGAAATCGTGGTAATGTCGTTCTGGCCCGCAGACACCTCGCGCATGTTGACTTCGCGCCGCCGGTAACCCTCGGTGTCGATGTTGGCAATGTTTTGCCCGGTGACGGACAGCGCCTTGCGGTAGGCTTGGATCCCACTTGAAGCAATGTCGAGCAGGCTGGCCACGCGATCACTCCTTCACTTTTGTCAAAGACCCTGCAAACTGGGCATAAAGTGCGCTGGCAATGCCAAGATCGGCCTGCCCAGCAACGGATTCTGCGTACTCAGCATCCAGCATCGATTGGAACGAGTCGTCTTTCTCGCTGTCAAACAAACCATCCGCCAATTGCGTCTGATGGCCTTGTTCCAAAATCATCCGAACAAACATCGATTCAAACGCCTCGGCAGCTTGGCGCAGTTCTTCAGGGCCGGCATTCTTGGCCGAGATCGGTGGTCGGCCGAACGCACTGTCGGCAAGCAGAGCAGCCTGGGGAAGGGGGGGCATCTTGTCCATTGATCTTCCTCAGATCACGATAATTTCAGCATGCAATGCACCCGCTTCGTGCAAGGCGTCCAAGATTGCGACAAGATCAGACGCAGAGGCGCCAACCGCATTGATCGCATCAACGAGCGATGAAAGCGAAACGCCAGCATCAAACACGAACGCGCGCGCCATATCTTCTTCGACAGAAATGTCGCTGTTCGGTGTCACTGTGGGGGCTGCCGGGGTGATCACAGTTTGACTGTCATTCATCGCAACATTGGAATTTGGCGTTACGGATGGGTTTTCGTTTACCTTCACCGTCAATGAGCCATGGGTGACTGCTGCAGGTGTCACACGCACATTGCCGCCAATCACGATCGTTCCGGTTCGCGAATTCACAATAACAATCGCGGGAGGTTCGGTCTCTTTTACATCGATGTTCTCGAGCAAGGACACGAATGAAACACGCTGCGCCGCATCCTGCGGAGCGCGCACTCTTATGGAACTGGAATCCAGCGGAACTGCGACGCCCGCGCCAAACAGCTCATTGATGGCCTCTGCCATGTTATGCGATGCAGTGAAATCCCCGCGGTTCAGGTTCAAGACCAAATGGTCAGATTCCAAAAACCCCGTCGAGACCATCTTTTCGACCGTCGCCCCCCCCATGACCCGGCCAGTCGTCGGAATGTTGACCACCAAGGATGACTGATCCGCACCCTCAACCCCCAGACCGCCAACCACAAGGTTTCCCTGTGCGATTGCGTAGGTTTCGCCATCGGCACCAAGCAGCGGCGTCATCAGCAATGTGCCACCCCGCAGGGACTTTGCCCCGCCCACTGTGGACACAGTGACATCCATCTTCTGCCCAGGTTTGATAAAAGGCGGGAGTTCTGACGTTACCATCACCGCCGCAGCGTTCTTGGCATTCAATCCTGAAGCGTCCGTCACAATTCCAAACCGCGACACCATCGCTTGCAAGGATTGCAACGTAAGCCCTGTGCCGCCATCGCCCGTTCCCGCCAAGCCGACGACAATACCGTAACCAACCAACTGGTTTCCGCGTACGCCTGCGATCGACGCAACGTCCTTTATCCGCTCTGCCATCGCAAAGCCTGGAACAAGCAACAGCAAAGTCGTGACGGCTAGGCGCAAGAAAGGCTTCATGGTTGCGTCCCTTAGAAAGGATTGACAGCGGTCAGGGTTCTGCCCAGCCAACCCTGCTTGCCAGTGTCCGCCAATTCGCCTGCACCGATATACTTGATGTCGGCATTCGCAATTCGATCTGACTGAACGACGTTGTCAGATGAAATATCCTCAGGCCGCACGATACCTCGCACCCGAATGTATTCATCGCCGTTGTTTAGGGTGAGGCGTTTTTGCCCCATGATCTCTAGGTTTCCGCCCGGCAAAACACGGGTGACATGAACGGACACTTGCCCAGTCAATGAGTTGGACTGCGCGGCAGATCCTGATCCTGTGAAGTTCTGTCCACCACCTGTGGCAAGATCACTGCCGGTAGACGTGGCAAGCAAAGGCAGAGTGAGGTTTGTCGTGCTGGTCTTGCTTGACGCGGCATTCTGCGACTTTGTTGCCGAAAAACTTTCGGTAAACGCAACCGTCAGGATGTCGCCGACACGCGCGGCACGCCTGTCGGTCGCAAAAAGCCCAACCTGAGCACTTGAATAAATCGCCCCACTGGGCATGATCGAAGGGTCAAGCTCTTCAGGCATGTCGTAGATCGGTTGATAGTCTTCGCTAACCCGTTCTTCAACGACTTCAGAGCAGGCCGTAAGTGCCAAGAAGAAAAGACCAAGCTGGAAACCAGATTTTGTCATCATGCGCTCTCCAATTAAAGATTATTCGAGACGTAGCGCATCATCTCATCAACCGCAGTGATCGACTTTGAACTCACTTCATAGGCACGCTGGGTCTCGATCATGTCGACCAGTTGTTGAACGACATTCACGTTCGACCCCTCAAGAAAGCCTTGTGTGATTTTGCCAAAGCCCCCTTCAAACGGATTGCCCTCAATTGGGCCACCCGAGGCGGGTGTTTCTACAACAAAGCTCTCACCAATGGGCTGCAATCCGCGTGGGTTGATGAAGTCCACAAGCGTCAATTGCCCAACCTCTTGCGGTTCCGCATCCCCACCGACCTTGACAGAAACAACGCCGTTTGCGCCGACGTTGATTTCCGTTGCACCTTCGGGAATCTGAATTTCTGGCTGAACGACATAGCCTGACGCAGTGGTCAAAGTCCCCTCAGCATCGCGCGAGAATGCACCGTTACGAGTGTAACCCATGCGGCCATCGGGCAATAAGACTTGAAAGAAGCCTTGACCATCCACCGCCAAGTCCATCGAGTTCTCGGTACTTACCAAGCTTCCCTGAGTGTAAAGTTTGTCGGTTGAAACCAAACGCACCCCGGTGCCAATAGTGGCGGACGATGTCAGCATCGTCCCGTCGGATGTCTGCGCTCCACCCGAACGAATGACCTGGTAAAGCAGGCTTTCAAAGTTGGCGCGGTCTCGCTTGAAACCGTTTGTGTTTACGTTTGCCAAATTGTTGGCAATGACCTGCATCTTGACCTGCTGAGCATTCAGACCGGTGGTTGCAACATGCATAGCGCTTGAAGACATGGCTCACGTCCTTTTGGAACTGGTGCAACGTCTATTGCAAGCGCCGTGCCATAGTGGCGCTAAGTCACCTATTCAGTCGGAAGACGCAGCAATTGTGCTCCGCCCTCATCCAAATCCTTTGCTGCCGATATCAGTTTCATGTTGATTTCAAACTGTCGCTGCATTTCCATTGAGAAAACAAGCTCTTCCACAGGATTAACATTCGAGCCCTCGAGCGCATTCTGCATGATTTTTCCAGATTGGTCCGGGGTGATTGCTGTGCCGTCGGAGTACCGGATGTGACCGTCAAAATCCTTGGACATCGGAGCCTTCGAAGCAGTGGTCGCAATGAAGCCTGCCGAAATAAACTGCCCAACTTCTGCTTGAAGCGGGTTCACCAAAACCTCGCCAACCTGGGTAATCTGAATCTCTCGAAACGCGGGGATCTCGATTGGCTGCATGGCGCTAGACAACATTGTATTGCCCGCTCCATCGGTCAACTGCCCCTCTGAGTTGGTCTTCAGGTCGCCGCGGCGAGTAAGAGCTAGGTTGCCTGCACCGGGGTCTATAACAAAGTAAGATCCATTGACCAATGCGATATCGGTCGCGAGATCCGACGGTGCGATTGCGCCTTGTTCTTCAGAAAACTGATTTGCACCCATCTCCAAGGCGAAAGCGCGCGAGCTAAGCTGGCCATCCTCCAGCATAAACCCGCTCCCACCTTCATTTTGCATCTCACGACGGTATCCCGGAACCGCCATATTGGCCAAGTTCTGGGATGTCGTGAACCGAATGTCATAGAGGTTTCGAATTGAGTTCAGTGCGGTATGGATCATGCGGTCCATTTCAACGACCCCTCTCTAATCACATTACATTCGGATGTTGATGATGGTCTGGGTCAGGGTTGTCGTGGTCTCGATCGCCTTGGCCGCGGCTTGGAAGTTACGTTGCGCAGTAATCAGGTTCACCAGCTCTTCCGTAATGTCCACGTTCGAACGTTCTAGCGAACCCGATTGCACACTACCAAAGCCCTCGGAACCAGCCTCGCCAACTTGCGCTGAACCAGATACCGCGGTCTCCACATAAGTGGCGTTTCCAACCTGTTTTAGACCATTCTGGTTGTTGAAAGTCGCAACCACAATTTTTCCAAGTGGGTTGTTCTGTCCATTGGTATAGTTGGCCCGGATCGTTCCAGAGCTGTCAATCTCCAAGCCGTCAAGACGACCAGACGTAAAGCCGTCTTGCTCGACCGAGAGAACCGAGAAGGGCTGGGCGTACTGTGTAGATGCAGAGAAATCCACCGCCAGAGAAATCGAAAAACCTTCTCCCTGCTGCTCGAAGCTCACCATATTTTTTGGGCTGACCAGTTTACCCGTCTTATCAAAGGTCAATTCACCTTCATCAATATACAGAGGGTAGTATCCTGATACCATCTTAGCTGGCGGAGTGGTGACCACGTTGCCATCTGGATCTACGAAGAGTGCTTCGCCGTTCGCGTTTGTTGCTTGCACGAGATTATAAATCTGTGGGATCGCACCAACGCCTAGGGGCACATCGTCAAGCCCAAGTCGGGAGCTACCTTTGACTTTGATTGTTGAGGTATCACCGGTCGTGCCAGTCGTGAAGGTAAAGCTGTTCGTTGCCGCTGAGTAACGCACCGCGACGCCGCCGACCCCTTCGCCAGTCAATGGATCGGAAATCTGGTTAATTCTCTCCTCAAGCGTGGAGGCGAGGGTTGTGCCCACATAGTTCCCCGCCGGGACTTCAATCACGCCGGAAATTCCGTTCACCGAGATGTTGAAAACGTTCTCACCACCGTTTCCGGTCAGTCGAAACACATTGGTCAGATCGCCTTGCGCTGAACGTCCTGTGGCGATTGCAGACTGTGCTGCCAAGCCTCGCCCGGCGCTGAAGAGATAGTCAGCCTTCGTAACGCCAAATCCAAAAACAGAGTTTTCCCCGCCGCCAAGGACCCGGTTATTGGGGTTTATGATTTCGCTTGTATCAACAGTTCCATCACTGTTGAGCGTTCTACGGCCGACCTGAATATTTGAAGCCTTCTGTGGATCAGCAACACCAATAGCGCCATTCTTCTCGATAGTCTCCCCTGTGGTACCGGAACGGATTACAAACGACTTTGTATCAGATTTGTATCCAACCGTGACACCATAGCGTTTGTCGTTCAACTGAATTTCTTCGCCGTCTGCAACAAAGCTCTCGGTCGACAATATCTCTCCACCACGGATCAATACCTGGCTTGCGTTGCCGCTGTCAGGGATGCCAAGATTGTTTGTGTCTTGGGCGTCTGATGATCCATAAACCGTAAACGAATTGAAGTTGGACCCGGTTCCAGTCCCCAGGGTCGTTCGATCTACCGAGAACTGGAGCCTTTGGTTCACGCCATCATAAGACACCTTGATGGCCGGATTGGTCTCGTCCACCCAATTCAGCTTGTTGATCGAGTTGATGTTTTTTGTAGATGCATCGATATCACTTGCATCATACACGAGTTTGCTCAACCCGAGATCACTCACCGCAGCTAATTGACTCGCTCCAGTGTTCTTCGACTGGGTGATAACGAAGGCATGCTGATAGGATGAAGATGCAGTGGTTCTTTTAGCGTCAGCGCCGATCTCGCGCAGCACTATCTTGGAACTGCTAAAAGTCGTGACAACGCCCTCGGTCCCACTCGTGGCACCTTCAAAGAAAGCTTCAACATCGGATGATGGATTAAACAGCAGATTGATTCCTGCGCTTGAATCCAAAGAAAAGCCTGTTTCTGATAATGCCAGTCCAGAGGCATCAATCTGAATCTTGGTGTAGTCGCCCTCGGTAACGCCCGCTGAGTCAATCAGGCGCAACGTTCTGCCATTCAAGAGCGCCCCAAACTGGCCAGTGGTTGGGCCTTGCAGCTGAATTGTGGCTGACCTTGGATCATAGTTTTCGCTCAGCACGTATAGCGTGATCTTGTTCTGTGTCGGGTCATATGTAAGCGTGTTAGCACCCGTATCGTTCGTTAGTGGTATGCTGCCATCAAAGACCGACAACGAAGGTTTATTGCCAAAGTTTGAGTATGATAAAAACTTGGTGTCACTCGCGGCAGTGATGCCGTCAGCTTCGGTATTGTGATCGAGCTCGATGATGGCAGGTGCGATCGGGAGAGTGTCGATTTTCTCTCCCACTGCCCGTGCGAACAATCTACCATCCATGCCAAGAGTTACTGCGCCATTTTTTCCGATTGGGTCGATATAATCATTCAAAGTTGCGTTGATGCGTTGCTGGACATGTACCAGAAACTCGTCTTTGGAGAAATCAGGGGAGGCGCCATCGATGGCGATGCCCGCAAGTTCCGAAACAGGCGTCTCTTTCAAAAGATCAACGGTAATTCTATTCGCACCAAGAGAAACCGAACTTCCATCGGCTCCAAGTTTGAAAAGATCAATTGTCAGCTCATCGTCCACGTTCTGAACAATCTGAAACTTCTTGTCATCCCCATAGGCTTCGTTGATGGCGCGCTCAACTTCTGCTGCAAGTTGGGTTGCATTGTACTTTCCCGGCCTCAAGTTGATCGACACCGGGGCATCACTGTCGTCGACATTGACCAGCAAAAAATCCTTACCCCAGAAAATTCCTGAGCTCGCATTGCCACCTTCTTCCGTCGCAGTGAACATAAGAGGGTCCGTCACAATCTCAATGAGCTTGTCGCCTTCCTCGCCGAAGTCAAAGCCAGCTTGTTCACCCTGGATGGACGCCGGCTGCGAGTTCACCTTGGTGCGCAGATCATCGAGCTTGTAAAGCGGCGAGCCTTTTCCTTCTAGAAAATAGTTGTCATCAGGAACCTGCGTTGTTTGATTTCCAAAACGATCTACAAAGATCTGGTTGCCATTGTCATTGACCGCAGCAACCAGATTGGGATCGATTACCGTTCCATTAATTACAAGCCGAGTATCGTATTTGTTTGTGGGATCGGATGCGGAGGCATTTTGCGTTTTGATAAAATAGATCGTGGCAATGGTCGGATTGCCAAGATCATCAAAGATGGTGATTGACGTGGAGTTGGTGTAGCTCTCCGCGTCAGTCGGGTCGAAGACGTAGCCATTTTTGAACTTTGGGAGGCTTGTTACCACAGGCGAATCAGCGGGAACGTTGACGCCAAGATTAATATTTGAGGTCGCGTTTGGGTCGCCAGACGTTACCGGGAGTTTGAGTGGTACCGCGCTGTTGAGGTCTTTGGCTGTGACGGATCCGTCGGTGTTCACCGGATAAGTTAGCAAATACTGCCCCGAGCTATCAACAACATATCGGTCATTGTCCACGTTGAATGACCCGTTGCGGGTGTAAACGGTCTGTGACGAAGTGAGAGATGGTTTAAGCGCAAAGAAACCTTGGCCAGAGATCGCAAGGTCCAGCGCGTTCAGAGATGACGCGATGTTGCCTTGGGTAAATTGCTGCTTGATACCCTTGAGGATGGCACCAGAACCAATTGAGGAAGATGAATTCTGCAATGGTGAGGTCGCAAAGATGTCCCCAAATTCCGCACGGCTTCTTTTGAAGCCCGTTGTCCCGACGTTTGCAATGTTGTTGGACGTGGCCGAGATATCTGATTGCGCGCCGTTAAGTCCGGTCAGTGCTGTATAGAACGACATGAGTTTTGCCTTTCGGTGCGAGGATCAGCGGAATTTGGTGATATTGCTGGTGGCGATTTCGCCATAGTCTTGAACGTCAAGCATGATGTCGTTCGTTCTGTCTGCCAGGGCTGATGTTGCCAAAACTTTTGCAAAAACAGATGGTTGTAGAACTTGCTGCCCACCACCCGTATTCGCCGTCACTTCCAACTGGATTGGATTTCCTCTTGAAAGCACTGCAGGCGGAATGGACGTCCAGCTGAAACCGACGAGGCCCGAGGGCTGGCTTCCGAGGTCAAGTTCATGCAAAAGTTCGCCTGTCACCTTGTCCGAGAATGAGACGCGGGTTGTGCTTGAGGCAGCGGGCAGGTCGATGACACCATGGACCTCGCCTTTGTCATCTGGCCGCGCGGTGGTACCTGGCACCAGCACAGAATGACCAAGAAGATTTGATGCGGTTGCGACGCGCATCTTCTTCATCTCATCCGCCAGCGCCGTTATTCCGGTCGAGATCTCACGGATCCCTGTCACGCTTGAGAATTGCGCCATCTGCGCAATGAAGTCGCCATTCTCCATTGGAGCAAAAGGGTCTTGGTTCTGCAACTGTGTGGTCATCAGTTTGAGAAACTCATCCTGACCAAGGTTCCCGTTCCCGAGTTTGGCGTTTGGCTTGCTGCCTGATGTCGTGGAAATGCCGAGTTTATCGAACAGTGCCTGCTGGGCTGCATTGCTGGAGTCTATTGTGGTCATAATAGTGGATCCCCTTCGGATTAGCGGCCCATGCTGATCGTGCGCATCATGAGCGAACGCAGCGTCGACAGAACTTCAAGATTGTTTTGATAATGGCGGGATGCTTCCAGCATCTCGACCATCTCTTCATCGGTATCTACCGCTGCACGGTAAATGTAGCCTTGATCATCGGATTTTGGATGATCGGGGGCATATGTTTTCCCAGGCTCGCGATCCAGTGCGACAATGCTCTCAACTCCCACAGTGGCAAGACCTGAACTGTTCACCTTCTCAGAGAACTGGGCTGCGAAGACGGGGCGAAGGGCTTTGTAGGCCTCTGCTGATGAGGACGCGACAGTGTTTGCGTTTGCGAGGTTGGACGCAATCGTATTGAGCCGAGTCATCTGGGCCGACATCGCCCGAGATGCGACGTCAAAGATTGAGTTTACCTTGTCCAAGCTCATTCTCCTTTGATTGCAGACTCGAGTCCGCTGATCCGCCGATTAAGAAATCCGAGGGATGTCTGATACCGGATGACATTCTCCGAGAACTGCACCTGCTCGACTGCGAGCTCAACAGTATTCCCATCCAGGGAAAGCTCGGTCGGGACCCGGAACTTCAAGTCGGTTGCGCCTTCCATTCCAACTTGTGGAATATGGCGCGGATCGTTTGTACGAAGCGGGCTGGTGCTCGCAATGTGCCTGTCCAGCTCCTGGGCAAAATCAATGTCGCGCGCCTTAAAGTGCGGGGTGGCCGCATTTGCAATGTTCGACGCGAGAATTTCATTGCGCTTGTTGCGAAGCCCAAGGGCTTGCGCATGAACGTTAAGTGAGGCTGAGATACTGTCCATGGCAATCTTCGTTCGGTTTGGGTTTGTTCGTGATGGGCGGTCGAGTTGGAGCGGAATTTGCAAGCTCGGTGCCAACTCGATGACTAGGGAGAAAAAATATGCAACCGACCTCCAGGAACCTAGGTTCACGTCATACTGCCAGCGCATCGCCCGCTGATCCAAAGCTCAGCCCAAAGCTTGAACGCGCGCGCGCGAAATCGCTTTCTGCATTGGGGAATCTGTCCCTCATCGATGCTTTGGCGCAGTTGAAATCCATGTTTCTGGCGCAGAAAACCGAAGATGGGCGTCTTGCCAATCTTGCAGCGCAGACTTGGATTCTACGTCGTCGGCTTGAGGCACTTCAGAAAGGGCAACCTTTGACCAATCTGGAAAGTTTGCTAGAGCCTGCACCCGATGCGTCGCTCAAGTTTAAGCTGCTCGCCTTAACGTCGGCGGCCCCGACCTCTCTTCCAAACGAGGCTCCTGACGACACCGCCATTGCTCCGAATCCGCAAGATCAGGCGCCGAAGTTTTGGCAAAAAGTGAGGATTCTTTCTGAGGCCGAAGTCCATGGGATGGTATTCTTTGAAGGTTCAACGATTGCTGTGGAACCAGAAGATGCGCTTCGTTTGTTGTCTGCGGGCAAGGCAGAAATCGTCGAAGAAGTGATCGCGAAACCCTCTGCTGCGCCCGTTTCTGAAGCTAAAACCAAAAAGCCGCGAAGCGGCGGTAAGGCTGGCGGCTCCGCAACTGACAAGGCAACCGGGCCAAAGAAGCAGCGATAGATGAGCGCAGGGGATTAATGGGCGTTTCAATGTCGTCCATTCGACAATTCCCGTTATAACACCAAAAAACACCCCCGAGGCAGGACTTTGCTCTTAAAACGTCGTCACCTTCTGCTCTTTGCCAACTGTCCTGCTTGCACAAGTTGCCTTCGGTTTGGCCGATCAAGTGAGCCTTGCTTTCACCGTCCCTTTCGTCACGATTGAGTACCTTGGCACGCTCTTTGCAAATCGAGACCAACCACATT
The DNA here is from genome assembly GCA_044377735.1 of Paracoccaceae bacterium. Lineage (GTDB taxonomy): Bacteria > Pseudomonadota > Alphaproteobacteria > Rhodobacterales > Rhodobacteraceae > Tabrizicola_A. The sequence continues at coordinate 15,300 of JBILYK010000150.1, read as the reverse complement.
GGTTCAAGGAGCCCAAAATGTATGGAACCATTCGATCAGGCATGGCCACGGCCATGCACGAACTGGCGGTGATCTCGAACAACATTGCGAATGCCGGATCGACCGCCTTTCAGCGAAGCAACGTCAGTTTCTCTGATCTTTACAGTTCGGCTTCCGCAGAGTCAGTGCAGCGGTTATCAACGGGGCTTGGCAGCGCCGTTGAATCAACCCGGCGCAGTCTCTCGCAAGGCAATCTTGTGAACCGTGACGGCGTCCTGAACGTGGCGCTGTCGGGTAGTGGTCTTTTTGTGACCGCACCTCCCACCTCGATGGGAGAGATCAGTGAGCGCCGGACGTTCACGCGGAATGGCGAGTTTTCGCTTGATGGGGATGGGAACATTCGTTCGACCGATGGATCTTTTGTGATGGGATTTTCAGGTAACACTCAACCCTCCCCGACAGCAACGCTCTCAAAACTTAACATTCCGTTCGAAGACCCTGTTACCAAAGTAAAGCTTTCAGCTCTTGAAATTAACAAAGACGGTGGAATCTACGGGACGTACGGTCAGGTTGTTACCAAACTCGGACAGATTGGGCTGGCAAACTTCGCAAATCCATTGGCGATGCGTCCAATGGGCCTCGCACGTTTTGAGCCGACTGTAAATTCTGGCAACCCGACCTATGGAATTGGCGGATCTGATGGCTATGGCCAGATTCAAAGTGGCTCGTTAGAAACTTCAAACGTGGACATGACCGTTGAGATGACTGGTATGATCCGTGCGCAGCAACAATTCTCTGGCGCTGCACGAATCCTTCAAACCAACTCGGATATGATTGAGAAGCTGACGCAGCGTTGATTTCGAATAGCGATCTTAATTTGATGTTTCTACATAATTCAAGAAGGGTCGCAAAATCTTGCGACCCTTTCTTTATGGTCAGGTCAATGGCAAAACAATAGACAGATCTCTGACGGTCAGCTGTGTTGTTGTTTCAATCCATAGATCGCCGTGAAGGGTCACGGCAATCTCTTCCTCCAATGCGAGCACGATGCTGGCGGGTCGACTTGCGACGTGTCGAAACTCGAACCGCATCAGATCGAAAACTTCATGCGTGATCAGGAGATCACCATTCATGACCGGTCGGTTGATTGGAACCTGAATGTGCCCAAGAATGTGCTTCGGGGCAATATCGACTGCGCGAAATGACAGGTTGCACGTTCCGCGTGCAATATTTGAAAGCTGACATGAAACTTCCAAAGAGACGCGAGGTGAGATCCCAACAATTCGGAGTTCCGCACTTTGCACGAACATCTGCAGATGCGATATCCTCTCAAGGGTTGGTTTACCTTTTCTGACCTCAGTCACGATGATCTTCACCCGTGAGGTCGGCTAAGCGGTCACGGAGCCGGCCTATGGCTGCCTTCTTGATCTGGGATACCCGCCCCGTAGTAACACCCAGGATCTCCGCGATCTCATACACGTTCAACTCTTCGACATAGTAGAGTTGCACAACCAAGGCTTCTTTCTGACTCAAGTCATTCAAAGCAAGCCTGAGCGCTGCCTTGATCTCGACTTTCGCCATATGGGCTTCAGGATTGTCATCGGAAGAATGAAACCAGATCGAGAAATCGTCCATCACTTCATCGATCGAATTGTGTGTATTTGCCTGAAAGGCCACCCGCCACTCTTCGTACTCACCGACACTCATTCCGGCTTCGTCGGCGATCTCCGTTGAACTGGGGCTACGTTGAAGTTTTTGTTCCAACTTATCGGTCGCGCGTTTCACTTTCTGACGCATTGCAATTGTTGTTCGGCACAAGTTTGACGCACGTCTTAAGTGGTCGACGATTGCGCCGCGAATACGTATGCCAGCATAGGCTGCGAATGTGACGCCGTCCTTGTGCACGTAGCGTTGTGCCGCATCAATGAGACCAAGATTGCCCACTTGAATAAGATCGTCGACCTCGATGACCCCACTCACACGCCCATGATAAAAATGCGCAATGCGGCGCACTTGTCCGAGTTCGGCTTCTATGAGGCTGCGTGGTGATGGTCTCACTTCGCTGTAATGCGTATTCATAGTGACTCGTTCCTATTCGCCAGCGCTTTGGGCGCCTCCAAAGAACCGTATTCCTCCACTTTGGTTTCTCGGCGCGATCAGCAACCTTTGTGAAATATCATGAAAGGCCATGTACTCGGATGACTGTCGATTGGTTGCTGAGAGAAGAACGGGCTTTCGCTCAGAGACGGCGCGACGCATTCTTTGCGAGTTTGGCACATGACCGAGAAATGTCAGTTCAACATCTAGGAAGCGCATGGCGATAGCACGAAATTTCTCGAAATGCTTTTGTGCTTCCATTGCGATGTTCTCCATGTTCACCACGATAGAGAAGCTGTGCAACTTTCGTTCCAAATGAGCGGCCTTGATCAAAGCATAGGCGTCCATGAATGATGTGGGCTCTGCCACAATGACAACGATTACTCGATCCGCCGCCGCGACAAAATCAAGCGTGTTGTCGCCTGCACCTGCAGGCGCATCCACCACAAGAATATCCGTACTCGCAGCGAGAGAATCTGCTGCCTGAATGAGTCTCAATCGATCAGCTTGTGAAATGTGAAGAAGATCGGTTGTGCCGCTGCCACCGGCCAAGAGTTGCAGGCCATTTGGGCCTGCCTCAATGGCAGCCTCGATTGGTTGCCCATGGCTGATGACGTCACTGAGAGATTTCTTTGCGTTTACGCCCATCATGATATGCGCATTGGCAAGACCAAAGTCGACATCCATCAGGGTTGTTCGATTGCCTAAACTCTGCAGCATTAGCGCCAAGTTGACAGCGATGGAGGTTTTGCCAACTCCACCTTTTCCACTCGCGATTGTTATGGTTTGTGGCATTGGTTGTCCTATTCTGCTGCCATCTGCATGCTCATATCGGTTTGCTCAGGTTGACCAAGCATTTCGATGATGTAGTCCCGAAACACTTCTACACTTGCCTCTTTAAGTGTGCCCTCGATATCTTGCGTCCCGGAGAGCCAACCAACAGGCACAGAAGAAGTCGCGTATGCACAAAGCTCGGCGGCATCGCATTCATACTCGTCAAGTTTGGTCAGAACAACTTGTGACGCAACTGTCTGATAGCTCGCAAGCGTCTGTCGAATTCGGCCCGCACTCTGACCAGCTGGCATTGCAACGATCACGGGCAACTGCTTTTCATTTTGATGTTCAAACTTCAACTTACACAGAGTTTCTTTTGGCAAATTGATGTCGAACACAAGATGGACGTCGGGGCCGAATTTTGAAAGATCAGATAGATCCTCAACTTCAAGATAGGAGTGCTCTACACCAATTTGCCGGGCTAGGCTTGACAGAGTAATATTGTCGAACTGATAGGGTACCGAGATCAACATGATGCGCCGGTCTGGAACTGCTGATTTCATCAATGCAGCAAATTTTGCAGCCAGATGGCTTTTTCCAGCACCACTTGGGCCAACGACCACCAAGCCACTGCCCTGCACAATATCCGAAAGTTGAGATTGTGTTGCGACAATCTCGCGTGCGAGCCCTGACGCAAAATCCAGGTGCCGATTTCCAGTGTCAGCGGCCGTTAATCGCCCGACGAGGTCGGCTCCAAATCCCATGGCAAGCAGCGCATCTTCTTGTGAAACTCGATTGCTTTCCTCTTGTGCGGCAAGAAGAGTGGCCTTTAACTCTTGTAGATCTCCCTTCAGCTTGTCGCGCGCAGCCTCCAAGGCGCGTGCTTCGGCTTCTGCAAAATCAGCTGCTGCACGGGCAGCGGCAACACCAGAAACAGCGCGTTCCAATCTGCGACGCAAATCTCCGTTGCGCATCTCGCGCACCGCATCAAACTCACGAATTTTGTCAAATAGGCCCTCAAGGAATGCATCACTTGAGGTTCCCAATGGGATCTCTGATTTTGACGGCGTTTGAAGGGGTGTATCTGATGGGTCGTCAATCGTATAAGAGATTGCGGTGTCCGTGAATTCAAGGCTTGGTTCCAAAAGCCCGTTTGGCATTTCCAAAAGTGGCTTTCTAGGCACCGCAGGTTGAGATGAGCTTTCACGCGCACGGTTCAGAACGAAGTGCTCCTCTGGATTCCCGACTTTCGAGAACAACTCTCCAAAGGTTGGCTTTTCGGCCTTTTCGGCTTTTTCGGCCTTTGCCGGAATGGGGTCATTTGTTGCTCGAATAATGATCTGCCCATCCTGGCTTTTGGTTGAAAGGATGAAGGCACCGTCACCAAGACGGCGCATGATTTCGTCCATTGCAAGCGAGCTATCTGGCGCAGTTACAGTAATGGTTGGCATTTTTGTTTACCTCATACTTTCTGCAGCGTTGGTGAGGCGAGACCTTCAGTTGATCCTATGGAGGCCACTACTTCAACATGTCGATTTTCTGGTAGCTCGTTGAATCCCAAGATGATCAGCTGTGGGACATGGGGTTTGGCGAAGTTGGAAAATGCACGCCGAATCTGCGGCGCGACAACACAGATTGCTGGTTTTCCCTGGGCAGCAAGTTGCTCGGATGTTTCGTTGATCGTGCGTATCAACGTTTCAGCGAGTTTGTTGTCTAACATCAGACCCTCATCTCCAGCTTGCCGCAAAGTCCGAAGCATCAGCTGTTCCAATTCTGGCGCCAAGGTAATGACAGGCATCGTCTGACCAAGCGCAGTGACCTTTTGTATCAGAAGCGGTGCCAGGGCAGGGCGCAGCGCCTCTGCCATATCGGCAGGGGATTTTCCGCGGCCGGCAGAACCTCCCAACCCTTCCAAAATTCGTCGCATGTCAGAAATTGGAACCCCGTCTGACAGCAAGGTTCTTAGAATTTCCGTCATCACGGGCAGCGAGATTATTTTGGGCAATACTGATTGCACCAATTGTGGGAAAGATTTGGCCAAGTTGTCGAGAATGAACTGCACATCATCCTGCCCAACCAGGTCTGCTGCATGTTTTAACAAGAGCTGGCTAAGGTGCGTTGTAATCACGCTTGTCGGCTCAATAACCACATAGTGAAGCGCTTCTGCCTGTGCTTGTTGGTTCGGGCGAATCCAAACAGCATCTACACCAAAGGACGGATCTTTTGCCTCAATGCCATCGATCTTTATGACCGATTTGCTGTCTGGAATTGCAAGTTTGCGATCGGGATAAACTTCGTCATCCCCAACGATCGTTTGACCAATGCGAATTCGATACTGATTGGGCCGCAATGCAAGGTCGTCGCGGATCCGAACCCCTGGCACCACAAACCCCATCGAGCGCGAAATGTCGCGGCGGATTGAGGTGATACGCTTTGTCAACTGTCCGCCCCGATCTTCGTCCACCAAAGGAATAAGACCATATCCCAACTGCACTGAAATGGGCGAGTAGTCGGTGACATCCTCTAGCGTAATTACGTCTGCGTTGCCTATAGCTTCTGCTTCGGGCTCTTGGGCCGAGTTGTCGGGTTGCTCTTTTTCTTTGCGATACAAGAAATACGCCATGGCGGCGGCACCTGCGGCGAATAGCATGAACAATCCGTTTGGCATTCCAGGCACAAGGCCGATGATCAGCACAACCGCCGCCGTCGGAATCCACGCCCGCGACAGGCCAACTTGATCACCGATATGTCCGGCCATATCTTTTGCCGAAGAAACCCGCGTCACGATGATCGCAGTGGCGATTGAAAGCAGAAGCGAAGGGATCTGCGCGACAAGACCGTCACCAATTGCGAGGAGCACATAGATTTCTGCGGCGTCGGCAAGCGAGAGGTCATGTTGCAACGTACCGATGATCAGCCCGCCGATCACGTTGATGGCAAGGATCAGGATGCCCGCGATCGCATCGCCTTTGACGAACTTTGAAGCGCCGTCCATTGATCCGTAGAATTCGGCTTCTTCGCCAACTTCCTTGCGCCGCGCGGTCGCTTCTTCTGGCGTCAGCACCCCAGCATTCAGATCTGCATCAATCGCCATCTGCTTGCCGGGCATGGCATCGAGTGTGAAGCGCGCCGCGACTTCAGAGACGCGGCCTGAACCCTTTGTGATAACAACTAGGTTGATGATCACCAGAATGATAAAGACAAAGATACCTACGACATAATTTCCAGACACAACAAAGTCGCCAAAGGCTTTGATGATTTGTCCTGCTGCTTCGTGGCCGTTGTGGCCTTCTGCCAAGATAATCCTGGTCGATGCCACGTTGAGCGCGAGGCGCAGGATGGTGGCAAGCAGAAGAAGGTTTGGAAATGACGAGAAATCCAGCGGCCTATTTGCCTGCATTGCCACCATCAAGATCAGCAGTGACAGCAGGATGTTGAATACGAAGAACGTGTCGAGCATGATCGCGGGAAGGGGCATGACCATCATGGCGATCAAGATGAGAATACCGAATGGCAAAGCCATGCCCTGCAGTGAGCCTCGAAGACCATCAAGCCGGTTTAGAAGCCCCGTCAATTCCATGACACCCCCAGGCTGTCAAAAGTTCAATACATTGCTGCTTTCATGACGTCACTTTCGCGTTTTGGCCTGTTTTTGGCATCAACCGCTCAGTTCTTTGACGTTGTTGAAACGCAACTGGAATAAATGAAGCAAGAACTGTGCCATGCCAGTTTTGGCGTGCGGTCGGGCATCTGGCACAAATCCTGCAAAGGTGCGGCAAGGAATTTGGGTGGTGTCTTCCCCGCAGCCCCCAGAATACAGGAGTTGATCCTTTGACAGAGAAACGTCTGATTGCTGTGGCCCTTGGCCTCATGCTTGTGTCCGGGTGCGTTGCACCTACCGCCTCAACCTCAGGGTCGGGGGGCCAAACAGCTGCGCAGCAGTTGGCCGCAACCAAGACCGCGTTGGACATCATGAACCCGCCGTCGTCGGGCGCCAAGTCGGAGGCGCCGCCCCTTCAGGGCATAGGCTATGCGGTGGTTTCGGTGCAACCTGGCCGCAATACTGCGCACAAGAGTCTTATGGCGATCCGGGCCGCCCGCATGGATGCGATGCGTGCGTTGGCAGAACAGATCCATGGTTTGCAAATTGACAGCCGCACCACGATGGCCGAGGCCGTCGTGCAGTCTGATACCTTGCGCGCAACAGTGTCGGGCGTCATTCGCGGCGCGCGCACGCTGCGGATCGAGCCGCAATCCGCCGATGTCTACGAAGTTGTGTTGGAAGTCGACCACGCGATGATTGCACATATGCTGCGAATTGCGCGGCGGACCCGGACCTGATTCCAGTGATGCGATCTTGGTCCCTGCTTCTTGTCTGGGCGGTTGCTTTTTCCGCTGCATTGCCGGCGCAGTCTGAAGTGCGCCGTGTTCAGGCAACCGGACAGGCGGTTGAGACGGGTCTGGGGGCGGATGTCACGCGACGCCGGGCCTTGCAAGAAGCATTGATTGAGGCTGCGCTGACGGCCGGTGTCGATGTGAACGGGTTTGCCGCCAGTGCAAGTTCGATCCTGACCGCGGACCAATTGGTCGTGCGCCCGTCATCTCGCATCTTGGGGTATACGATCCTTTCAGAAGGAAAGAGTGGCTCTTACTATCGGGTCAAAGTAGAGGCTTTCGTCGGAGAGCCCATCGCAACCGACCTTTGTGCCAAGCGGCCTGCAATCACGGCCACTTCCTATCAACCAGATGTTTCAGTCGACCTCGGCTCGCCTGTGTGGCTTGAAGCATTTGGCGATGATTTGGCGGATGACGTGCAAGATGCCCTCGCGCGGTCACGCAATGCCAAGCTGACCCAATCGTCGGCGAAAGGCCCTGCGGTCGGCGCCGTGTCAACTGTGGCACAAGACATGGACTATGCGACTTTAACGCAGCGCAGGAAAACCGTCGCAGCACCAAGCCCCGCCGTTGGTCTGTCTATCACCTCCGAGATATCCCTCAGCATGGTGGGCGGGGATCATGCCGGCCAGAGCGTGATCATGGTGCTGACTGTTCGCTTGATTGAAGCGGCATCACTCCAAGTAAAGTCTCAGACCCGCATTGAAAGGCGCGCCTCCATGGGCACGGCCCTGCCCATCAGAGCCATCAACCAAATGCTGCGAAAGGACCGGCGCGCGCTGGCCGCGAAGCTTTTGGAAGGGGTGGCGGCAGAGCTTGACGTCCTGTTCGGCGCGCATCGCTGCGAGCCGCTTGACGCAACACTCGAAATTGTTGGTGGCAAGCTGAGCGTCCCGCTTGGGGCGCAAAACGGCCTGACCAAGAACATGCTGGCCTATACCGACCGGGGCGATCAGGCCTATCTGTTGTTTCGCATCACCGACCTGCAGGCCAACCGCGCCGTCTTGGCCACGATTGACCCAATGACTGATCCGAAGCAGCTGCAGGGCGTGCCCGTCCGCTTCATGGAGGGTGTGCCATGAGCTGGGGGCGAGGGTGCGCGATCGGTCTCATTATGTTTTTGGTGCCGCCGACAATGGCACAGGCAACCGGCCCAGCCTTGACGGGGGCGGATGTGGCCATTCAGGTAGAGCAAGCCTTGAAAGATGCAGGCATTGCTGCGCAGCCTATTATCTCGGCCGAGCGCAGATATTATCCTTGCGACACCGACTTACAGATAACCCCCCGTCTGGCAGACCGGTGGGACACGGTTGAGGTAAAATGTTCTGCACCAACCCCGTGGTCCATCATGCTGCGCACCCAAGGACAGGTCTGGGACGACGGCGCAGAAACAGGGCAGGGCTCTGCGACCGGCGAAAAGACACAGGCCGTTGTCCTGCGTCAGGCAGCGCGCAAAGGTCAGATGATCACGAAAGACATGCTGGAACTGGCACAATTTGACCGCGCCCCGGCGCATGGCTTTTTTGTGGATCCTGCCGCGATCATCGGGCGCAGGCTCACATCAAACGTTGGCGACGGGGTTCCAGTGCGAGACCGCCACTTGCAACCAGACTGGGCCATTGAAGAAGGCCAGCGGATTGCGATCGAGACAGATATTGGCGGAATTACCGTTGCATCTTCAGGAATTGCGATTGAAAATGGCTCAATTGGTGATATAATTTCGGTCAGAAATATAAGTTCGAACAAGCTGTTACAAGGAATTGTCGCTGACAAAAATAAAATATCCGTAATTGCTAACATGAACTGATATTGCGTCGTTGATTGCAATATAAGGAGGCTGTCATGGTTGATCTTATCAAGACCTCAGTGCAGCAAGGCCTCAGCCAAGCGTCTTTGGACGTGCGGGCGCAGGCCAAGCGGAGAACTACTGATGCTCCCGTCGCACAACATGTGTCGGGGTCATCTGACGTGAGTATCTTGTCTTCGAAGGCGCAAGTGAAGGCTATGGCCGGGAAACCCCCGCTCGACATCGAGGCGGTAGGGCGTATCAAAGAGGCCATTGCCAACGGTACCTATCCGATCGACTTGGATCGGATCTCGAACAAGTTGCTCGAAAATTATATCGAGATGCGCAAGGAATGACGTCGGGCGAGACAGATAATTCACTGCCACTGGCAGAGATTATTTCAAAGCTTTCTGTCGTTATTTCGCGTCTCGATGGTAACCTGTCTGACGTCCCAACGCTGATGAGCGTTGAGGACGACGTTCGTGCTTTGGTTTCCTCCTTTGGACAAGCGCCGATCACGCAGACCAAAGATCCAGAGCTTGCCGACGCCATCTCAACGCTGATTGCTCAACATGATCAGGCTGTTGCAAACCTGGATCTGCGTCTGGCCACGATGGTCGAGTTTGGTGCTTATCTGAAGGCGAACCTACAGGCTTAGGGCCCCGCAAACGCAGAGGTTGCGAAGACCTCGGCGGCCCGCGTCTGTATTTTTACAATTGTCTCTGGTGGCATGTCTTCAATCGTTCGTGCCATGCCTTCTTTACAGGCCAGCTCCCCAAGGGCATGACAAATAGAGAACCAAACAAAGGCATTTTCCATGTCTGGCTTGACGGCAAAATCAGCATAGACCCGAGCAAGCTTTTCAGGTGCGCCGTCATCGCCGGCCTCGATCTGCATGGTCAGGCGGTCTTGCAAGCTTTTCACGACCGTTTCACGCTCTTTGTCTGGCAAAAGGGCTTGCAAAGCTTCTACCAGATCGACAGCCCGTTCTTCACCACCAAGCGCCGAGAGTGACGCCCAGAAATAGGCTTCACCATAGTTTTGTGGTCGGCCAAGCCCAAGACGAAGCAGGTATGCCAGATTGAATTGAGCGTCAGCGTCATCATTCTGGGCAAGTGGAAGAAAGAGATCCACCGCGTTACGAAACTGCTTGTCGCGAACCGCCTGGACCGCAACTGTAAAGGCGGCATCATCGCCATCCTCCGAAAGCCCAGTTTCTGAGGTTTCCATCGACTCAGCAGGCGCGGTTGCGTCGTCCTGCGCCATCAAGTCTGACGCAGCAAAGACCCCACACAGCGCAAGCCAACCAAGCCTCATTTACCGGCCATCATCACAAGTTGCAGGTAGAACACGCGCAGTTTGAACTTTGATCCGGGTTGCTGCTCAAACACGATGATCTTGGGGCGATCTGTTGCGCCCTTTGAGAACTCAATTGAGACATTGTCGGGCAGGAACACACCCGCACTTTCCAAACAGCCCTTGGGGCTTCTTGAGAAGTGTTCGGCAAAGGGGGTGTCAATCCAGACTCTGGCAAGTGCCCGCCCAAGAATATCTGGCAGAAAATTCCGAACCTCTTCGCGGTCGTGCAAGCGCAACGTTTCAGGGACCAGTTTCAATGGGTCCCCATGACCGGTCGCGCGCTTGACTGGGCCAAGATCCCGAGAAGTTACTGGCACCAATTCCCCTTTTGGAACGGGAACCAGATCATGGGATCGAGTCATTTCATTTCCCCAGTGAGTGCAACAGCCCTGTACCTGCGCATCATAATCGTATCGCGCTCCAGGGCCAAGCCTTGTGTTCGACAAGAACAACAGCGATCACTCTTCAATCACCTCACCCGCGCGTCTGTCGCGAACCAGCCGCACCATAAGCTGTTGATAGGGAAAGAAACGGCCATACGTAAAGCCTGTCATGAAGTTTACGCTCCAATAATTTTTTGGAGAGATAAAGTTTCGTTGACTGGTCCAATATGGCATGGGCTCGGTCTGCGGAAAAAGTTCCGGGTCGATTTTGGGTGGAGGGCAGTCCTCGCACAGCAAAGACTCAAGCTCTTCGCTATTTGGCAAGCGCCACCCCGGGCCAAGTTGCTCGTTCGCTTGCAAGATGATTTGCTCAATCTCGTCATGATTCAATTGCACGGCTGCGCCTGTGCAAGTCTCGGTCTCCAACGACCAGCGTTGCCCGACCGAACATCGCATCCACTCCAACCCGCGCGACAGGTCCTGCACAAAATTATCGCGCGCATAGAACGCTGACTGTGACATCGCCGGCTGTGACGCCGAAACAAGTATTGCCACGACAGCCAAGATCGCCCGGCCTGATGTCATCTTCGCCTCTTTTCTAACAGCCATCTTTGCAGCAGTGGTTGAAAAGGTCAACAAATCCTGATCTGACAGATGTCATCTTTGATCGAATGTCCTGACGTCTACGGCTTGTCCGACTGCAAGAACTTGGCCAGATTGCCTGATTTCTTTTTGGTCGACATTGCGTAAGATGGCCCGGAAATTGAAAGCTATCCGCCAACAAAGCCAAAGGATGACGCATAATGGATCTGGCCTCACTCATCGGTTTATTAGGCGCGATTGCGATGATTCTTGGGTCGCTGTTCGCGGGCGGCGGCTCTTTAGGGCCATTTATCGACCTACCCTCCGTCTATATCGTCATGGGCGGGACGTTCTTCGCGGTGATGTATACCGCACCATTGCCAACCTTCTTGGGTAGTTTTAGCGCCATGGGAAAGGCGTTCTTCCCCCCTGTGAAGAAGATGGACGTGCTCGTCGCACGCATGGTCGAACTTGCGGCCGTCGCGCGCAAAGATGGCATGATGGCGCTTGACGGTCAGGCGGTGCCGGACAAGTTCTTTGAGAAGGGTCTGCAGATGTTGGTTGATGGGGCTGACGAGGGCAAACTTGTGCGCCAATTGACGATGGAGATTAAGGCGATGAAGTCCCGCCACGAGGCCAAACAAGGCTGCGTGAAAGCTTGGATTGATATTGCGCCTGCTATGGGAATGATCGGCACGCTGATTGGACTGGTCCTTATGCTTGGAAACATGGGCGACCCCAAATCGATCGGCCCCGCGATGGCTGTCGCACTTTTGACCACCCTTTATGGTGCGTTCTTGGCCAACGTGCTCTTCATGCCGATGCTCGTAAAGCTGGAAAACTACACGGCCTATGAAGTCACCTACCGAGAAATGGTTATTGAAGGGCTGCGCGGGATCGCCCGCACCGAGAGCCCTCGCAATATTCAGGATCAAATGGCTGCAAACCTGCCGCCCAAATTGCAAGCTAAACTGAACGCTGCGGCCTGATCAGCGCATCTAAAGACAGGAGCGCTATCATGGTTGCCGCGGTTGAAGTCGAAGAAGAAGACGACGAGGAATGTCCGAAATGTCCACCCGTCGGTGCGCCGGCGTGGATGGCGACATTTGCCGATATGGCAACGCTGCTCATGGCCTTCTTCGTGCTTATTCTGTCCTATGCCGAGTTCAACACCCCGAAGTTCAAACAGATTTCCGGATCGTTGAATAACGCCTTCGGCGTTCAACGCATTGTCCCCGTGGTCGAACAACCAAAGGGAACCACGGTTATCTCGATGGAGTTCAGCCCATCGCCCAGCCCGTCTGTGACAAACGAATTGACCCAGCAGACGACCGAACAGGAGTTGCCGGAGGTCGAGGTCAAAACCAAAGACCAAGACGCAACTGCGGGTGATGAGAAATCAACGGATGGCCAGTCCGAAGGTCAAGGTGGTGAAAACGCCGAAACTGGCGATCAAGCCACGGCCGGTCAGGCCATGTCTGCCGACCAACTGGCCAGTGCTTTGAAGGATGCCATCCAGTCGGGCGAAGTGAAGGTTGATATGGCCGGTGAAAACGTCGTCATTAACTTCCCTTCGGAAGATACGGCGCAAAAAGACCTGCCAAGCTTGATTGAGGAAACTCTGACAGCGCTTGCCGAGGCCCGTCAAGCCTCGGGGCAGGCCGATCAAGAGGTTCTTTTTGGCGGTCTTGAACAGCAGTTGGCGCAATTAGCGGCGGCGGCGAATGAGGCGGCAGACAATCAGGGCCAATCGCCCACACCCGCCGATGCTGCGGCTGAAGCCCAAGCGCAGGCTGCTGAACAATCTGCTGGTGTGGCCGAAAATCAGCTGCAGGCAGCGCTGCAAAGCGAACTTCAGCAAGGTCTTGTAGAGGTAGAGCGCCGCGAGGGTACTGTGGTGGTGACCGTGGGCGCGGGCGGGGCGTTTGTTTCGGGGAACGCCGAAATCACGGACCAGGCGCGTGAAATCATGAACAGGATTGCGGTTGTCTCGATGGGATCAGATTCGACCATTACCGTTTCTGGCCATACGGATGATGTCCCGATCTCCAACGCAAACTACCGCGACAACTGGGATCTGGCCGCCGCAAGAGCCTCATCCGTGGTGCAGGCCATGCAAGACACCGGAATGGTCAGTGCCGAGCGGATGAAGGCCGTTAGCTATGGTGAGACGCAGCCCGTAGCCTCGAACGCAACACCTGAAGGGCGAGAGGAAAATCGACGGATCATTATTGAGATCGACTTCGCTCAAGGCAACTAACAACCGGCCAAGGTTGGACGTTTAGAAGACTATACAAGGATGACATCATGGCGGTCGATTATCTGAGTGCGATCAACAGCAAAGGCTCGGGTATGAATATTACCCAGCTTGTGGATGCCCTTGTAACAGCCGAAATCGCGCCAAAGCGCAACATGATCGTTGCAAAGCAGGACTCTACTGACTTGTCGATCTCAGAATTGGCAAAACTACGGTCTTCTTTTGATGAGTTTCAGGACGCTCTGAAGACCCCGAATGCGGGTGTGGCATCCGAGGTTTATTCCACGTCAACGGCGATCTCGGTCACGGCTGACGACTATGCAAAACTGCAAGTTGCCAGTGATCTCATTTCAGTAACCCAATTGGCGCGTGCGCAGGTTCTAGAATTCACTGGCTTCACCTCAGCCAGCGCCAGCTTGTCGCAGGGCAATCTCACCCTGCAGTTTGGAACATGGTCACAATCCGATTTTTCCGAAGCGGACAGCACAAAAGCTAAAACCATTGCTGTACCTGCATCAGGAACAACCCTAAGCAGCTTGGCCGCGCAACTGAATGAACTGAGTGGGGTCTCTGCCCGTGTCGTTGCGAAAGGCACGAATGACTTTTCACTTGTGGTCATGTCAGACCTGGGGGCAGAGAATTCCATCAAAATCACCTCAGACAGTGCAAATCTAAGCGCGTTTGACAACAGCCAGAGCAACAGCCAGCAGGTCCTTGCCGCTCAGAACGCCGTCATCTCTTACAATGGCGTCAATCTCGAGCGCTCTTCGAACGCGATTTCCGATCTTATACCCGGTGTCACACTGAGCTTGAATGCAACCACGGCAACGGCGGTCACTGTTGGTGTGGTTGAGGAAACTGGCTCTGCTGAAGCCGAGCTCACCACTTATCTGGAAAAGCTGAATGCCCTGATCGGCACGATGAAAGCGGCAACGAAACGCGGTATAAACGGCGAAGGCGCTGGACCCTTGTCTGGAGATGTCACAATTGGCGCGATCTTGCGCCAGTTAAGCACCCTCACCACCACGCCCATGCTTGGTTTTGGCGCTACTCCGCTTTATTTGACTTCATTTGGCGTCCAAACAGAGCGCGACGGATCGTTCTCAATCGACAGCGAAAAGTTTGCGACCGCCTTTGAGGCCAATCCTGCCGGCTACAGGGCCATCTTCGCAAACCTGGCTCAAAGCAGCGATGCTGGGATGACGGTTACGACCTCTGCGTCAGCAAATCCGCCAACCGGCGCCCATAGCTTTGAGTACACAAACTCGACAACTGCCACCCTGGGTGGCGCATCCCTTATTCCGCGGAGTGTGGATGGGCGCCAAACCTTCTATGCAATCACGGGAACATACGCCGGCGTTTCAATCGATGTCGATGATGCAGCCCTTGGTACGTCCTCAATTTACTTCGGACAGTCTGCCCTTGATCGCATGAGTGATTACATTTCCTCGATCTTGTCCAAGACAGGCGACTTTACTCGGGTCGAGAACAGCTTCGATGATGTGTCCAGCGCACAGTCAGATGCGCTGATTTCTCTGTCAGAGAAGGAAGATATACTGGCCCAGCTGTATCGCACAAAGTTCACTGTGATGGAGCAGCAGATTACGCGTCTGAAATCAACGGGCACCTATCTTACAAATATGGTCGATGCCTGGAAACAGAACCGGTAGCTGAGAGGGTTCTTTTTC
>JBILYK010000008.1:0-65105 GCA_044377735.1 Paracoccaceae bacterium | reverse complement strand
GATTTCCGCCTCTCGGCGACCTTCCGGAAGGGCCTGACATGATCCTGCAGTTCGAGAATGCCCGCCTGATCGATCCCGAGGCTGGAACCGACACCATCGGGTCTCTGACGGTTGAGGGCGGAGAGATCGTGGCCCGCGATGCCGCCGCGCCGAAAGGGGCAAGGCTGATCGACTGCGGCGGCCAATGCCTTGCGCCCGGCATGGTGGATTGGGGCGTCAAGATTGGTGAGCCGGGCGAGCGGCACAAGGAAAGCTTCCGCTCGGCCGGGCTTGCGGCGGCGGCGGGGGGCGTGACGACCATCATCGCCCGCCCCGACACCACCCCGGCGATTGACACGCCCGAGACGCTGGAATTCGTTACCCGTCGCGCCGGTGAGGCCCCGGTGCGCATCCGCCACATGGCCGCGCTGACCAAAGGCCGTGCTGGGCGCGAGATGACCGAGATCGGTTTTCTGCTGGATGCAGGCGCGATTGCGTTTTCCGATGTGTTCCATGTGGCGGAAAACACCAAGTCCCTGTTGCGGGCAATGACCTATGCCAAATCCTTGGGCGCGCTGATTGTCGGTCATCCGCAGGAGCCGGGGCTCTCGGCGGGGGCTTCGGCCACAAGCGGCAAGTTCGCCTCGTTGCGCGGCCTGCCCGGTGTGTCGCCCATGGCCGAGCGGATTGAGCTGGACCGCGATTTGGCACTGGTCGAGATGACCGGCGCACGTTGGCATGTCGATCAGGTGACCACCGCGCGCAGTCTACCTGCGCTGGCCCGTGCCAAAGAGGCGGGGATGGATGTGACGGCGGGGATTTCCATCCACCACCTGACGCTGAACGAATTTGACGTGGGCGATTATCGCACCTTCTTCAAGTTCACCCCGCCCTTGCGGTCTGAGGAGGATCGGCTTGAGATGGTTCAGGCCGTGGCTGATGGAGTCATCGATGTGATCGGCAGTTTCCACACCCCGGCGGATGAAGAATCCAAACGCCTGCCCTTTGAAGAGGCCGCCTCAGGCGCGGTTGGGCTGCAAACGCTGCTCCCGGCGGCGTTGCGGCTTTATCATGCGGGGCATCTTGATCTGCCGATGCTCTTCCGCGCGCTGGCCCTGAACCCCGCGCGCCGTCTTGGCCTGCCACAGGGGCGGCTGGCGGTGGGCGCGCCGGCGGATCTGGTGCTCTTTAGCCCTGACACGCCCTTTGTGCTCGACCGCTTTTCGCTTTTGTCCAAATCGAAGAACACGCCCTTTGACGGCGCGCGGCTCGAGGGTAAGGTGCTGGCAACCTATGTCGCTGGCCAACAGGTTTATGAGGCGCGCTGAATGCCCGAGATTGTCACATCGCCGGTCTTGCTGATCCTTGTCGGGGTCTTGGGCTATCTGCTGGGGTCGGTGCCCTTTGGCATCGTCATCACCCGCGCGCTGGGCCTGGGCGATTTGCGTGCCATTGGGTCGGGCAATATTGGCGCGACCAATGTGCTGCGCACCGGGCATAAGGGGGCGGCACTGGCGACCCTTTTGCTGGATGCGGGCAAGGGGGCGATTGCGGTCTTGATCGCGCGCTTTGTCGTGGGCGAAGACGCGGCGCAGGTGGCGGGCGGCATGGCCTTCTTGGGCCATCTCTTCCCGGTCTGGCTGGGCTTCAAGGGCGGCAAGGGCGTGGCAACCTTCCTGGGCACGCTGATCGCGCTGGCATGGCCCGTTGGTCTAGCGGCCTGCGCCACATGGGCGGTGACCGCGGCCATCACGCGCATCTCTTCACTTTCGGCGCTGGTCGCGGCGGCGCTGTCGGGCATGTGGTGCTTTGTGTTCAGCCGCGGGGATCTGCTGATCCTGACCTTCGCCCTGATGCTGCTGGTCTATATCCGCCACTGGCCGAACCTGCAGCGGATCAAAGCTGGGACCGAGCCGAAGATCGGGCAAAAGAGCTAAGGGAACCATCCGCCCGGCTGTGCCAGGCGTGGGCTTACAGGCTCGCTGCCTCATAGATGCGGCTTAAATCCCCGCCCCAGTCACCGTTGTAAAGCTCAAGCCAGCGGTCGGCCTGCACGCGCCCGGCCTTGAGCGAAGTGATCAGCGGCGCAAGGTACTGCTCTTCGCCAAGCCCCCGCGCTGCCAACCCGGCATGCGACAGCCCCACGGCCGCGCGGGCCAGATCGGCGAGTTTCACGCCATTCGCCTCGCCCTGCAGGGCAGAAACCGAGGCGGCCACGCGCAACCCCTCGCGGGTTTCGGCATCAAGGCCCTTGACCAGATCCCATGCGGCATCCAGCGCGGTTTGGTCATACATCAGGCCCACCCAGAAGGCCGGAAGCGCATTGATATGGGCCTGATCACCGCAATCCGCCCCCCGCATCTCGATGTATTTCTTGACCCGCGCCTCGGGGAACACGGTCGTCATATGGTCGGCCCAATCGGACAGCGTGGGCTTTTCCCTCGGCAGGGCGGGCAACTCGCCCTTCAGGAAATCGCGGAAGGATTGGCCAAGGGCGTTGATGTATGCGCCGTCGCGGTAGACGAAATACATCGGCACGTCCAAGACCCAATCGACATAGCGCTGAAAGCCCATGCCCTCCTCAAACGCCCAAGGCAGCATGCCGGTGCGGGTGGCATCCAGATCGCGCCAAATCCGGCTGCGCCAGGATTTGTGGCCATTGGGTTTGCCGTCAAAGAACGGCGACGAGGCAAAGAGTGCCGTTGCGACCGGCTGCAGGGCCAAAGAGACGCGCAGCTTTTTCACCATGTCATCTTCGGAGGCGTAGTCGAGGTTCACCTGCGTCGTCGATGTACGATACATCATCTGCGTGCCGTGGGTGCCGACCGTCTTCATATAGCCCGTCATCAGCCGATAGCGGCCTTTGGGCATGACGGGCATGGTGTCATGGCCCCATTCAGGGGCGGCACCGATGCCCATAAACCGGATCCCCAAAGGCGTGGCGATGCTGCCCACCTCATCGAAATGGGTCTGCAGTTCTGCCGCCACCGCGTGCATGTCGGGCAAGGCTGCGCCCGACAGTTCAAACTGCCCGCCGGGTTCAAGACTGATATTGGCACCGTTGCGGGTCAGGCCGATAACATTGTCGCCCTCGCGCAGGGGGGTCCAACCAAAGCGCGACTCAAGCTGGTGAAACAGTGTCGAAATCGACGCCTCCCCCGCATAGGGCAACGGCGCGCGGGTGGCGGTGAGCCAGCCGAATTTCTCGTGCTCGGTGCCAATACGCCATTGGTCCTTGGGCTTGCAGCCCGATGCCATGTATTCGGCAAGCTGCTCAAACCGCTCGATCAGGCCACCGCCGGACTGGGGAATCGACATCTCTTGGCCTCTCACTTCATTGCCGTCAAGGTGGATAGACCTGCGGTCCTTTGCGTCTTAAGTCAAGGCGCACAGGGCAGGGTTTGCACCAACTGTGTGCGCAAAGCCAACGGCTTGCGCTGGGCCTGATGCGGCTTTTCGTGGCAGTCAGGCGACCAGACCCTTGCCTTTGCGATGCCAAATAAGAACCATATCCGCAGGACTGGTGGCGACAAGGCCGGGTCCGTCAGACAGGGTGGCTGGAGAAAGCGCGGCCAGCACAGCGGCCATATCCAGCCCCGGCAGCGTGGTGAAGCCATCAAAAAGCGCCTCGGCCCCGGCGGCATCAATCGGGATCAGAAGGGCCTGACCGTCCCGCTGCTTCAACCGCCAGAGGCGGCGGCCGCGCAGGGTCATCAGGCGCAGTTCCGTCAGATCAGACAGGCTGACCGCGCCGCCAAAGCTGGGCCCGAAATAGCGCACCTCGCCTTCGATCACCTCAACAAAGCCTGGGGCGGCGATGTCTTGCGCAAAGCGCATCCGACGCCAGCCCGACAGCGCCCAAGCGGCAGCCAAGGCCATAAGGGCAAGGCCAGCGCTCAGCGGAATCGGCCCGCCGTGGGTGGCAAGCCACAGGCCCAAAAGCGCAAGGCAGGCGGCAAGGATTACCTCACGCCAGCGGCGCAAAGCGGCCAGCGCCTCGGGGCGGATCATTGCCAATCCCCCACGCTGGATTGCCACAGGACCAGCGCCGCCAATGCCGCCGTCTCGGCCCGCAGGATGCGCGGGCCAAGGGCTAGGGGCCGCACGAAGGGCAGCGCACGCAGGCGGGTTTTCTCCTCTTCCGAAAAGCCGCCCTCAGGGCCGATCAAAATGGCCGCAGGGCCAGCGATGACCGCCGCAGGCGTCAAAGAGCCTTTGGCAAGCGTTTCATCCGCCCAATACAGCGTGCGACCTTCGGGCCACTGCGACAGAACGCGGTCCAGCGGTTGCAGATCATCCACCTTTGGCACAAAGGTGGCGCCGCACTGCTCGGCGGCTTCAACGGCATGGGCGGTTTGCTTCTCCATCCGCCAGCGTTCCGAATTCATGTGACGCGTGGCCACCGGCATCAGCCGCGCCACGCCAAGCTCCACCGCTTTTTCCACGATAAAGGCGGTGCGGTCTTTTTTCACAGGCGTGAAGAGCAGCCACAGGTCGGGCGGCATCATTTGTAGCGCGGTTTCAGCCTGACAGACCGCAATCCCCTGCCGCTTGCCCGCCTCAACCACCTCGGCCTGCCATTCGCCGTCTTGGCCATTGAACAGGGCGACATGCGCCCCGCGCGCCAGCCGCATCACGTTGAACAGATAATTCGAAGCCTCTGGCCCAAGGGCCACGGCTTGCCCCGCGCCCAAGGGCTGATCTACATACAGGCGGACCTTTGGCTTTTCCATGAAAGTGACCCTATGACCGAGCCGCAGAAAATGCCAGAGGCTGCCAGCCCGCCTGCTGGCCCGGTGGCCGACGCCCCCAAGGGCAATTGGGTGGACCGCTTTGCGCCAGCCCCTTGGGTGCCCTATCTGCGCCTCAGCCGGGCAGATCGGCCCATCGGGACGTGGCTTTTGTATATCCCCTGCCTTTGGGGCGTGGCCCTTGCCGCGATGGCTGACAGTTTCCGGCTGTGGGATCTGTGGATCGTGCTGTCCTGCGGGATCGGGGCCTTCCTGATGCGCGGGGCGGGTTGCACTTGGAATGACATCACCGACCGCGATTTTGACGCGGCGGTGATGCGCACCCGGTCGCGGCCGATTCCCTCGGGGCAGGTGACAGTGAGGGCGGCGCTGGTCTGGATGGTGGCGCAGGCGCTGGTCGCGGCGCTGATCCTGTTCAGCTATAACTGGCAGGCAATCGGGCTGGGGATTGCCTCGCTTGCTTTGGTGGTGATCTATCCATTTGCCAAGCGGTTCACGTGGTGGCCGCAGGTGTTCTTGGGCTTGGCCTTCAACTGGGGCGCGGTTCTGGCCTATGCGGCCCATGTCGGCCATGTCGGCCTGCCCGCGCTGTTCCTGTATGCCGCCGGGATCAGTTGGACGCTTTATTATGACACGATCTATGCCCATCAGGACAAGGAAGATGACGCGCTGATTGGGGTGAAATCAACCGCGCGGCTGTTTGGCGCGCGGTCGCGCCGGTGGCTCTGGGGCTTTGCCGTCTTGACCATGGTGCTGGCCAGTGCCGCGATTGTCACCACGCCTGCGACCGGGATCTGGCCGCCCTTGGTGGCCTTGGCCGGGGTCTGGGCCTTTGGCTGGCATCTGGCTTGGCAGATGCGGCGGCTGGATCTGGAGGACCCAACGTCCTGCATGGTCGCCTTTCGGACCAATCGCGATGCGGGCTTGGCGCTTGCGCTGTTTCTTGCCGCAGCTGCGTTCCTTTGATTGATCCCGCCCACGCCGCCCGCTAAGCATCTGCAGTCCTTATGAATGATGAATGGCCCACCCCGTTGATAAAGCTGCCTTCCCCAAGACTGACGCCGACTCTGGCAGCGGCGATCGCTTTTGCGGCGGCGACCTTCTTGTCGGTGCTCATTGCTTGGGCGGCGGTTCTATTGATGGAACGGCTGTCGGAACGGGCGGTGCGGTCAGCTTTGCTGACGCAAGGGGTGACGTTTGCCACTGTCAACGCCGATGGTCTGCAGATGGAACTCATCGGCACTGCAGACACTGAGGCACAGCGCTACCGGGCGATCAATATTGTCGGGTCAGTAATCGATTCCACCCGGATTGAGGACCTGATGGAGGTGACCCCGGTGAGGGCCGTGGAAGCCCCGCGCTTTTCGCTGGAGATCCTGCGCAATGACGATGGAATTCAGTTGAT
The DNA here is from genome assembly GCA_044377735.1 of Paracoccaceae bacterium. Lineage (GTDB taxonomy): Bacteria > Pseudomonadota > Alphaproteobacteria > Rhodobacterales > Rhodobacteraceae > Tabrizicola_A. The sequence goes on along the minus strand of JBILYK010000008.1, from coordinate 58,970 downwards.
CGGGCTTTTACCTGAGGGTGAAACCAAAGAGGTGCTCTTGGCTGAAGCCGGGGCCTTGCAGCCCGACACCGAACTGCAAGACATGTTGGAAACCGCCGCCTATACCCCGCCCGAGACGTGGGACCCGGCGCTGGATTTTGCCCGCAAGGCGCTGGCGCTGTTGCCGCGCTCGAAGATCACAGTGGATGCAACCACGGTTCGGATTACGGCCATTGCGTCCTCGGATGCGCAAAAGCGCAGTTTTGAGACCAGCCTGTCGTCGGGACAGCCCGAGGGCGTACGTGTCAGCTATGAGATTTCCGCTCCGCGCCCGGTGATTACGCCATTCACGCTGCGCTTTTTGATCGACGAGGCAGGCCCCCGCTTTGATGCCTGTTCTGCCGATAACGAACGCGCCCGGATGCGGATTGTTGCAGCCGCAACGGCCGCAGGGACGGTGGGGCGACAAACCTGCGTGATCGGTCTGGGCGTGCCCAGCCCCTCTTGGGCCGAGGCGGCTGAATTGGGAATCAAGGCAGTTGCCACACTGAAGGCGGCAACCATCACCTTCAAGGATGCCGATGTCAGCTTGCAGGCCGCAGCGTCAGTGTCGCAGGCCGAGTTTGACCGAGTGGTGGGAGAGTTGGAGGCAGATTTGCCGCCGGTCTTTTCGCTGAGTGCGACGTTGGACAAGGCCGAGAACGCCACCCAAGGGCCGGCCGAGTTCACCGCAGCCCTTGCGCCCGAAACTGGGCGGGTGGAACTGCGAGGCCGTCTGGCTGACGACCTGCAGCGCAACGCGGTCGACAGTTTCGCCAAGGCCGCCTTTGGCAGCGCCAATGTCTATCAGGCCACGCGGCTTGATGCCGATCTGCCTGATGGCTGGCCGATCCGCGTGCTTGCCGGATTGCAGGCCTTGGCTGAGTTGGAGCATGGCAGCCTATTGGTGCGCGCCGACACTGTTGAAGTGGCGGGCGTCACCGGCTCGCAAGGGGTGCGGGCGCGAATCGCGCAGATCTTGTCGGATAAGCTGGGGCAGGGTCAAAGCTACAAGGTTGACGTGACCTATGATGAGGCGCTGGACCCAGTGGCTTCGTTGCCGACCTCTGGCGAATGCCTTGCCGATGTCAATGACGTGCTGGCGCGGCAAGAAGTGGTGTTCCCGCCGGGGTCCGCCGAGATTGATGCAAGTGCCAATAAAGTTATTGAAGCGCTCGCCAAGGCGCTGGAACGCTGTGGCGGCGTCAGGATGGAGATCGGTGGCCATACCGATGCCCAAGGCTCTGAAGAGGGCAATCGAGCACTGAGCCAGACCCGCGCCGAGGCAGTCTTGCTGGCGCTGCAGGGGCGTCAAGTGGATGTGTCGGCGCTGACGGCTGTGGGATATGGCGAAAGCAGCCCGATTGCCGACGATGAAACTGAGATGGGGCGCGAGGCCAATCGCCGGATCGAGTTCACGTTGCTGGCCGATGGGGTTCAGGCTGCGGGTGGTGGCGCGGCGCCTAGCCTCGCGGCTGGGGCCGCTGCCTCTGCGGCTGAGGGTCCGGATTTCTCGAGTGATACCAGCCCCTCCGTTGCGCCCCAAGACAAAACCAGGCGCCCCAAGCGCCGCCCTGATGCCGATCAATAAGCCCAAGGTAGACCCATGAACCGCACGGAATTCATCATCGCCACGGCCTTTATCTTATTGGCCGCCTTTGCCATGGGGTGGTTCACCTATTGGCTGATGCACCGCTTTACGCGCGTTGCGGGCGGTGACATGGGCGAGATGGATCGGTTGGCGCAATCGCTGCACGAGGCCGAGGAGGTGCGTGATCAGGCTATCATGTATCTGGAACAGCGCGAAGCCGAGTTGATGAACCAGATCGCCCAGACCGAAGCGGAGCTTCGCGCCGCGATGGAAGGCTTGCGCGACGCGCGCCATGAGGCCGAAGAGATGCGCGCCTACATCGAGCGCATGCACGCCAACGGCTGATCACAGGGACGATTTTTCGACGAAATATCAAGGCTTGGGCTTTTGTCCGGGACGGTGCTGCGTTAGCCAAGGGGTCTGAGGGAGGCCCATATGGACATGCGCGCGATTTTTGACCGGCTGATGTGCTTTGACACGGTGTCGTCAAAGCCGAACATCGCGTTGATGCAGTTTGTGCGCGATCTTTTGGCCGATGCTGGGGTTGAGGCCGTGCTGATCCCCGATCCCTTGGGCCAAAAGGCCAACCTTTTCGCGACAGTCGGCCCCGAGGGTCAGGGTGGGGTCATGTTGTCAGGCCACACCGATGTGGTGCCGGTAGAAGGGCAGGCTTGGACCAAGCAACCCTTTGCGTTGACAGAGGAAAATGGCCGCTACTATGGGCGTGGAGCGGCTGACATGAAGGGGTTTTGTGCGGTGGCGATTGCCACGATGCTGCAGGCCGCCAAGCGCCCGCTGAAAACCCCACTGCATCTGGCGCTGTCGTATGACGAGGAAATCGGCTGCATGGGGGTGCGGTCTTTGGTGGATATGCTGCAGACCGCCCCGGTGCGCCCGAGGTTCTGCATTGTGGGGGAACCCACGCGCATGCAGGTGGCGACGGGGCATAAGGGCAAGGTCGCGCTTAGGGCCATTTGCACGGGTCGTGAGGGGCATTCGGCGCTGGCGCCGATGGCGCTGAATGCGCTGCATCTGGCGGCGGATTTCGTGCAAATGGTGCGTGCCTTGCAGGCGGATGTGGCGGCTAAGGGCTTGAAAGATGGGGATTATGATGTGCCCTATTCAACGATCCATGTCGGCAAGCTGAATGGGGGCGTGCAGGTCAATATCGTGCCGAATACCGCTGTGATCGACTTTGAGATCCGGTCCGTCGCGGGTGAGGATGTGGCGGGGTTGATTGACCGGCTGCGACAAGCGGCGGAGGCGATTGTGGCCCCCTTGCGCGACGATTATCCCGAGGCGGCGATCACGATCGAGCGGCTGTGGGATTACCCCGGCCTTGGCACGCCGTCGGATGCGGCGGTTGTCAATTTCGTCAAGGGGTTAACCGGGGCCAATGGCACGATGAAGGTGGCCTTTGGCACCGAAGGCGGGCTTTTTGATGCGCGGTTGGGCATTCCCACGGTGATCTGCGGGCCGGGGTCGATGGCGCAGGGGCACAAGCCGGATGAGTTCGTCACGGTCGAGCAGATGGCGCGCTGTGAGGCGATGATGGCGGCGCTGTTGGACCGTCTTGAGGCGGGAATTTGAGCCGGACCGCTTTGAGTGGTTTAACCCGATGATTTTGGGGAAAAACGCCGTCTGGTATCTGTCGGATTTGCGTCGGGTTTGCGTCTGGCATCTGTCGGGACATGGGCGTGACGCGGTTTCGCAGAGGGGGGCTGTCTGCCCCCCAGAGGCAATTGCGGGCAATTGCCTCTCCCCCCGAGGATATTTGGGCCGCATTGAAGGCGGGTTCGGGATGGTTAGCTTTGGTCTTTGGCGCGGGAGAGGAACCCGGCCAGCGCGCGGCTGATCGTGGCGGTGGTGCCGGGTTTTGGCAGGGCTGTGAAGGGCAGGGGGCGGCAGGCCTCCATCGCGGCCAGGCCCACACGGGCGGTGAGCGCGCCGTTGATCACGCCTTCGCCAAAGCGGCGCGACAGTTTGCCCAAGATCCCGCCGGAGGCGACCGAGCCGATCAGGTCATCGGCCAAGGCCAAGGCCCCTGCGCCGAGAAGGGCGGTGAACACCCGGCGCAGCAGGGCGAGGTTGCCAAGGGTTGAGGAGCGCCCGCCGTAGATTTGGGCGAGGCGGCGGATGATGCGGAGGTTCACGAAAAGCGCGGTTGCCACATCGGCCAGCGCCATGGGCACCAGCGCGGTGACAGTGGCCACTTGGCGCGCGGCGGCTTCGATCTCGGCCAAGGCGGCGGTGTCGAGCGGGGCCATGAGTTCGGTTTCGGCAAGGTTGAGAAGGGCGTCTGCGTCAAACACCTCGGCCTGTTGGTCCTTCAGGCGTGCGAGGCCCCAGGCGGTTTCGGGGCGTGAGCGGTAAAGCGCGATGAGGGCCGTGATGACGCGGCGGGCGGCGGCGAGATCGGCGGTGGTGCGGGCCTGGGTGGCCTGAGCGCGCAGCTGGTCGATCCGGGCCATGCGGGCGAAGGCGGCGGCTTCGCGCAGCGCCAGAAGGGTGAGGACCGCGAGGGCGGCGCTGACGAGGGCGAGGGCAATCCAGCCGAGGAGGGTGTTGCGGCTGAGAAGGGAAGTCACGAAATCCCAAGCCGCGACCGAGAGGATGAAGGCCAGAAGGGTGGAGAGCACCCAAAGGGCGGCGCGGTTGAGGGGGGAGGGGCGGCCTGTGGTCGCGCGGGCGAGGGTCTGCATCGCGCGGCCGGTTGGGGCAAGTTCGGGGACCTCGGCCTCATGGCCGGGATCGGCGGCGGGGGCGTCGTCCAGCTCGATCAGGCTGGGGCGTTTGAGGGGCGCGGGGTTGGTTGTGGGTTTTGTGGGGGTGGGATCGGTCACAGCTGGTCTCCGATCAGGAATTCGGCGGCGCGGTCGAGGCGGATATGGGGCGGGCCCATGCCGGGAGATTGCTGGCTCCGCGCAGGGGCAAAGGCCATGAGCGCGTAATCGGCATCAAGCCAGCGTGCCGCGCCGTCGCGGGCGGGGGCGAGGATGCGGGCGGGGTCGGCGGGAAGTTCGCCCGGATACATCAGCGCCTGCTTGCCGCTGGACAGAAGGCGGCCGCGCACCGCCGGAAGGGGGGTGCCGTTTTGGTCAAGCATCTCTTCCACCGTGCAGCGCAGCGAGGCCAGCGACAGGGCTGCGGTTTCGGCCCCGGCGAAATCGGCGCGCGCCTTGGCGTCGCGCAGGAGCGCCTCGGTGATGGCGGTCAGGGCGGGGTGTTGCAGGTGGTGCAAATGATCGGCCTTGGTCGCGGCGAACAGGATCTTTTCCACGCGCCGCCCGCCCAAGAGGCTGGTGAGCCAGCTGTTCGTGCCGGGGCGGAAGGCGGCCAAAACTTCGGCCATGGTGCGGCGCAGGTCCTCAACCGCTTGGGGGCCTTGGTGGATGGCACCCAAGACATCGGCCAGCACCACCTGACGGTCGAGCTTGGCGAAATGGGAGCGGAAGAAGGGCTGCACGACGCGGGATTTATAGGCATCAAAGCGGCGTTCCATCTCGCGCCAGAGGCAGTTGCGCGGGGTTTGGGCCGGTTTGGGCAGGGGGGCGAAGGTGAGAACCGGGCTGCCGGCCAGATCGCCGGGCAAAAGGAAGCGGCCGGGGGTGCAGTCAGACCAACCCGCAGCGCGGGCCTTGTGCAGATAGTCGGTGAAAGCGGCGGCGAGGGATTGGGCGCGGGGTTCGTCGAGCCGGAGGCCGCCATCCTCGGCGCGGGCTTGGGCCATGAAGGCGGCGGCTTCGGGGCGTTTGGCGAGGCGGTCGAGGGTGGCTTCGGACCAGTCGGTGTAGGATTTGCCGAGAAGGGCGAGATCAAGGAGCCATTCGCCGGGGTAGTCAACGATGTCGAGATGCAGGGTGCGGGGGCCAGAGAGGCCGGAAAAGAGGCCATAGGGCGCAAGCCGGAACGACAGGCGCAGTTCCGAGATCGCGCGGGTGGACTGGGGCCAGCGCGGATCGTCCCCGGTCATCGCGGCGAGGTGGGATTCGTAGTCAAAGCGCGGCAGGGTGACGTCGGGTTGCGGTTGCAGATGGACCGCCTCGATCCGGGCGGCGGCGCGGAGTTGCGGCATGCGGCCTCGGTTCAGGAGATTGGCGACAAGGCCGGTGATGAACACGGTCTTGCCCGAGCGCGACAGGCCCGTGACGCCCAGCCGGATAACGGGTTCGAAAAACGCGCCCGAGACGGAGGCCATGGCGCCTTCGATCTGGCGGGTGATGCCGTCGGTGATGGCAGAGAGAACCACGGAGCGCCTCATGCTTGCCCGGTGAGAATAGGCGGGGATGGGGGGGATGGACAGCCCCCGCCTGTTGGGGGCCGGTCAGCGCAGGGTGCGGGCGCGGGCGTGGAGGTGGTCAACAAGGCCGGGGTCAAGGCGCAGGCGGGCGGCCAGCAGGGCGAGATAGCCCTGTTCGGCGGCACCGTCCGGGTCGATCGCCAGAAGCGAGGCGGCGTAGATCTCGGTCGCCTGTTCTTCGTCTTGGGCGAGGGCGGCGATGGCGGCGATGTCGAGGGGGGTGTCCAGTTCGGCGGTGATCAGATCCTGCGCCTCGGGGCCAAGGCCAAGTTGCGGCAGGGTGTCGGTGATGCGGGCGCGTTCGGCTGGGGTGATCTGACCATCGGCCTTGGCGGCGGCGATCATGGCTTGCAAGAGGCGCTGCGAGAGGGCGTCGGCGGCGGTTTGGTCGCTGGGCAGGAAAGCTTCGGGGGGTTTGGGCAGGGCGATGGGGGTGTCGGGGTGGGTGTCTGCGACGGATTTGCCTTGCTTCCAATCCTCGTAGGCTTTGAAGGCCAAACCGCCGATCAGCGCCGCCCCACCGATTTTTGCACCGGTGCCAACCAGTTTGCGGGCATTGCCCGACAGGAGCGCGGCCAGAAGGCCGCCTGCGACTGCGCCTTTGGTCAGGGTGGTTTGGCCCTGCCATGCGGCGCGGGCTTTGCCAGCGATCTGGCCTGCGGATTGGCCGGCAGTGAGATCTTTGACGCCGCCCAGAAGGCTGTCGAGAAGGGATTTGACCATGGCGCACCTTATATGTTGAGACAGGTTAGAGATGGGGTGCCAAGGGCTGGGCCGCAAGCCGGGTCAGGCGCACCGGCGGCCTTTCGCGCAAAAGAAAAGAGCGGCAGGAAACCTGCCGCCCCAGTCTTGACGTGACCCGGATAGGATCAGTTCGATGCCACGGCAGCGGCAACAACCACCAGCAGGAGCAACGGGAGGATGATGCCGCCCGAGGACGAAGCGCCAGCTTCGATAACGGCGGGTTCCATGGCGGGGTCAGCCACGCCGCCGGCGAAAGCGGTGGTGGCGGCAACCGAGAGAATGGCAGCAAGAGCGATCTTTTTCATAATGAACTCCAGTTGAGTGTTGGGCGTCTGTGAGACAGAGCAGAGGCGACGCCGTAGAGCCTGCAGACGTCTTGGAGTTGAGTAGATCAGCTTGCCATTTTCAACACAATTGCCTTGCTGCGGCAGCGAGAGAAGAAGGGCTGATACAGCCAGTGCTTTCGTCAATTTGGCAACACTTGGGCGCTGGGGGTGGCCGGTTGGCGGGCTGAGGGCCGATGGATTCGGGCCCGGCCATGCCAAAAAGCGAATCGGTGCGGGGCTTTGGCGATTGTTGCCCGCTGCGCGGCCGGCGATCAGGGTCAGCTGGCGGGATTTAGGCGGAAGCGCGCAGTCGAAGCGCGCAGTCGTCGGGCGCGGCCTTTGGGTTGGGCAGCGCGCGGTGGGGCTGTGGGGTGTTAACCCTTTGCGCATAGCGTCTTGTGCGATCGGGTCAGCGTTTGGCTGGACCTGCCCCCGCGCTCAGCTTCACGAGGTTTGGAATGAACAAGGCGATTACCGAAGGTCTGGTCTTGATGCCGCCGCCGTTTTCGGCAGGGCTGGCGCTGTGGTCGCGCGAGGATGGGCGGGCGGGGCAGGGCAGCTATGCTGGCCAGCCGAACGCCGCCTTTGTGCCGTCAGATCAGGATTTTGAGGGCTGTCTGGAGCTGCAAAAGACGGCCGCAACGCAAAAACTGCGGTCGTTTCAGCAGATTCCGTTTCAGCCGGGGCTTTATCTGCGGGTCACCGCGCGGGTCAAGGCGATCAGCGGGCCATTGCCGACGGTGCGGATCGCCGCTTGGGCGGGCAACAGTGCGGGCAACAATGTGTCGGCGGCCAATCAGCAGGGGCCGGGTGTGGCGCTGACGGGCTATGGGCAGGTGGTGACGGTGAGTGCGATCATCGCGTCGGGCAACCGGACGGGGGTGGATATGGTCTGGGGCACGGCGCCCGTTTACGGCCATATGGGGTTGGATCTGACCGGGCCAACCGGGGGTGTTGTGCGGATTGATGACATCGTGATCGAGGATGTCACGGCGATTTTCCATTCGGAAATGTTCGACTGGGTGGATGTGCGCGATTTTGGCGCAGTGGGCGATGGGGTGGCCAATGACTGGGCCGCCTTTGACGCCGCCGATGCGGCGGCGGCGGGCAAGACGGTGGTGGTGTCGCCCGGCACCTACCGGCTGGCCAGTCATTTCACCTTTGACAACCCGGTGAAGTTTGAAGGCACCGTGGTGATGCCCGAGGATCAGCGGCTGGCCTGCACACGCAATTTCAATCTGGATACCTATGCGGCGGCCTTTGGCGGTGAATTGGCGGGGTTCCGCAAGGCCTTGCAGGCGCTGTTCTATTTCACCGACCATGTGGCGTTGGATCTGTCGGGGCGTCGGGTGGAGTTGACGCAGCCGATTGATGTGGCGGCGCTTTCTGGTCTGACGAGTTTCGGCCAGCGCCGGGTTTTGACCCATGGGCTGTTGCAGGCAAGCCCCGGCAGTGCGTGGAACACCCAGACGATCACGGCGGTGGCCACCTATAACCCGGCCAATCCCAAAACGCTGACCGGGGTGGCCAATATCGCCGCCATTCCGGTGGGGGCGCGGATTTCGGGCACCGGGGTGGGGCGCGAGATTTATGTCGCGTCAAAGAACGTGGCGGCCGCGACCATCGAATTGACCGATCCGATGTGGGGCGGGGCGGCGACGCGGACCTTCACCTTTCAGCGCTATCGCTACATGCTGGATTTCAGCGGCTTTGCCGAGCTGAGCCGGTTTGAGATTTCGGACATTGAATTCAGCTGCGGTCAGACTGCGAGCGGCGTGATGTTGCCGTTGACGGGCAAGCTGTTTCGCATCACCGATTGCGTGTTCTCCTTCCCCAAGGATCGCGGTGTGACCTCGATCAAAGAGGGGTGTCAGGGCATTGTGATTGAAAGCTGCCTGTTCAATGGCTGGGAGTTTTCGCTGACCGTGCAGAACCGCACCACGGTGGGGTTTAACGTGAATGCCAATGACGCCAAGATCCGCAACAACCGCGGGACCTATTTTGCGCATTTTGGCGTCTTGGCCGGGGGTAGCCATATCATTCTGGGTAATCACCTGTTTTCCGAGGATGAAGAGCCTTTGGGTCTGCGTCGGGCGGGGTTGGTGTTTTGTACGCGCAATGTGCGGGGCTTTGTGGTGGGCAATTACATCGACAACTGCTTTATCGAAGTGTCGAATGAGCGCGATCAGGTGCCCAGTTTCTCATCGGGATATACTTTTGGCGGGCTGACGATCACCGGCAATTTGTTTTTGTGTTCCAACACCAGCTCTGCGTTTCGGTTCTTGGTGCTGGCCCCCAAGGGCAGCGGCCATTCGATTGCGGGTCTGTCGGTGACGGGCAATGTGTTTCGCAACAGCACCGGCGCGATTGACCGGGTAGAGATGGTCGACACCACGCATGCCACGCTGAACACCGGCAACTATCGCAATCTGATCTTTGCCAACAACACCTTCAACGGCATCACGCAGGCCACGGTCAGCCCGATTTTGGTGGAGCACACGCAAAACACCGCCGCCGAGACCTGGGTGGTGGATGGGGGCGATTATCTGCCCTTTGGGGCGCGGGCGCGCAATGTGGAAAGCCATGTTCTGGAAGGCCCGGCGCGCAATGCCGGGGGCACGGTGCAATGGGTGCAGCCCTATGTCGAGGTCGAGCAAGGCGCGGGCGACCGGCTGGTGCATCTGCGCTGGCCCTCGGCGGTGCGTGGCAAGGCGATGGTCAAGGTGCGCGGTGATAATCCGCTTTAGCGGGCCGCTTTAAGCGCGCAGATCCTCAGGCGAGAGGCGGAAGGCACGGCCAAAGCCGCCGTTCAGAAGCGCACTTTCGGGGGTGAGCCGCACAAAGGCGAAATCGGCAAAGTCGATGTAGAGGGCTGCCTTCGGGTGGCCCTTTAACCAATGGGCGCGCAAGGCGGGGCGGTCGGGCGCGTCAGCGGCGACAAAGGCGGCATGGGCGCGGATCATCAGGCGGGGATGGGTGAGCGGGTCGCCCCTGGCTCCCACCTCTCCGACCATCAGCGAACAGCGCGGATCGTCCTGAAGCTGGGCGAAATGCGCCGCGAGGGACGAGATCAGCGTGAGGGGGAGGCCGTTGGGGCACAGGCCAAAGGCGACGCGGCTGATCGCGGGGGCACCAGTGGGGTCAAGCGTGGCCAGCGCGGCATGGTTGGCCGCCATCAGCGCGCGCGCCAATTGGCGGGCGGCGTCATCGGCGGGCTGAACCGGATCGGGGCGGCGGGGGTTGGACATGCGAGAACCTGAGCGGGTGATTGATGGGCGTATCTATTGATGGGCGTATATAATGAGAGGCGAATGTATTGACAGGCGCGGATCAGGGGCGTTTGTTAATCGTATTTGATCCCGCCTGCCATGATTTCCGGCATTCCGCCCTTTATATCAGATTGCCGACCGCATGGCCCTTAATCCAACGCCTGCCCACAGCCCTTCGGAGTTTCTGCCCAAGCTTGTGACCACGCTGCGCGAGGGCTATCGGCCCGCTGATCTGCGCGCCGATGCGCTGGCGGGGTTGACGGTGGCGATTGTGGCGCTGCCCTTGTCGATGGCGATTGCGATTGCGAGCGGCGTCAGCCCGGAACGGGGGCTGTTCACCACGATCATCGGCGGGTTCATCGTATCGGCCCTTGGCGGGTCGCGGTATCAGGTCGGGGGGCCTGCGGGGGCGTTCATTGTGCTGGTCTCGGCCTGCGTGGCGCAGATTGGGGTTGAGGGGCTTTTGCTGGCCACGCTGATGTCGGGGGTGTTTCTGGCGGTGTTGGCGGCGTTGCGCGCGGGGTCTTATGTGCGGTTCATTCCCTATCCGGTGACGGTGGGGTTCACGGCAGGCATCGCGGTCATCATCTTTGCCAGCCAGATCAAGGACCTTCTGGGTCTGACCCTGCCCGGCGCAGAGCCTGCCGAGATTTTGCACAAGGTTGAGGCGTTGTGGGCGGCGCGGGGCAGTCTGAACCCGGCGGCGCTGATGGTCGCGGCGGGCACGGTGGCGCTGATTGTCGGGGTCAAGCGCTGGGCACCACGGGCGCCGAACCTGTTGATTGCAGTGGCTTTGGCCTCGGTGGTGGTGGCGGTGCTGGGCCTGCCGGTGGAGACGATTTACAGCCGCTTTGGCGAGTTGCCGCGCAGCCCGCCTGCGCCTGCTTTGCCTGATTTCGGGCTGGCGGCTGTGCAGGCGGCGCTGCCTTGGGCGCTGTCGTTCACGCTGCTTGGTGCGATTGAAAGCCTGTTGTCGGCGGTGGTGGCCGATGGGATGTCGGGCCGCCGTCACCGCCCCAATGCGGAATTGATGGCGCAAGGGGTGGCCAATGTGGTGACGCCCTTGTTCGGTGGGTTCTGCGTGACCGGCACCATCGCGCGCACGGCCACCAATGTGCGCGCCGGGTCACGCGGGCCGGTGTCGGGGATGCTGCATGCGGTGTTTGTGCTGGCCTTCATGCTGGTGGCCGCACCTTTGGCCGGGTTCATCCCCTTGGCCGCCTTGGCCGGGGTTTTGGCCGTGGTGGCGTGGAACATGGCCGAGAAGGAAGAGCTGTGGCATCTGGCGCGCCATTCGCGGGCGGATGCGGTGGTGCTTTTGGCGACCTTTGGGCTGGTGGTGTTTCGGGACCTGACCGAGGGCATTGTGGTGGGGTTCGCGCTGGCGGGGTTGGTGTTTATCAACCGCATGTCGGCGGGCACGACGATTGCCGAAAGCCGCCTGCCCCTGCCCGAGATGGATCTGGACCGGGATGGTGACACCGATGTGGTGGTGTATCACCTGAACGGCCCATGGTTCTTTGGCGCGGCGGCGCGGCTGGGGTCGGTCTTGGATCAGGTGTCTGAGCGGCCGCGCGCGCTGGTGGTGGATTTTGCCGCCGTGCCGTTGATCGACAGTTCGGGGGCCTATTCCTTTGCGCTTTTGGCGCGCAAGATGGCGCGCAAAGAGGGGCGGCTGGTGATTTCGGGCGCCAGTGCCGAGGTGCGGCGGGTGTTGCATCAGGCGGGGGTGCGGGGCGATCAGGTTTTGTTCGTGGCCGATCTTGCCGCCGTTCCGGCCGCGCTGGGCGTGGCCCCCAAGGTCTGAGTCGAATCGTTTGCATACATAGATGTTGCACTGCGGCATGGCTTTGGCGCAGGCCCAAGGATGCTTGCGCTATCATTGCAAGGCCGGTTTTCAAGATGACCCCCTGCGACAAACTGACCTTGCGCCGGTTTCCGCCGATCATGGCGCGGTCAACTGCGTCATTTCTCAATCACTTTTCGGAAAATTTACATAGTTGACTGCATTATCTGTCAACGAATTTACAGGAAAATCCATATTGCAATTAGAGTTAGCACTTCTTTTACACTTCCGTTATGATCGCATTTACGGGGGGATCCGCGTTCTTGGCGCGGACCGTGCGGATGGCGAGATCATGCTGTTCAAACTGGAGGAGGATCCAATGGCAGAAACCGGTCAGACAACGGGTGTGTATTCGGCGTCGAAAGAGTTCATCGCGAAGGCGCATGTGACCGCCGAAAGCTATGCCACGATGTATGCGGCGTCCGTCGCGGATCCCGAAGCCTTTTGGGCCGAGCAGGGCAAGCGCATCGATTGGATCAAGGATTACACCAAGATCAAGGATGCCAATTTCGACCTTGGGAAGGTGTCGATCAAGTGGTATGAGGATGGCACGCTGAACGTGTCGGCCAATTGCATTGACCGCCATATGGTCGCGCGCGCCAACCAGACCGCGATCATCTGGGAGCCGGACAGCCCCGCAACGCCCGCCCAGCACATCACCTATGCCCAGTTGTTGGAGCAGACCTGCCGCATGGCCAATGTGCTGAAGGCGCAGGGCGTGCAGCGCGGCGACCGGGTGGTGATCTATTTGCCGATGATCCCCGAGGCCGCCTATGCCATGCTGGCCTGCGCCCGGATTGGGGCCATTCATTCGATCGTCTTCGCAGGCTTTTCGCCTGACGCTTTGGCCAACCGCATCAATGACTCGGAAGCCAAGCTGGTGATCACCGCCGATTTCGCGCCGCGCGGTGGCAAGAAAACGGCTCTGAAGGCCAACGCCGATCAGGCCTTGATGCATTGCAACGACCGGGTGAAATGCCTTGTGGTCAAGCACACCGGCGATCAGACCAGCTGGACCGAAGGCCGCGACGTGGACGTCAAGGCCGAGATGGCGGCGGCCAAGCCCTATTGCCCTTATGTCGAAATGGGCGCGGAAGATCCGCTGTTCATCCTTTACACCTCGGGTTCCACCGGCAAGCCGAAGGGTGTGGTTCACACGAGCGGCGGCTATCTGGTCTATGCGTCGATGACGCATCAGATGACCTTTGATTACCAAGAGGGCGATGTGTTTTGGTGCACCGCCGATGTGGGTTGGGTCACCGGGCACAGCTATATCGTCTATGGCCCCTTGGCCAATGGTGCGACCACGATCATGTTCGAAGGCGTGCCGACCTATCCGGATGCGGGCCGCTTCTGGGAAGTTTGCGCCAAGCACAAGGTCAACCAGTTCTACACCGCGCCGACCGCGATCCGCAGCCTGATGGGCATGGGTGCGGACTGGGTGAACAAGCACGACCTGTCGAGCCTGAAGCTTCTGGGTTCGGTGGGCGAGCCGATCAACCCCGAGGCATGGAACTGGTACAACACCCATGTCGGCAAAGGGAAATGCCCGATCGTTGACACCTTCTGGCAAACCGAAACCGGCGGCCACCTGATCACCCCCTTGCCGGGTGCCATTCCGCAAAAGCCGGGGTCTGCCACCAAGCCGTTCTTTGGTGTCACCCCCGTCGTGCTGGATCCGGCCACCGCCAAGGTGCAGGACAAAATCGAAACCGATGGCGTCTTGTGCATTGCGGACAGCTGGCCGGGCCAGATGCGCACCCTGTGGGGCGATCATGCGCGGTTTGAAGAGGCTTATTTCAGCCAGTATCCGGGCTATTATTTCACCGGGGACGGCTGCCGCCGCGATGCAGATGGCTATTACTGGATCACCGGGCGCGTCGATGACGTGATCAACGTGTCTGGTCATCGCATGGGCACCGCCGAAGTAGAATCCGCGCTGGTTGCGCATCCGCAGGTCGCCGAAAGCGCGGTTGTGGGTTACCCCCACGACATCAAGGGTCAAGGCATCTATGCCTATGTCACCTTGATGAACGGGGTCGAGCCGACGGACGCCCTGCGCAAAGAGCTGGAGGCGTGGGTGCGCACCGAAATCGGCCCGATTGCCAAGCCTGACCTGATCCAGTGGGCCCCCGGCCTGCCGAAGACCCGTTCGGGCAAGATCATGCGCCGTATCCTGCGCAAGATTGCCGAGAATGACTTTGGCAGCTTGGGCGACACCTCGACACTGGCCGATCCTTCGGTGGTGGAAGATCTGATCGCCAACCGCATGAACAAGGGTTAAGGGCCCATGGCGAGCAATTCCACGGTTCTGATCTTGCTTGGCCCCCCGGGGGCCGGCAAAGGCACGCAAGCGCGCATGCTGGAAGAGGATTTCGGTCTGGTGCAGTTGTCGACCGGCGACATGCTGCGCGCCGCTGTGGCCGCGGGCTCGGACGCGGGCAAGCGGGCGAAGGCGGTGATGGAGGCGGGTCAGCTTGTCAGCGATGACATCGTGCTGGCCATTCTGAAAGACCGTATGGCCCAGCCCGATGTGGCCAAAGGCATCATCCTGGATGGCTTTCCGCGCACCGATGGGCAGGCCGCGTCGCTTGACGGGCTGTTGGCCGACAATGGCCAGCGCGTCACTGCCGTGATCAGCCTTGAGGTCGATGACGAGGCCATGGTGGGCCGCATCTCGGGCCGCTACACCTGCGCCACATGCGGTGAAGGCTATCATGACCAATTCAAACTGCCCGCGAAAGCGGGGGTTTGTGACAAATGCGGCGGCACCGACATGAAGCGTCGGGCCGACGACAATGCCGAAACTGTGCGCGAGCGGCTGAAAGCCTATCACGCCCAGACGGCGCCGCTGATTGCCTATTACGCGGGCAAAGGTGTTTTGCACAAGATTGACGCGATGGGTCCCATCGCAGAAATCCGCACGGCGCTTGGGTCCGTCGTCGGGCAAGTGGCGGCTTGAGAAAAGGCCTGTTGCCCCGGATCCCCCGGGGCTGCAGTGCAGCTTAGAAACCAACCAGGGAGAGACACTCATGGCGGACAAGTCATCTGCCGGCGCTTACTGGGCAGCGAATATTCGGGTCATCGCTATTTCGATGGTGATCTGGTTCGCTTGCTCGTTCGGGCTGGGCATCCTGCTTCGTCCTGCGCTGTCCGGAATCCACGTCGGCGGCGCCGATATCGGGTTCTGGTTCGCTCAGAACGGATCGATCTATGTGTTCCTGATCCTCATCTTCGTCTACGCGAAGGTGATGAACGGGATCGACCGCGCCCATGGCGTGGAAGAATAAAGGGAACCGGGACTGATGGATCAGTTTACACTCAACCTTCTCGTCATCGGTGCGTCCTTCGCGCTTTACTTCGGTATCGCGTTCTGGGCTCGCGCCAGTTCGACGGCTGAATTCTATGCTGCAGGCCAGGGCGTTGGCCCGGTGGTCAACGGCATGGCGACTGCGGCTGACTGGATGTCGGCAGCGTCCTTTATCTCGATGGCAGGTCTGATCGCCTTCGGGGGCTATAACAACTCGGTCTTCCTGATGGGCTGGACCGGCGGCTATGTGCTGCTTGCACTGCTGCTTGCCCCCTATCTGCGCAAATTCGGCAAGTTCACCGTGCCGGAATTCGTGGGCGACCGCTTCTACTCGACCTCGGCCCGTATGGTGGCTGTGGTTTGCCTTCTTGTCATCTCGATCACCTATGTGATCGGGCAGATGGTGGGCGTGGGCGTGACCTTTGCACGCTTCTTGGAAGTGTCGACCACGACCGGTCTGTTGATCGGTTCGGCCGTCGTGTTCGCTTATGCCGTGTTCGGCGGCATGAAGGGCATCACCTATACCCAGGTGGCGCAGTACATCGTGCTGATCATCGCCTACACCATCCCGGCGATCTTTATCTCGCTGAACCTGACGGGGCATTTCCTGCCACAGTTGGGCTTCATCGGGTCATATGCGCCGACCGGTGGCGACGTTTACTTCTTGGACAAGCTTGACCAAGTGGTGACGGATCTGGGCTTTGCCGCCTACACCGCTGACACGACGAACATGCTCAACATGTTCCTCATCACCATGTCGCTGATGATTGGTACGGCAGGTCTGCCGCACGTCATCATCCGCTTCTTCACCGTGCCGAAAGTGGCTGACGCGCGTTCGTCGGCTGGCTGGGCACTGGTGTTCATCGCACTGCTGTACACCGTGGCTCCGGCTGTGGGTTCGATGGCGCGTCTGAACATCACCACCACCTTCTGGCCGGGCGCCATTGATGGCGAAACCTTCTCGAAGCCCGCGCTTTCGATCGCCGAGATCGACAGCAACCCGGATCTCGCTTGGATCCGGAACTGGGAAAAGACGGGTCTTCTGTCATTCGCCGACAAGAACGGCGACGGCATGATCCAGTACTTCAACGAGAAGAAGCCGGTGGCTGACGCCAACAAGGCGCTGGGTGCTGCGAACAAGGCCTTGGCCGATGCTGCCGCCGATGCCGACAAGGCACCGCTGGAAGCCGCGATTGTCGAGGCTCAGGCTGCAGTTGACGCCGCTTTGGCCGATCCGGCCAACGGCATTGGCGGCAAAACCCTGGCTGAACAGGGCATTGTCGGCAACGAACTGACCACCGTGAACAACGACATCATGGTTCTTGCGAACCCTGAAATCGCTGCTCTGCCCGGCTGGGTTATCGCACTTGTCGCCGCCGGTGGTCTTGCCGCCGCGCTGTCGACCGCTGCGGGCCTTCTGTTGGCGATCTCTTCCGCCATCAGCCATGACCTGATCAAGGGTGCCTTAAACCCGAACATCAGCGAAAAGGGCGAACTTCTGGCCGCGCGTATCTCGATGGCTTTCGCCATTGTGCTCGCGACCTGGCTTGGTCTGAACCCGCCCGGCTTTGCCGCGCAGGTGGTGGCCTTGGCCTTTGGTCTGGCTGCTGCGACGATCTTCCCGGTTCTGATGATGGGGATCTTCTCGACCTTCGTCACCAAAGAAGGGGCGATTGCAGGGATGATCGTCGGTCTGGTTGCGACCTCGGTCTACATCTTCATGTACCTGGGCTGGTTCTTCGTACCAGGCACCAACTGGCTTCCGAACACGCCTGATGCCCACTGGTTCGGCATCTCTCCGGCGGCATTCGGTCCGATCGGTGCGCTTTTGAACGTCGCCACGGCCTATATCGTGTCGATGATGACCAAAGCTCCGCCGAAGGACGTGCAGGATCTGATCCAGTCGATCCGTGTGCCTGCGGGCGCTGGCAAGGCTCAGTCGCACTAAGCCTCTCGCGCCTCCGGGGACTTCTCCCCGGGGGCGCACCCCCGCAAGGACCCCAACGATGAGCGACGACGTCTCCTCCATCATCGGATTTCTGGAAACGGTCCACCCCTACGACAGTCTGCCGCAGGACGAGTTGGCGCGAGTCGCCACTTCCTTCCGCCGCAGAAATTTGGCCGCCGATCAGGTGATCTACACCGCAGGCGATCCGATGGAAGGTTTGTTCCTTGTGATGCGAGGCGCGGTCGAGGTGATGGACCCTTCGGGGGTTCTCGTCTCGATCCTTGGGCCGCGCAATTCCTTGGGCGAACGCGGGTTGATGCGGGACGGGGTCGCGGTGACCACCGCGCGCACCACCGATGCCAGCACCGTCTTGATGCTGCCGGGGGTGGAGTTCCGCCGCCTGATCGCCAGCTACCCGGCCTTTGAGCGGTTCTTTCACCGTGGCCGCAGCCAAGAATCCCGCGAAGCCGATATTTCAACCCGCAAGGTGGGTGATCTGATTTCGCGCCCGCCCGTGGCGGTGACGCCGCAGACCACCATTCGCGCCGCTGCCCAGATCATGCGTGACGCCCATATCTCTTGCCTAGCCGTTGCCACCGATGGGCAGTTGCAGGGCATTGTCACGGCCCGTGATTTCACCAACAAGGTGTTGGCCGAAGGGATTGATCCGGCAAGCCCGGTCAGCGCCGTCATGGCGCATGATCCTTTGGTGCTGACGCCCGACAGTCTGGGGTCGGACATTTTGCACATCATGATCGAGCACCGCATCGGCCATTTGCCGGTGGTGGAAGCGGGCAAGTTGGTGGGGATGATCACCCAGACCGACCTGACCCGGTTTCAGGCGGTGTCCTCGGCGCTGTTGGTGCGCGATGCGGCCACGGCCCAGACGGTTGAAGAGTTGGTGGCGGCCACCGCCCGCATCCCGCGCCTTTTGGTGCAACTGGTCGGGGGCAATCATGCGCATGAGGTGGTGACGCGGCTGATCACCGATGTGGCCGACACCGTCACCCGGCGGCTGTTGGCCTTTGCCGAAGCAGAGCTTGGCCCGGCACCGGTGCCCTATCTTTGGGCCGCCTGTGGCAGCCAAGGGCGGCAGGAACAGACGGGCGTGTCGGATCAGGACAATTGCCTGATCATCGACGATGCCGCCAAGGATGCCGATATGGCCTATTTCGCCGAACTCGCGCGGCGGGTTTCCGATGGGCTGGACGCGTGTGGCTATTTCTATTGCCCCGGCGACATGATGGCGACCAATCCGCACTGGTGCCAACGCCAGTCGGTCTGGCGGGGGTATTTTGGCAAATGGATCACCACGCCCGATCCGATGGCGCAGATGTTGGCGAGCGTGATGTTCGACCTGCGCCCGATCGGCGGCAAGGCCAGCCTCTTCACCGATCTGCAGGCTGACACGCTGGAGATGGCGGCGAAAAACTCGATCTTCGTGGCGCATATGATTGGCAACAGTCTGAAACACACCCCGCCTTTGGGGCTGTTGCGCAGCTTTGCCACCATCCGGTCGGGTGAGCACAAGAACACCATTGATCTCAAGCACAATGGCGTGGTGCCGGTGACCGATCTGGGGCGGGTGTATGCGCTGATCGGCCAGTTGCCGGCGGTGAACACCCGCGCGCGGCTGGAGGCGGCGGCCGAGGCGGGGGTGATTTCAGCCTCGGGCGCGCGCGACTTGCTGGAGGCTTATGATCTGATCGCCGAAACCCGGCTGCAGCATCAGTTGCGCCGGGTCAAGGCGGGGCACAAGCCGGACAATTTCATTGCGCCTTCGGATCTGTCGGATTTCGAACGCAGCCACCTGCGCGACGCCTTTGTCGTCGTGCGCACCATGCAATCCGCCATCGGGTCCACCCGTGGCGCAAGATGTTAAGGACTGACGAAAACCATGGCACTTGAACTGATCGGATCCTTGCTTGTCGCTGCGGTCTTTGGCCTGATGGCTTGGGCGTTTCGGCGTTGGGTGCCGTCTGCGCCAAAATGGCTGATCTCGGTCAGCGCCGGGGTGGGCCTGATTGGCGCAACGGTCTGGCTGGAATATGACTGGTTCAACCGCGTCAGCGCCGCTTTGCCGCCCGGTTTTGTGGTGGCCAATGCCGAGGCTGCCAGCACCCCTTTGCGGCCCTGGACCTATCTGGTGCCAATCACAACCAGCTTTTCGGCGCTGGATACCAACAAGCTGGCCCGCCATCCGCAGGTGGACACATTGGTGACCGCGCCCGTTTTTGGCTTTGCGCGCTGGAAGAACCCGCAAAGCGCGTTGATCGTGTTTGACTGTGCCGAGAACCGCCAGACACCAATTGTCGACGGGATGAAGATTGATGAGGCGGGTGTTGTGACCGGGGGGGCTTGGGTCACCGCAGTGGCTGGGGATGAATTGCACGAGGCGGCTTGCCTCAGGGGCTAGACCGGGAGGGCTGAGATGGCCGATACCAAACGCAGACACAGTGTCCTTGTTGTGGAAGACGAGGACAACATCGCCTTGGCGTTGGACTTTCTGATGACCCGCGAAGGCTATGACCATTCGCGCGTCGCCGATGGGGCCGAGGCGCTGCCGCGTATTCGCGCCACGCATCCTGATCTGGTGCTTTTGGATGTGATGCTGCCCGGCGCTTCGGGTTATGAGATCTGTCAAGGTGTGCGGCTGGATCCCAATCTTGCCGATGTGAAGATCCTGATGATGACCGCGCGCGGGTCGGCGATTGAGCGGCGCAAAGGTCTGGCGCTTGGCGCCGATGGGTTCATCACCAAGCCGTTCGAGTTGAAAGAGTTGCGGGAGGAAGTGCGCAGGCTTCTGGACGCGGGGGCTTAAGATGCTCGTCCGCCTTTCGCTGCGCGTCAGGGTTTTTCTGTTCTTTGCCGCCCTTGGGCTGGGCGTGGTGGTGGCCATGGGCATGGGACTGGCGCTGGGCTACCAACGTCTTGGCACGCCCGAGGTGCTGCCCGGCTTTGTGCAGGCTGGGGTGGTGGCGGGGTTTGTCGCGCTGCTGTTGGTGGCGTGGGTCTGGTTCTTGTTCGACACCCATGTCGCCAAGCCGATTGATATCTTGTCCGGCGCGTTGCGCGCGCGGGCGCATTCGGATGTGACATCCGAGATGGATGTGGCGATTGCGCGCCATCTGGGCGATCTGGCCCCGGCCGCGACAGCCGCTGCGCGGCGGTTGACCGAAACCCGTTCGGCGCTGGCGGAATCGGTGATGCGCGAGACGCAGCGGTTGTCGCAAGAGAAATCCCGGCTGGAGACGCTGCTTTCGGATGTGCCGGTCGGGGTCTTGCTGGTGTCTGGCGATCATACGCTGGCGTTTTACAACACACCGGCCGTTGATCTGATGGCGGCGGGGGTATCCCCCGGTCTGGACCGACGGTTGTTTGATTATCTGCGCGAAGGCCCCATTCGCCATGCCCATGACCGGTTGATTGCCACGGGCGATGCGGATGCGGCGACGGATCTTTTGTGTACCACCGCCACCGGCGCGCGGGTTTTGGCGGCGCGGATGCGTCTGACGCCGGGCGGGCAGGGCTCGGCCCCCGGCTATGTGCTGACACTGCGCGATGTGACGGCCGATCTGACCGCCCATGCCCGGCGCGAGGCTTTGTTGGCCGAGGTGTTTGACCGTCTGCGCCGTCCGGCGGCGAACCTGTCCACCTTGATGGAAGTTGTCCCAGCCGGCGAGGCGCTGCCCGCCGCGATGGACAGCGCGCTGCGCCAAGAGGTGGCGGCGCTGTCGCGGGCGGTCACCGAGCTTGCCCGGCGGCATGACGAGGGCCGGATAGAGGGCGGCGGGCTGACGCAGGCCCGCGCCTCGGATTTGGCTGATGGGCTGAAGGCGCGGCTGGAGGCCGAGGGCGTGGCCCTGACGTCCAAGGCCGCCGACATTCTGCTGCGCGCTAATGGGTTCGAGATCATCTCGCTGTTGGATGGTCTCGCGCTGCATCTGCGAGATGACCTTCAGGCCAATGCCTTGGCGCTGAGCATCGACGAAGAGGACAGCGGCGCGATGATCCGCCTGAGTTGGACCGGGGGTCCGGTCAGCATCGGCGCGCTGGACGTTTGGCTGGACGAACCGCTGGACCCGATGGTGTCCGAGATTGCCTGCCGGTCTGTGCTGGCGAGCCATGCGACCGAGCTTTGGCCCGAGCCTGTGGCGGGCGGGCGGCAGTCTTTGTGCCTGCCCATCCGGCAGGCGCGCCGCGCGACGGCGCGGCCCAAGCCGGTCATCCGCACCGTGGTTTATGACTTTGACCTTTTGTCGCGTGCCCGCACCGACAAGGTGGCCGAGACGGCCCTGCAAAACCTGACCTATGTGGCCTTTGACACCGAAACCACCGGGCTATTGCCGCAGCAGGGCGATGAGATCGTGCAGATCGCCGCCGTGCGCATCATCAATGGCCGCCGCGTGGAGGGCGAGGTGTTTGACACGCTGGTCAATCCACGCCGGTCGATCCCGCTGTCGTCGACCGAAGTGCATGGCATCACCGAAGCGATGGTGGCTGATGCCCCCGAAGTGGACGATGCCTTGCGCCGGTTCCACAAATTTGCCGAAGGCGCGGTACTGATCGCCCATAACGCGCCGTTTGACATGCAGTTCCTGCGTCGGCGTGAGGCCGCTTTGGGGCTGGCCTTTGACCATCCGGTGTTGGACACGGTGCTTTTGTCGGCGGTGATCTATGGCCAGCACGAAACCCACAGCCTTGATGCGCTGACGCATCGTTTGGGCATCACCATTCCCGAGGCCGACCGCCACACCGCCATTGGCGACACTGTGGCCACAGCGGATGCCTTCCTGAAGCTGATGCCGATGCTCCAAGGCAGGGGCCTTGCCCTTTTTGGCGATGTTCTGGCCGAGGTGCGCAAACATGGGCGGCTGTTGAAGGACCTGAACTGACGGATGATGCGGGGTCTTTCTTCGTTGGCTTGACACTTGTGAAAAACCAGTGTTTTCAATTTGAAAAATTACCAAAACAAACGATGGGACTGGGAATGTATAAAGTCTGGAGTGTCATATCGACATATTCGTTGTTGTTGTTGACGGGCGCGGTTTTGGCGCTGATCTGGGCAAATACCCATAACGAAAGCTACCAGCATCTGGTGCATTTCGTGCTTTGGGATCATGCGCCCATAGGGCATGCGCATGAGGTGGGCGGCGAGGTGCATCGCACGCTGACGCTGCATTTCCTGATCAACGATGTCTGCATGGCGTTCTTCTTTGCCATTGCCGCCAAAGAGGTTTGGGAAGGCATCATCCTGAAAGACGGGGAATTGCGGGGGAAAAAGGCGGTTACGCCGCTGATCGCCACCGCGGGCGGGATGATTGGCCCGGCGGCGGTCTATCTCTTGATCGGTGCCATGCTGGGGGTTTTTGACCAGTATGCGCAAGGCTGGGCCATCCCGACCGCCACCGATATTGCGTTTTCGTATCTGGTTGGCCGCATCATCTTTGGTGCGGGCCATCCGGCCATTCCATTCTTGCTGTTGTTGGCCATTGCCGATGACGCGGGTGGCATGATCATTCTGGCGATCTTTTATCCTACGGGGGATCTGCAACCCGCTTGGCTTTTGATGTCGCTGGCGGCGGCGGTTGCGGTCTATGGGCTGGCCAACTGGCTGCCGCGCTATCTTGATCGCGGCAAGCAGGATCGTCCGAACTCGACCTGGATGCGGCAAAAGGCCAGCTTCTGGCCCTATGCGATTGCAGGCGCGATCTCGTGGTATGGGTTCCACAATGCGGGGATTCACCCGGCCTTGGGCCTTCTGCCCATCGTGCCGACCATCCCGCATGCCGACCGTCCCTATGGCATCTTTGCCGAGGCCGAGGCGCATCTGACCGACCTTCTGAACTGGATCGAGCATCGCCTGAAATACTTTGTCGAGGTGATGCTGTTCTTCTTTGGCCTTCTGAACGCGGGTGTGGTGTTTTCCGCCTTTGGCGAGCCGACGTGGATGGTTCTGGGCGGGCTGATCATTGGCAAGCCGGTGGGCATTTTCCTGATGGGGATGCTTGCAGTGAAGATGGGCTTTGACCTGCCTTCGGGGATGAAGATGCGCGATCTGTGGGTCTTGGGCTGTGTCGCGGCCATCGGCTTTACCGTGGCCTTGTTTGTCACCACCGTCGCCTTCCCGGCGGGGGCGGCCCAAGAGGCGGCCAAGATGGGGGCGGTGTTCTCGTTCGGGGCGGCGGCGATCGCCATCGTGATGGGACGGCTGTTGAAGGTTGAACGCCGCGAGGATTGATCAAGGCCCCCCTCCCTCCCGATGAGGGGGAGGGGGCCGCAAGTCCTGCACCCGCGCGCCCGGTGTCGCCGCGTGTCGCCCCGTCGCCTCCCCTCCCCCCCGTGGGGAGGGGCTGGGGGCGGGGGGATGTGGTTTGGTGGGGGAAATCCCCGCTCAACCAAACGGATCGGCCCGGTAGCCAACCCCTGTCAGATACAGCCCGTCGGGCGGACAGACCGGGCCGCAGGCGGCCCGGTCTTTTGCATCAAGCGCGGTCTTGACGTCTTCGGGCTGCCAGCTTGCCGCACCCACGCGTTCCAGCGTGCCGACGATGGAGCGCACCTGATTGTGCAGAAAACTCCGGGCGCGCAGCGTGAAGCGGATTTCGCGCCCCCCCGGATAGGGCGCTTCGGTGATCGTGATCTCATCGAGTGATTTCACCGGGCTTTTGGCCTGACACATCGTGGATCGGAAGGTGGTGAAATCCTGCAGGCCGATCAGATGCGAAGCCCCTGCACGCATGGCGTCCAGATCAAGGGAGTTTTGCACCCGCCACGCCAGTTGCGCGTCATGGGTAAGGGGCGCGCGGCGCTGGATGAGCCGGAACAGATAGCGCCGTTCAAGGGCCGAAAACCGGGCGTGAAAGTCATCTTCCACCCGCGCGGCGGCCAGAATGGCCACGGGCTCGGGGCGCAGATGGTGGTTCAATGCCTCCATCAGGCGAAAGGGATCCCAATCGCGCTCCATATCCAGCGTGGCAACCTGACCCGTGGCATGCACGCCCGCATCGGTGCGCCCTGCGGCGGCGATGGTGTGGGCGCGCGGCTCCAGCCTGGCCAAGGCCGCCTCCACCGCGCCTTGCACCGAGGCCAGCCCTTGGGACTGGCGCTGCCAGCCCGCGAAAGGGGCACCATGGTATTCGATTTTCAGGGCATAGCGCGGCATGACCCCGAAATTACCGCGCAGGGCCGCGCACGTCCATCCCAGAATGGGCCGATTGGCCTTAGACCTCGACCCTCACGCCAAGGCCACGCTCTTCAGCCCGCGCCACGGCCAGGGCCGCCACTGCCAGATCCTGCAAGGCCACCCCGGTGCCGTCATAAAGCGTGATCTCCGCGTCTGATTGCCGCCCCGGCGCCAGCCCGGCCAGAACCGCACCCAAGGTCATGATGTTGCCTGGGTCAACCAACCCCGCTGCCACCGCGTGCTGGGCCTCACCAATGCTGACCGCTTGCGCCACCTCATCGGTGAAAAGCCGCGCGCGGGCCACCAAGGCAGGCTCCACCTCCTGCTTGCCTTTGGTGTCGGTGCCCATGCAGGCCAGATGCGTGCCGGGGCGCACATGGGCGGCCATCAGGCTGGCACGGGGCGAAGAGGTGATGGTGATAATCGCATCCGCCTCCACCATCTGCGGCAGATCCACAACCTCAAAAGGCAGGCCCAACTCGGCGGCAATGGCCCCCAGACGCGGCAGCCTCTCGGGGTGCAGGTTCCAGCCGATCACCCGCTCCCAAGGCCGAACACCGGCGGCTGCGCGCAGCTGAAACCCGGCCTGATGCCCGGCCCCCACAATCCCCAAAACCCGCGCATCCGGCCGCGCCAACCGGTCAATGGAAATCGCCGCCGCCGCTGCCGTCCGCAGCGCGGTCAAAAGATTGCCCCCCACCATGGCCACAGGTCGCCCGCTGTCGGGGTCAAACAAAAATACGCTGGACTGATGGTTGATCAGGCCCCGCGCAGCATTTCCAGGGAAATACCCCCCCGCCTTGACGCCCATCCGACCCGCCGCCCGGTCGACCCCGGATTTGAACCCATACTGCCGCCCCTCGCCCAAAGCTTGGCGCACCACGGGGAAATTCTCAGCCTCACCGCGGGCCGCCGCCACCAGACAGGCTGTGACCGCGCCAAAGGCGTCCTGTGCCGTCACCAACTGTGCAATCAACGCCTCAGGAACACTCAACATGGATTTGCGCCTTTCCAAATACTCCCGCCGGAGGCTTCGACAGGGCCGCACCCCCGCCGGTTCATGGCTTTAGAGCGTATCGCGTTTGATTGGGTTCGGCCGATCAAACGCGATACGCAACAGTCCCAACGGCTTGCCCGTCTTGGATCGCATCCAATCTGAATTAGATTGAATGCGATCCGCTCTAATAGGCCTTGCCACGGGCTGACACCGGCCAGACCGCCTCGACCAACCCGCCGCGCAGGCCGACATACCAGTCATGGATGTTGCAGGTGGGGTCACAATGGCCCGGCACCAGCCGTAACTTGTCATTCACCTGCAACACACCCATCGGGTCATCAATCACACCATGTTCATCGGAACATTTGACATAGCGCACATCCAAGCGGCCAAAGACCACCGGCAGGCCAGAATCCACCGATTGTGCCTTCAGCCCGGCATCGACAATCGCCTTGTCGGGCTTGGCGTGGCTCATCACCGAGGTCAGCAGAAAAAGCGCGTTTTCCCATTCGCCCTGATCGATCCGCTGGCCGTCCTTGTCCAGGATCCGGCCATAATCGGCATCCATAAAGGCGTAAGACCCGCACTGCAATTCATTGTAAACGCCTGACGTGCCTTCGAAATGGTAAGACCCGGTGCCCCCGCCGCCGACGATGTCACAGGCCAGCCCCACCGTCTTCAGCCCGGCGACAGCAGCCGCCACTTGCGCCACCGCGATCTCGATCTTGGCCTTGCGGTCGGTGTAAAGCTCCATGTGCTGCATCGCGCCCTGATAGGCTTGGATCCCGGCAAAGCGCAGCCCCGCGGCCGCCGCCACGCCTTGGGCAATCGCCACCACTTCGGGCGTGGTTTTCACCCCACAGCGCCCTGCGCCACAGTCGATTTCCACCAGCACCTCGATCGTCGTGCCATGGCGCAGCGCCGCTGCCGAAAGATCCGCGACATTGGCGGGATCATCAACACAGACAATCACACGCGCCCCGAGCTTTGGGATACGCGCCAGACGGTCGATCTTCATCGGGTCGCGTACCTGATTGGAGACCAGCACATCCTTGATACCGCCGCGCGCAAAGACCTCTGCCTCGCTGACCTTCTGGCAGCAGACCCCACAGGCCCCGCCCAACCGCTCTTGCAACAAGGCCACATCGACCGATTTGTGCATCTTGCCATGCACCCGGTGGCGCACGCCCATCTGGGCGGCAATCGCGCCCATCTTGGTGATGTTGCGTTCCAGCGCGTCCAGATCGAGCACCAGACACGGGGTCTGGATCTCGGCCTCGGCCATGCCGGGCAGGGCAGGGATGTCATAGCCAACCTCAAGCCCCTCGAAAGACGTTACTGTGTTCATCGCATTACCCTTTCATCCACGGCAACCGATCCAGATCGACATTGCCCCCGGTCAACACCACACCCACCCGCTTGCCCTGAAACCGGGCGCGGTTCTTCACGATGGCCGCCAAGGGCACGGCGCAAGACGGCTCCATCACCAGCTTCATCCGCGCCCAAGTCAGCTTCATCGCGGCGATGATCTCATCCTCCTCGGCGGTCAGAATGTCGCGGACATGGGCACGCACGAAATGCCATGTCAGCTCTTTCAACGGCACCTTCAGCCCATCGGCCACCGTCACGGGCGCGTCATCGGCAATGATATGGCCCGCCGCCAAGGACCGCGCGGCATCATCGGCCTGGGCCGGTTCTGCGGCATAAATCGCGATGTCCGGCGCCAGATGTGACAGCGCAAGACACGTGCCCGAAATCAACCCGCCGCCGCCAATCGGGGCCATGATCGCCTCCAGCCCCGGCACCTGTTCGATGAACTCCATCGCACATGTGGCCTGCCCGGCAATCACCCGTGGGTCATTGTAGGGATGCACGAACTCCGCCCCCGTCTCGGCCAGCACTTGCGCAAACACCGCCTCGCGACTGCTGGTCGACGGTTCGCATTCCACCACGCGCCCGCCATAGCCGCGCACGGCATCTTTCTTGGCCTGTGGCGCGCTGTGCGGCATGACGACGGTACACGCAATCCCGCGCCGCCCGGCGGCATAGCTCAGACAGGTGCCATGATTGCCGCTGGAATGGGTCGCCACGCCGCGCGCGGCCTGCGGCTCGGTCAAGCCAAACACCGCATTCGACGCCCCGCGCGCCTTGAAGGCCCCGGCACGTTGAAAGTTCTCACATTTGAAAAACAACTCAGCCCCGATCAGATCGTTCAAGAACCTTGATGTCATCACAGGTGTTTCGTGCACATGTGGCGCAATTCGCCCCCGCGCCGCCACGGCATCCTCAAATGTTGGAATATCCACGACCGATCCTTTCATCTTGGCAAAGAGGGGGCTGGCCCCCGCGTCTGACCTGACCGCTACGCCAGCTTGGCCGTGGCGCGGTAATACTCCTGCGCCGCCGCCACGCCGGACCCCAACCGCACGGGCCAGCCCAGATCGGCCATGCACATTTCCGCCGTGGCAAGGCCCGCCAGCATCATCACATCGCTCAGCATCCCCAGATGGCCGATGCGGAACACCTTGCCCGCCACCTCGCCCAAACCCACGCCAAAGGCGACGCCGTATTTTGACGCTGCCAGCTGCACCAGATCGGTGCCGTTGCAGCCCTCGGGCACCACAACGGCGGTGATGGTGTCGGAGTAAAGATCGGGGCTTTTGGCACAGGGGCGCATGTCCCAGCCCGCCACGGCCCGGCGCACGCCTTCGGCCAGACGGTGATGGCGGGCATAGACCGCCTCGAGCCCCTCATCCTCCAGCATCTCGATGCTGCGCGCGAGACCGGCGATCAGCCCGACCGGCGGGGTATAGGGAAAGCCGCCGGTTGCATTGGAGCGGATCTGGTCGGCCAGATCGAAAAAGCAGCGTGGCAGGCGGGCGCTGTCCATCGCCGCCAGTGCCTTTGGGCTGACGCCCAAGATGGCAAGGCCCGCGGGCAGCATGAACCCCTTCTGGCTGCCCGCCACGGCAATATCGACGCCCCATGCCTCAAACTCGAAGGGCATCGACGCGATGGAGGACACCCCATCGACAAACAGCAGCGCCGGATGGTGTGCGCCATCCATCGCGGCGCGAATGCCCGCGATGTCCGACCGCACCCCGGTTGCGGTTTCATTATGGGTGGCCAAGACCACTTTGATCGCATGGTCCTTGTCGGCCCGCAGCGCGGCCTCGATCCGCGCCAGCGGCGCGCCTTCGCCCCATGGGGTTTCCAAAACCTCCACCGTCAGCCCGTGGCGTTGGCACATGTCGATCCAACGGTGCGAAAACATGCCGAAGCGCGCCGCCAACACGGTATCTGCGGGCGACAGCGTGTTGGAGATCGCAGCCTCCCAGCCCCCCGTTCCGGTTGAGGGCAGCAAAAACACCTCACCCGCTGCCATGTTCAAGACCCGCTTCACCCCTGCGACCGCCGGGTGGAACATCCGCCCAAAGGCGGGCGAGCGGTGGTCAAGCGTGGCGATATCGCAGGCTTTGCGCAGCGCTTCGGGCATATTGGTCGGGCCAGGAATGAAAACCGGGTTCTGGGCGGACATGGGCGACTCCCTGTGGGTTGTGCCAAGATTAGCCGCCACGCTGCGCGATCACAATTTTTTCGAAATGATTTTTCACTAGATGAAAATGTGATAAAGTGTCGGGAAATCAGTGCACAAAGGTTTTTCACCGCCATGACCGATCTGGCCAAACCTCGGGGCCGCCCGAAATCGTTTCACGACAAGACCGATCAGAACACCATTCAGGCGCTGGACCGCGCGCTGGGGCTTTTGGAGATTCTGGCCGCCCATTCCGGCCTGACGCTGTCGGATCTTGCGGCGAAATCCGATCAGGCGGTGGCGACAGTGTACCGGGCGCTGGTCACGCTGCAGGGGCGCGGGATGGTCGAGGTGGAAGACCCCGGCCAGCTTTGGCACATCGGGGGTGGGGCGTTCCGGGTAGGCTCGGCCTTTCTGCGCCGCACCAAGGTGGTTGAGCGTGCCCGTGCGCCGATGGAGGGGCTGATGCGCGACACCGGCGAGACGGCTAACCTTGGGGTCGAGGTGGGCGATGAGGTGCTGTTCTTGGCGCAGGTCGAAACCCATCAGGCGATCCGCGCCTTTTTTCCGCCCGGCACCAAGGGGCCGATGCATGTCTCGGGCATCGGCAAGGCCCTGATGGCGTGGTATGATCCGGCCAAGCTGGCGGGCCTTGTCACCCGGCGGGGGTTAGAGCGGTTCACGGAGTTTTCGCTGACGACCTTAGGGGCGTTGCAGGCCGATCTGGCCGAAACCCGCGCGCGGGGCTTTGCGATTGACGATCAGGAACGCGCCCTCGGCATGCGCTGTGTCGCCGCACCCATCTTCAACGCCTATGGCGCGCCTGTGGCGGGGCTTTCCGTCTCAGGCCCTGCGTTTCGCATGGGGTTGGAGGATGCGCCGTGCATCGGCACGATGGTGCGCGCCGCCGCCGATCAGGTGACCGAGGCGACGGGCGGGATACGTCCAGTTTGACCAAATTCTTGGGCCATGGTTGCAAGCCTGCCCAGCCCGTGATGATCTGCGCGCACCTGTGGGAGATTGGCGATGAATGTCTTTATCAACGGCTTTGGGCGCATCGGTCGCTCGGTTCTGCGGGCATGGGCGCTGGGGGCGGCGCCGGGTGTGCAGATCGCCGGGATCAATGACATCGCAGCGCCCGAGATGTGCGCCTATCTCTTTGAATTCGACAGCGTCTTTGGTCCTTGGCATGGCACGGTCGCGCTGGAAAACGGTGCCTTGGTGGTGAATGGCCGCGCCATTCCCCTGCACCGCACGCCGGATATTTCCACGCTGGATTTATCGGGTGTGGATGTGGTGATGGAATGCACAGGGCGCGCTGATGCCCGTGCGGTGGCTGCGCGCGGGTTGCAGGCGGGCGCACGGCGGATCCTGATCTCCGGTCCCTCCAACGCCGCTGATCTGACGGTGGTTCTGGGGGCCAATGAGGCGGCCTTGACCGATCAGCCCATCGTGTCGAACGCGTCCTGCACCACCAACGCGCTGGCCCCACTGGCGCGGCTGATCCATGAACATTGGGGCATTGTCACCGGGTCGATGACCACCATTCACTGCTACACCGGCAGCCAGCCCACGGTAGACGCCCCGGCGGCTGATTTCTCGCGCTCGCGTGCTGCCGCCCTGTCGATGGTGCCGACGACGACCAGCGCGCAGCGGTTGTTGGACACCGTGTTGCCGCAGATTGCCGGGCGGATTGAGGGGTCGGCGGTGCGGGTGCCGACGGCATCGGTCTCGGCGGTGGATCTGGCGGTGATGACTGAACGGCCTGCCACGGCCGAGGCGGTGAATGCGGCTCTCGCCCGCGCGGGTGGGGTGATTGGTGCCACCACCAAGGCGCTTGTGTCATCCGATCTGCGGGCGCGGCCGGAAAGCATCATCATGGCGCTGCCCGAAACGCGGGTGACCAAGGGCGGCCTGCTGCGGGTCTTTGGCTGGTATGACAATGAATGGGGCTTTTCCAACCGCATGCTGGATGTCGCCCTGCGCATGGGGGCGCGGTGATGGCGCTGCAAGGGTTTTTCACCGCGGGCCCCTATGATGATGGCGACCCGGTCACGGGGCATTACTATGAGGTGGCCTCAGATGATCCCACCCGCGCGCAGGTTTGGGGCTATACCGGTGGGCTGTCCTATGCCCCCGGCGAGCGGCTGACGTTGCATGCCATGTCCAGCGCGGTGCAGGCGCGGCTGGTGATTGCCCGCGATGGGGTTGTGGCAGAAACGGTCTTGGAGACGGTGATTGCCACAAGCTTTGCCAAGACGCCTGCCGCGAGCTCGGTGACGGGCTGCGACTGGCCCTTGGCCTTTGAGATGGTGATCCCGGAGGATTGGCAAAGCGGGGTCTACACCGTGACCCTGACCATTCCCGGCCACCAATCGCAGCATCTGTTCGTGCTGCGGGCGGCGAAGCCTGTGGCCAAGATCGCCATGGTTTTGGCGACGGGCACGTGGTGCGCCTATAATGATTGGGGCGGGTCGAACCATTATCAGGGGCTGACCGGACCAGAGGGCGGCGATTTCGCCCCCCATGTCAGCCTGTTGCGGCCTTGGGCCACCGGGTTCGTGGCCTGGCCTGCGGATGCGCCACGCATCCCGCATGCCTCTCCCTTGTTGTCCAAGCCCCGCTATCCGCATATGGATTATGCCCGAGCCAAGGGGATTTCGAAGAAATACGCCTCATCCGGCTGGGCAGCGTTTGAGCGGCCCTTTGCCCTGTGGTGCGAGGGGCAGGGGATCGCGCTGGAGTATCTGACCCAACACGATCTGCACCGTGATCCGCAGGCGCTGGCCGGCTATGCCCGTGCGCTGATCGTGGGGCATGACGAATACTGGTCGTGGGAGATGCGCGACACGCTGGACGCTTGGCTCGACACGGGCGGAGAGCTTGCGCGGTTTGGTGGGAATTTCTTTTGGCAAACCCGGCTGTCAGAGGACCTGTTGACGCAGAGCTGTTTCAAATCCATCGCCGAGGTCGCCGACCCGATGGCGGGAACGAACCGGTTGACGAGCTATTGGGACCATCCGCAGGTGGGCCGCCCGGCGGTGGCGACGATGGGTTTGACGGGCAGCATGGGCGTTTATGCCGGGTGGAGCCGCTGTGCCGCCCATGGGTCGGGCGGGTTTGCGGTTTATCGGCCCGATCATTGGGCGATGGCGGGCACGGGCCTTGGCTATGGCGATGTCTTGGGGGCTGCGTCCAAGATCTTTGGCTATGAGGTGGACGGGATCGATTACACCATAACCCACGGGCTGCCCTTTGCCGCCGAGGGCACGGGGCTGCAGGGGGAGTTGACGATTGTGGGCCTGTCGCCCGCGACCACGCTGGCCCATTCCACCGGGCCGCAGGATGCAGATCCCTTCATCGGCACGCTGGACGCCGAAGAGGTGGCGCAGAAGGTCTATGGCCGAATTGATGCCGAAACGCTGGGGATCGCGAGCCGGGGCAACGGCTGTATGGCGGTCTATCAGCGGGGGCGCGGGGTGGTGTTCAACGCCGCGTCCTGTGAGTGGGTGGCCGGGTTGATCGCGCAAGAGCGGCCTGTGGAGCAGGTGACGCGGAATGTGCTGATTGGGGTTTGGGGTTGATCTAAGGGCCCCCCACCCCCAGCCCCTCCCCACGAGGGGGAGGGGAGGCGTGAGGTGTCACAGCGTCTGTTCTTCGGCCTGCCAGATCGGATCATTGGCCGTGCTGCCGGCCCCCCTCCCCCTTGTGGGGAGGGGATGGGGGTGGGGGGCGGCTGGCCCTATTTCCCCGGATTGTCCGCCGGCGCGCCGCCTTCAAAGCGGTTGCCGTGGCGATAGTCGCAAGGGGCTTCTTGCATCTGCAGATGCAGGCCCGATCCGGTATAGGCATGGGCGCGGGCGAGGTCTTCGTCGAAGTCGATGCCCAGACCGGGGCCTTCTGGCGGAATGATGTAGCCATCCTCCCATTTGATCGAGTTCTTGATAAGCTTCAGGTGGAATTCCCCCCCGGTCTCAATGGTTTCCGCGATCAAGAGGTTCGGGATAGAGGCCGCGAAATGCACGTTGGCCGCCCATTCCACGGGGCCTGCATAAAGATGTGGGGCCATTTCGGCGTTGAAGATCTCGGCAATGGCGGCGACCTTTTTCGCCTCCATTATGCCGCCCAGACGGCCCAAGGCGGGCTGCAGGATTTTCACCCCACCGGCGCGCAACAGTGTGCCAAACTCGGCCTTGGTGGTCAGACGCTCGCCGGTGGCAAGCGGGATGCGGACTTGGCGCGCCACCTCGGCGAATTCCAAAAGGTTATCCGGCGGGATCGGCTCTTCATACCATAGTGGATTGTAGGGCTCCAACTCGCGGCCCATGCGGATCGCGCCGGGGGTGGTGAACTGGCCGTGGGTGCCAAAAAGAAGGTCGGCGCGGTCGCCCACCGCTTCGCGGATCTTGCGGCAGAACTCGACCGAGCGGGTGATGTCGGACATCGCAGGCTCATGCCCGCCGCGAATGGTATAGGGGCCGGCGGGGTCAAACTTGACGGCGGTAAAGCCCATGTC
The DNA here is from genome assembly GCA_044377735.1 of Paracoccaceae bacterium. Lineage (GTDB taxonomy): Bacteria > Pseudomonadota > Alphaproteobacteria > Rhodobacterales > Rhodobacteraceae > Tabrizicola_A. Next base: position 25,384 of record JBILYK010000008.1, on the reverse strand, counting down.
CACATAGCGCGCGGCGGCCTGCGCCGTCATGTCGGCATTGACCCAGAATTCGGCGGCATCCTCGCCCGGCTGGGGGTAAAGGTAGGTATAGCTGCGGATCTTCTGGTTGATCTTGCCGCCCAGAAGCGCCCAGACCGGACGGTTGCGCGCCTTGCCCAAGATGTCCCAGCAGGCGATTTCAAGGCCCGCGAAGGCGCCCATGACGGTGGGATCAGGCCGTTGGGTGAAGCCCGAGGAATACACCCGGCGATACATCAGTTCAATGTTTTCAGGGCTTTCACCCATCATGTGGCGTTCGAACACATCTTCGATTACCGCGCGCATGGCCTTTGGCCCGACGGTCGAGGCATAGCATTCGCCATAGCCGACGATGCCGTTGTCGGTGGTGACCTTGGTAAAAATCCAATAGCGCCCGCCCCAGCCCGGCGCGGGTGGGGCGACGACGAAAATCTCAAGATCACGCAGTTTCATGGGGCATCCTCCGATTTGACGGACAGGCTGGCCTTTTGGGAACTGCCCGGCAAGTCAGGGCGCGACAGATTGTGTCGGATTTTCGATCTGGTGGATCAGAAGGCTGAGGGTCGCGGCCAAGGCTTCGGGCATGGAGAGGAACGGGCAATGACCTGACGCAAGGTCACGTTGCGGCAGCCCCTTGGCCATGGCGCGCTGCCAGTCGGGGGGGATGGCGCGGTCCTCGGTGCAGATGATGGCGGCGGCGGGCCGGGTGGGGCCGCGGGAGAGCGGGGTTTCCTGCGGGGCGATGGGTTCGGCACAAAGGCGTGCGGTGGCTTGGCCCGGATCGGGGCAGTCGTGGAAGAAAAGATCATGGCAGCGGTCGGGGTCGAAGCGATAGGCGCTGCGGTCAGGGGTGATCTGGAAGGCACCTTTCATCGGCTGCGAGGGCCCGGCGCGGCGCAAGCTGGCCACGGATTGGCCGGGGGCCGGGATATAGGCGGCAAGGTAGATGCGACCCGCGATCTGCGTTGAGGCGGCGGCGGTGATGGGAAAGCCACCGGCGGAATGGCCGACAAGGATCGTCGGGGCGGTCAGCGCATCCTCAATCGTGCAGGCTTGGGCGGCGAGGGTTGTCGCGCCGCCGCCGCGACCGGGCAGGTCGAGGGCGCGGGCGTGGTGGCCGTGACGCGCCAGCGCGGGGATGAGCGCCTCCCACGCCCAGGCGCCAAAGCATGAGCCGTGGATGAGCAGGAGTTCGGTCATCGCGCTTTTCTGGCGGCCCCCCACCCTTGCCCTCCCCACGAGGGGGAGGGAACGCCATCTGGTCGAGGGTGGGGATTGCGACACTCAGCCATGGCCGATACGGGTCAGGAATCTGTCCAAGAGGGCCGTGAATTCGGCGGGCTTTTCCACCATCGGCAAATGGCCCACCCCGCGCATCAGCGCCCAGTCATGGCCGCGGATCAGCTCGGCGGTTTCGCGCACCAGATCGGGCGGGGTGGTGCCATCATTGGCCCCGGCGATCACAAGGCTGGGCAGGGTGAGGGCGGCGGTGGTGGTGTAGAAATCCGCCCCCGCGATGGCATGGGCGGACCCGATCCAACCTTGGGGATTGGTTGCCTCCAGACTGGCGCGGATGCGGGGCATTTCAGGTGTGTCGCGCCAACCCCGGCCAAAGATCCGCTCCATCGCGCCGGGGGCATAGGCGGCAAGGCCATGGGCGGCCACCTCGGCAATCCGGGCGTCCCACAGGGTGGACCCGCCGATTTTGGCCGCCGTGTTGGCCAGAACCATGGCGCGCACAAGGTCAAGCCGCTTGGTTGCCAGCCCTTGGGCCACCAGCCCGCCCATGGATGAGCCGATGACCACCGCATCGCGCGCGGCGAAATGGTCAAGAACGCGCTCGGCATCGCGGATCAGCGCGCCCATCGTGTAGGGCGGGGCGGGGACGTCTGATGTTCCATGCCCGCGCGCGTCATAGCGGATGCAGCGAAAGCGGGGGGACAGGGCGGGAATGATGGCGTCCCACAGCGTCAGATCGGTGCCAAGCGCATGGCAAAACAGCAAGGGCGGGGCATCGGCAGGGCCTTCGACCACGGTGTTGAGGCGGATATCTTGCAGATAGATCAACGGCATAGGTCAGGCCCCAAACCGGGTGAGGATGTCGGTGAAAAGCCCTGGATCCACATTGCCGCCCGAGGCGGTGCAGATCACGGTGTCGGGCAGGTCTGTGTGGAAAAGGGCGGCGGCAAGCGCCACCGCGCCGCCCGGTTCCAAGACGATCCGCAGGTGGTGAAAGGCCAGCGCCACGGCGCGGCAGGCTTCGTCATCGGTGACGACAAGGCCCGGGCCGCAGAGGCGGTGCAGGATGGGAAAGGTGATCTCGCCGGGGCTGGGGGTGACGATGGCATCGCAGATCGAGCCTGTGGCGGCGGCGTTGCGCTCGCGTTTCCCCGAGATCAGCGAGCGGGCGGTGTCGTCAAAGCCCGCCGGTTCGCAGGGGCGCACGGGCAGGTGCGGCGCGCGAGCCTCGAGCGCGAGGGCAATCCCAGCGGTCAGCCCGCCGCCGCCGCAACAGGTGAGGACGGTGGCCGTGTTGATCCTGGCCTCGGCGGCTTGGCGGGCGATTTCAAGGCCCACGGTGCCTTGGCCCGCGATGACTTGCGCATCGTCAAAGGGTTTGACCAAGGCCAGCCCGCGCGCGGCGGCAAGGCTTGCCCCGATGGCGTCGCGGTCTTCGGTCGCGCGGTCATAAAGCACCACCTCGGCCCCATAGGCGCGGGTGTTGGCGATCTTTACGGCGGGGGCATCGGCGGGCATCAGGATGACGCAGTCCAACCCGTGGCGACTGGCGGCCAGCGCAACCCCTTGGGCATGGTTGCCTGAGGAATAGGCCATGACGCCCGTGGTGCCGGGTGGCAGGGCCGAGACCGCCGACCAGCCGCCGCGAAACTTGAAGCTGCCGGTCCATTGCAGGCATTCGGCTTTGACAAAGACCCGGCGTCCGGCGATGCGGTCCAGAAGCGGGGCGTTCAGCAGTGGGGTCAGGCGGGCGTGGCCGTCAAGGCGGGTGGCGGCGGCATCGATGAGGGCGAGGGAGGTCATGGTGTGGCCCCTTCCACGGCGGCCACAAAGGCGCGGAGTGCGGCGAGAGATTCGGGTTCATCCAGAAACGGGATATGGGCGCGGTCGGGGACCGAGGCGAAGATCATGTCGGGGCGACGGCGGCGCATCTCGTCGGCGCAAGCCTGTGACAAAAGGTCGGAATTCGCGCCCCGGATCAGCACGACGGGCAGGCCGGTTGTGGCGTCCCAGAGCGGCCAAAGGTCCACCGGGGGGCCTTCGAAGGCGGCCAGAAAGGCGTCACGCAGGGCGGGGTCATAGGTGATCTGCAGGCCGTCCGGGGTTTGGGTGTAGTGCTTGACCGCCTCTTCCAGCCAGCGGCTTTGCGGCACATTGGCAAAGCCCGGCATGTTGCGTGGCAGGCGGCCGGCCAGATCGGCATGGGTCTTGGCAGCGGGGTTGCGGCCCACATAGTCGAAAATCCGCTCCAGCCCCGGGCGGTGAATCTCGGGGCCGACATCGTTCAGGCAAAGGCCCAAAAGCCTGTCATGCGCCACGGCGGCCAAAAGCATCCCGATCAGCCCCCCGCGCGAGGTGCCAAGGATGGCAGCTTTGGGCAGGCCCAGATGGTCCAGAAGCTCCAGCGCATCCTTGCCCTCTTGCGGCACGGTATAGCTGGCCGCCCCTGTCCATTGGCTGGCCCCACGGCCCCTGTACTCCATGCGGATCAGGCGCAGGGGTGGCAGATGCGGGATCAGATAGTCAAAATCCGCCATGGTCCGCGTCAGGCCCGGCAGGCACAAAAGCGGCAGGCCCGCGCCCTGATCGTCATAGGCCAGGCGGGCGCCATCTGATGCGGTGAAGAACTGGGTCATGGCGATCTCCCTTTGGGGGTAACCTTGCATGCGGTAGCGGCGGGGAAAAGGGGGGCGCAGTGTGGCGCCGCGCCCTGGAGGGGCCGCCTTCCACACTTGCAGGACTTGGCTTGCAGGTGTGGTCCCTTGGGAATAGATGCAAAGGGTACAAGACGGGTGATATACATGGCCGAGGCAGTCGAAGAGCGGGCAAAGTCGAAACGGGTGGGGGCGCTGACGGCGCTGTGGCCCTTTGTTCGGCCCTATCGGTCGCTGGTGGTTCTGGCCTCGGTGACGCTGTTTCTGACTTCGAGCGTCAGTCTGGTTTTGCCTATGGCGGTGCGCCGGGTGGTCGACAGCTTTGGCGCAGGCGACATGACGCTTTTGGACACCTATTTTGGGGCATTCTTGCTGATTTCGGCGCTTTTGGCGTTGGGCACCGGGGTGCGGTATTACTTTGTCACCCGGTTGGGTGAGCGTGTGGTGGCCGACATCCGCCGCGCGGTCTTTGACAAGGTGCTGGGCATGAGCCCGGCGTGGTTTGAGCGTATTATGACGGGCGAGATCGTCAGCCGCATCACCACGGATACGACGCTGATCCTGTCGGTGATCGGATCGTCCGTCTCGGTCGCCTTGCGCAATGTGCTGACGCTGGTGGGGGGCATGGCGCTTTTGGCGCTGACCTCGGCCAAGCTGGCGGGCTATGTGCTTTTGCTGGTGCCGGTGATCGTGGTGCCGATCATTGTGCTGGGGCGGCGGTTGCGGCGGCTAAGCCGTGAAAACCAGGATTGGATCGCCAATTCCTCGGGCAAGGCGACCGAGGCTTTGGGCGCGGTGCAGACGGTGCAAAGTTTCACCCATGAGGCGGGCACCAAGGCCGAGTTTGGCGAGGTGACCGAGCAATCCTTCCTGTCGGCCAAAGAGCGCATCGCGACGCGGGCGCTGCTGACGGTGATCGTGATCTTTCTGGTCTTTGCTGGAGTTGTCGGTGTCTTGTGGCTGGGTGCGCGCGATGTGCGCAACGGGGTGATGACGGCGGGCGAGTTGGTGCAGTTCGTCATCTATGCCGTTTTGGTGGCCGGTGCCGTGGGGTCTTTGTCAGAACTCTGGGGCGAATTGCAGCGGGCCGCAGGGGCGACTGAACGTCTGGTCGAGATCATTCAGGCCGAGGATCCGGTGCATGATCCGTTGGAGCCCAAGGTGCTGGCAGAGCCGGTGCAGGGCGCGATTGCGCTGGAGGATGTGGTGTTTCACTACCCCTCGCGTCCGGATTATCGCGCATTGAACGGGATCAGCCTGTCGGTTGCGCCCGGCGAGACGGTGGCTTTGGTCGGCCCTTCGGGGGCGGGCAAGTCGACAGTTTTGCAGCTGTTGATGCGGTTTTATGATCCGCAATCGGGGGTGATCCGGCTGGATGGCGTGCCCTTGGCCGATCTGCGCCGCGAGGATTTCCGCGCCTATATGGCGCTGGTGCCGCAGGATCCGGTGATCTTTGCCGCCTCTGCGATGGACAATATCCGCTTTGGCCGCCCCGCTGCCAGCGATGCCGAGGTGCGCGAGGCGGCACAGGCCGCGGCGGCGCATGAGTTCATTGCTGCCTTGCCGCAGGGCTATGACACCTGGCTGGGTGAGCGGGGCGTGATGCTGTCGGGCGGGCAAAAGCAGCGCATCGCGATTGCCCGCGCGATCCTGCGCGATGCCCGTGTGCTTCTTTTGGACGAGGCCACCAGTGCCTTGGACGCCGAAAGTGAGCGTGCGGTGCAAGAGGCGGTGGACCGCCTGTCTGAGGGCCGAACGGTTCTGGTGGTAGCGCATCGCCTCGCCACAGTGAAAAAGGCTGACCGGATCGTGGTCTTTGACGAGGGCCGCGTTGTGGCCATGGGCCGCCATGATGATCTGGTCGCCGAGGGCGGGCTTTATGCCCGGCTGGCCAAGTTGCAATTCACCGATGGCGCGGCCTGACGCCACGGCACGTTCCTGCGCTTTTCCTTGGCAAATGCCACAATCCCCCGCAAGATTGTCCTCGGGGAACAGACCCGCACTGTGATGCGGGCTCGGGGGGACAAAATCATGGGATCATTTGCATCGCGTGCCGATCTAAAGGCGATTGAGGCCGAGGCGGCGTGGGAGGATCGTGATCAGCCACGATCGATGTATGCGTTTCTCAGCCGCACCAAGGATGCCCATGGCAAGCGCCCGGCGCTGTCTTATCAACTGTTGTCGACGCCGGGATCAAAGTCGGAAACCCTGACATGGGCCGATCTGCATGGCCGGGTCACGCAGGCGGCCAATCTCTTTCGCAGTCTTGGGGTCGGTGAGGGCGACGTGGTGGCCTATGTCATGCCCAACACGGTCGAGACGGCGGTCACGCTTTTGGGCGGGTCGGTGGCCGGGGTGGTGAACCCGATCAACCCGCTGCTCACGGCTGATCAGATCTCAGCCATCCTGCGCGAGACCAAAGCCAAGGTGGTGGTCACGGTGCGGGCCTTCCCGAAAACCGATCTGGCGCAAAAGGTGGCCGAGGCGGTGAAACATGCCCCGTCCGTCAAGACGGTTCTGGAGGTGGATCTCTTGCGCTATCTTGGCGGCGTCAAGCGGTTGATCGTGCCGCTGATCCGTCCGAAAAACCCCGTCAGGCACACCGCGAATGTCAAAGATTTCAACGCGGAATGCGCGCGCCACCCGGCAGATCGGCTGACCTTCAAGGATGGCACCACCGACCGCGTGGCGGCCTTGTTCCACACGGGCGGCACCACGGGCATGCCCAAGGTGGCCCAGCACAAGGTGTCGGGGATGATCTACAACGGTTGGCTGGGGGAGCAACTGTTGTTCCGGCCCAGCGATATCGTGATCTGCCCCCTGCCGCTGTTTCACGTCTTTGCCGCCTATCCGATCTTGATGTCGATGATCGCCGCGGGCGCGCATGTGGTGTTTCCCACCCCGCAGGGCTATCGTGGCGAAGGGGTGTTCGACAATTTCTGGAAACTCGTCGCGCATTGGAAGGTGACCTATATGGTCACGGTGCCGACCGCGCTTTCGGCGCTGATGCAGCGCCCGGTTGATGCCGATATCACCACCCTGCGCGGGGCGTTTTCGGGGTCTGCTCCCTTGCCGATTGATCTTTTCAACCGCTTTGAAAAGGCCACCGGGGTGCAGATCGTCGAAGGCTATGGCCTGACCGAATGCACCTGTCTGGTGTCGATCAACCCGCCTGATGGGAACAAGAAGATCGGATCCGTCGGCTTGCCGTTCCCCTATTGCGAGGTGAAGATTCTGGCCTCTGATGGCGCGGGGGGCCTGCGCGATTGTGCGGTGGATGAGATCGGCGAGATTTGCGTCTCTAACCCAGGCGTCTTTGCCGGCAACACCTATACCGAGGCGGCCAAGAACCGAGACCTTTACGCGGGTGATAAGTATCTGCGCACCGGCGATCTGGGGCGGCTGGACGGCGATGGCTATCTGTACATCACCGGCCGGGCCAAGGATCTGATCATCCGGGGCGGGCACAACATTGACCCCGCGATCATCGAAGAGGCGCTGATCAGACATGAGGCGGTGGCCTTTGTCGGCGCCATTGGCCAGCCCGATGCCCATGCAGGCGAGGTGCCTTGCGCCTATGTCGAACTGGTCAAGGGCGCATCGGTCACGCAGGCCGAGTTGATGGATTATGCCGCACAGCATATCCATGAGCGCGCGGCGGTTCCCAAACATGTCGAGGTTTTGGCCGAATTGCCGAAAACCGCTGTGGGCAAGGTGTTCAAACCCGATCTTCGGCGGCGTGCAATTGTGCGGGTCTATGACGCGGCTTTGGCCGAAGCCGGGCTTGCCGCCCATGTGGCCGAGGTGGCCGAGGACAAGAAACGCGGGTTGGTGGCGCGGATCGCCACCACCGGGGCGGTCGAGGATGCGGCGCTGGCAGCGGTCTTGGGCCAGTTCCCGCCCGCTTGGGAGCGGATGGGGTAAGACGTGGGGGGCTGGTTCGGCCCCCACCCCCATCCCCTCCCCACGGGGGGGAGGGGAGGCGAGAGGTTTGACGCCGGGGCTGCGTCTGGAAGCCATGCACTCCCTCGGTCATGTCTGGGGAGAGTTGACGAGATTTGCGGGTGAAAGACTTGCGCCTCCCTCCCCCCTATGTGGGGGAGGGCTGGGGAGGGGGGCTATAGCTGATCGGTATCCAGCCAGATCGTCACCGGCCCCTGATTGACCAGTGACACATCCATATCGGCCCCAAAGATGCCGTTTTGCACCGCGATGCCTTCAGCAGCGATGCGGGTGCAGAAATGCTCATAAAGCCGCTTGCCCTCATCCGGGGCAGCGGCGGGGCTAAAGCCGGGGCGGTTGCCGCGCAGATCGGCGGCAAGGGTGAACTGGCTGACGATCAGCGCGGCATTGCCTGCGTCTTTGACCGAGAGGTTCATCTTGCCCTGATCGTCCTTGAAAATCCGCAGCTTGGCGATCTTGGCCGCCAACCTGTCGGCCTGCGCCTCAGTGTCGCCCTGCATGGCGCAGACAAGGATCATCAGGCCGGGGCCGATTTCGCCCACGATTGCCCCCTCGACCGAAACAGAAGCGCGGGTGACGCGTTGCAGGACAGCTCTCACAGCTCATGCCTCCAGGGTGGGTTGGCACCGGGGCGGCTGACCGTGATCGCGGCGGCGCGGGTGCCAAGGGAAAGCGCCGCGTCAAGTTCGGCGTCGGTCAGGGCGGCAAGGCGGGCTTTGGTCAAGGCACCAGCGTCGTGCAAGGACGCGAGCGCGCCCGCGTTAAAGGTATCGCCCGCGCCGACGGTGTCGGCGACGGTGACCTTTTGGGCAGCTATAAACCGGTTTTGGGTGGCGGTGATGGCGCGGGCCCCTGCGGCTCCTTCGGTGATGAACACCACCTTGGGCCCCTTGGACAGAATCTGGCGCGCCAGCGCCTCAACCTCGCCCGCGCCCAACAGCCAGTGCAGGTCTTCATCCGACAGCTTCACGATATCAGCCCGCGCGATCATGGCTTCGATCCGGGCGCGGTAGGGGGCTTCTTTGCCTGCGATGAAACCGGGGCGGATGTTGGGGTCGATCATCGTCACGCGGGTCGCAGATTCGCGGGCCTGAAGGGCGGCATAGGTGCTGGCGGCGGGGTCGTTGACGAGGGAAATCCCACCGAAAAACAGCGTGCCCACCTCGGCGGGCAGATCGGGCAGGTCGGTCTCGGTCAGCATCAGTCCGGCGGTGTTCTCATCGTAAAACGCATAGGTCGCCTGACCGTCCACCAGTTTGACAAAGGCCACGGTGGTGGGGCGGTTCGACCGCGCGAGATGGCGGGTGTCGACCTTGGAGGCGGTCAGCGTCTCGGCCAGAATCTCGCCCAGCATGTCGGTCGAGATGCCCGAGAAAAAGGCCGAAGGCGCGCCAAGACGCCCCAGCGCGATGGCGGTGTTGAACACCGCCCCCCCGGCATAGGGGGCAAAGGCCGCCTCGCCGCTGGTGGCGGTGCGTGGCAGCATGTCGATCAGGGCTTCGCCGCAGCTGAGAATCATGTCGGTCCCCCGTGGATGCGGTGGCACCATAGCGGACCTGGCAATGTTAGCGCAAACATATCAAGTAAACCAAGGCGCGAGATTGCCCCGCACCCGCGCCAAAGGCGTCTCGCCGGTCACGTCAGGCACAAAGGCTTCGCCGGTGATCTGCTCATAGGCGTCGATGTAGACGCGCGAGGTTTTCTCAATCATCTCGGAAGGAATCTCGGGGATCGGATCCTTGTAAGGATCGCAGCGCGCGCCGACCCAAGACCGAATCACGTCTTTGTCGAACGAGGGCGGGCGGGTTCCGGCCTCAAACGCGGCCTGATAGCCCGAGGCGATCCAGTAGCGGCTGCTGTCGGGGGTGTGGATTTCGTCGGCGATCACAATGGTGCCGTTGGGGTCAGTGCCGAATTCGTATTTGGTATCGACCAAGATCAACCCCCGCTCTGCCGCCATTTTCTGGCCACGTGCGAACAGCGCCAGCGCCTTGGCCGAAACCTCCGCCCATTGGGCGGCGGTCAAAAGACCTTGCGCCACGATCTCATCCGCCGTCAGCGGCTCATCATGGCCGCCGTCAAAGGCCTTGGAGGTGGGGGTGATGATGGCGGCGGGCAGCACTTGGTTGTCGCGCAACCCGTCGGGCAGCGTGTGGCCATACATGTGGCGCACCCCGGCCTTATACTGCGTCAGCACCGAGGTGGAGGTGGTTCCGGCCAGATAGCCGCGCACCACCACTTCGACCGGCAGGATGGTGACATGCTTGCCGATCACGACATTGGGGTCGGGGTAGGCCAGCACATGGTTGGGGCAGATGTCGGCGGTGCGGTCAAACCACCAGCGCGCCAATTGGGTGAGCACTTGGCCCTTGTAGGGGATGGCGGCGAGAATACGGTCAAAGGCCGAGATGCGGTCGGACGAGATCAGGATGCGCCGGGCCGGTTCGGTGGCGGTCGCGGGCAGGTCATAGCAATCGCGCACCTTGCCGAAATAGGGGTTCGGCAATTCGGGAATGCGGGCGTGGTCAAGAACGCGCATCAAGGCCTCCGGACAGGGATGGCGCGGCTATCGCGCGGGGGGGCGGCGATGTCAACCGCCGCTCGTCGTCGCCTGCGGCGCTCCTCGCGAGGTCCGCGCAAGCGACGCGTGCCGCAGGCTCGATGCACGGGCCGTCAGTTCAGCCAATCGGGCAGATCGTTGGGGTTGATGCCAAAGGCCGCCGGGTCGGACAGCACCAGCGCCACCCCGGCGACCACCACCACGGCCAAGACGGCAAAGCCGATCTTCCACCAGCTGTAGGGGCGTTCCCCCTGCACCTCGCCGGTCTGGCCGTTGACGACGAAGCGATAGCTTTTGCCGCTGTATTTATAGGCCGCTGTCCAGATCGGCAGCAGGATATGCTTGAACGTCTCGTCGCTGTGGCGGGTGTCGATGCTGCTGATCTGCTGCGCATCGCCGCCGATGTCGCGGCGCACATCGCCTTCGATCACGTGGGCCATCCGGTCGCGGGCGGTTTGGTGGCCGTCGGCCAAGGCGATGGTATAGCCTTCGGCCTGAAATCCGGCGAGGAAATCGGGGGAATAGGGTTCAAGCTGCGTCAGATCCCAAGGGGTCAGGTCATTGCCCAGCCGTTCGGGCAGGCTGGAGGAGGCCATGACCAACAGATCGTCAAAATCCCGCGCCACTTGGCCGGAGACGCGATGCCAGCGGGTGTGGCGTACCTGTTCCTGGCGCTGTTCGCGGCGACCGTTGACGTTCACCGTCACAGTGCGGGTTTCGTAGTAATACTCGCCGCGCTGGCCGGTGTAGCGGCTGGCGGTGGCGGCATCAAAGGTCCAGAATGGCACGTAAATCCCGGCCATGGCGCGGCCCTTGCGGGTGTAGTCCAACAGCTGGTTCGGCGCGAACCAGAGTGACCCAAGCCAGCCCGTCAGCGCCTCGCGCGCTTGACCTTCGGTCAGCGCAAAGGGCACCAGCGCCTGCGGCTTGATATGGCGGCGCAGGCCGGTGTCCACCACGACAGGGGTGGCGCAGAACGGGCATTCGGTGGCATGGCTGGCGCCCTGAAATTCGACCACGGCGGCGCAGTTGGGGCAGGTGGTGGACCGGACCTCTTCGCTGATCTCGTCGGGCACATCTTTGGCCAGCCCGCGCGCAAGGGGGATTTCGCCAAAGGCCTGCGCCTTTTGGCGCGGCGGCGCGGCACTGATCGCTTGGGTGTGGCCGCAGTGGTCGCAGACAAGCTGCGTCTGGCCCGGTTGAAAGCGCAGGTCAGCTCCGCATTGCTCGCAAGGATAGCGATGCGCCTCGGTGACAGAATTTGCACCCGACATGCGTCAGCCTGCGGGCGGCGGCGGGGGAACCTGCGAGAAAAGCCGCGCCAAGCCGGTGTCGGCGGCGGCTTTCCAGCCGTCTTGCCCCGCAGTCCAGACATGCGAGCCGCGGGTCAGGCTGCCTGCGGCGGCCATGGCGGCAAGATCAGCCTCGGTGAAGGGGCCTTTGGTTTCGCCGTTCACCGCGACATGCCAGGCCTTTGCGGCGGGCGGCGGCGGCGGTGGGGCAGCGGCAGCGGTGGGGGCCGCACCCCAAGGGCCGACCTGCTGCGCCATCGCGGCCCCCATCCCGGCCGCCATGCCTGCGCCCATCATGGCACCCGCGCCTGAGGCCGGGTTCGCCATGCCCTCTGCGGCGTTGAACTGCATGTATGTATTCAGATCGCCCGCAATCCCGATCGAGGTGCGCTTGTCCAGCACCTTTTCCACCTCTTCGGGCAGGCTGATGTTTTCAATGTAAAACTCGGGGATCGACAGGCCGTAGTCCGCGATCTTCGGCCCAATCGCCCCGGTGACGATGCGCCCCAGATCGGCAGTATTGGCGGCCATGTCGAGAACCGGGATGCCGGATTTGGCCAGCACCTGAGAGACCTCTTGCAAGATCACATTGCGGATCTGAAAGCTGATTTCATCGGCAGTAAACTCACCATCGGTGCCGACGATCTCGGTCAGGAACTTGCCCGGATCAGCAACCCGCATCGAATAGGTGCCAAAAGCGCGCAGGCGCACCGGCCCAAACTCCGGGTCGCGCGCCATGATCGGGTTCTTGGTGCCCCATTTGTTGTCATTGAACCGGGTGGTGTTGACGAAATAGACCTCAGACTTGAAGGGGCTGTCAAAGCCGTGGTCCCAGTGCTGCAAGGTTGTCATCACCGGCATGTTGTTGGTTTCCAACATGTATAGGCCGGGGCCAAAGACATCGGCCAACTGGCCTTCATGCACGAACACCGCCGCCTGGCCTTCGCGCACGGTCAGCTTGGCGCCGTATTTGATCGCTTGGCCCCGGCGTTCAAAGCGCCAGACCATCGTGTCGCGCGTGTCATCCAGCCAAGAGATGACGTCAATAAATTCGCCTTTGAGGAAATCGAAGACCATGGCGGCAGCCTTTCAAGCTCGGGTGGGCGTGACGCCCCAATAAGGACCACCATAACGGTTGTGACCGCGGTTTGAAGCCCTTTTGCCGGGATGGGCTGGGGGGAAATTCCCCCGGTTTGCCCCCTTGGGTCAGGCCCCCGCGCAGGGCTGCGGCAAGCGGGTTAGGACCCGGGTATCATCCCGGCCACCGCCGGGAAGGTCTGCGGCCGCGCCGTCAACTCTCTCCGCCCAGCAGTTCGGCTGCCAGATCGCGCAAGATCGGGCGCACCTCTTCTTCGGTCATGCCGGGTTTGAGGGCGGGGTTGTACAGCAGGCGCAGCATGTCCTCGTCCATCCCGGTCAACAGCGCGAATTCCTCGTCATCGTTAAAGATCGACGGGCGCGCGCGCGGGCTGTCATTCGGCAGGCCCAGACCCTGGGCGATTTCCTCATTCAGGCAGGACAGGCGCAACAGGTCGGGGTGTTCGGCCCGTACCACGGCGAAGGCCCGGCTGTAGACCCCGCCTTGACCTCGCGACTGGGCCAGAACCGCGCAATAGGTCGAGCGTGGCATCTGGGTGATCCCGGCCACATCGTTGGCCCCAATGCCGGGGAGTGCCGCCTGCAGCGCCGGACCCAGCGCGCGGCGTTCGCGTTCCGAGACGATATAGAGGTGGAAATTCGGATTGCCGGAATCGAGCCGGATCGGGTGGCCGGTCACCTGCGACAGACGCGCCAGATAGGACGAGACGCGCGCAGTGTCGGTCGCGCGTTTGTCGGCGCTGACCGAGGGGCCGAACTGCAACCCTACCCGCACTGGACCTTCCCAGCGACGCAAGGTGGCGGCTTGGCCCGAGATGGTGCGCCCACCCGTGCCGGGAACATATTCATCATAAAGCGCAATTTGGACGAAGGTTTCGGCCAGCATCCGGTCGGTATAGGGGGTGTCAGGGCCACCGCCATCGGTGCGCATCAGGCCGTTTGACAACAGCGACTGCTGGACTTGCGCGTAATAGGCGCGGGCGGCCGCACTTTCGGGCGTTTCAGGGGTCTGTGCAACCGGGCTCAGTTCCGATGCGGGCGGCGAGGTTTGCACGGTGCGTGTGCTGCCGCCGGGGGCGGCGCAACCGGCCAGCAGGACGGCGGCCAAGGCGATGATCCCTGCCCGTCCTGCTCCCGATTTTGGCCCCCGTTGCGCCATCCGGTCAGACCGCTCCGCCGATGGTGGCACCGGTGCCGGTGCCGCGCGCCCGCGCGGCCGACAGGGTGTCACGCAGATCATGCTCCATCTTGACCAGTTCAACCTCAGCTGCGGCCCGGCGCGCCTTGCCTTCATCGGCAATCGACAGGCTTTCTTCGATCGTGGCGATCAACGAGGCATTGGCCTGTTTCACTGCCTCGATATCAAAGACCCCGCGCTCCATCTCGGTGCGCACGATGCGGTTGGTCTCACGCAGGTTTTCCGCGTTCGAGGTCAGAAGGTCATTGGTCAAGTCATTTGCCTCGCGGATTGCGACTGCCGCCTCTTTGCTGCGCTCAATCGTGACGGCCTGCGCCAGCTGAGTTTCCCACAAGGGCACGGTGTTGACGAGGGTAGAGTTGATCTTTGTTATCAGGCTTTTGTCGTTTTCTTGCACAAGGCGAATAGAGGGCAGCGATTGCATGGTGACTTGCCGCGTCAGACGCAGGTCATGCACCCGGCGCTCCAGATCATCGCGCGCGGCGCGCAGGTCGCGCAGCTCTTGCGCCAGTTTCACCTGATCGGCCTCGGGGGCGGCGGCAACGGCGGCCTCTTTGGCGGGGATGTCCTTGGCGTCCACCTCGGCCAGCTTGGCCTCGCCCGCAGCGATATAAAGCGCCAACTCGTCATAGAAGGTCAGGGTTTTTTCATAAAGGATATCCAGCGATTTCACATCCTTCAGCAAGGTGTGTTCATGGGACAAAAGGGTGTTGGTAATCTTGTCGATCTGGCCCTGCACCTCTTCAAAGCGGGCGATGAATTTGGCAAAGGGGGCCGCGCGGCCCATCAGCCGCTCCCACCATTTGGTTTCGCGCCGCACGTCAAGCTCCGACACGGAAAAGCCGCGCAGGGTGGTGACGATATCGCGCAAGCTGTCACCCGCTGGTCCCACGTCCTTGTTTTTCACGCCCGAGAGCATTTCTTGGCTGATGACCTGCAACTCCGACTGGGCGGCCGAGCCAAAGCCGATGATCGACTGGGTGTTCGTGAGGTCCAACTCGGCCATTCGGGTGCGGATGGCGGCGGCCTGATCGGGCGCGGCTTCGGTCAGGGCGACAATCGCTGTGCCGGGTTCGGGAAGGATCACGGCGGCGATCTTTTCAACCTCGGCAAAGGTGGCGGCAGCGGCGGATTGAACGGATTGGGTCATGGCATTCTCACTGAATAAAAAGGGGGGGTGCGAAAGGGTCAGGTTTCATATTTCAGCCGGTCGCGCAGGACCGAGATTTCAACATCAAGATCGGTGTGGCCACTGGCCAAAAGGGCCGTTGTGCGGTTGGCAAAGGTGGTTTCCAGATCATCCAGCAGCGCCTCATAATCGGCGCGGGCCTGCGTGCTGCGGTTTTGGGCGTAAAGATCGGCGAATTTCACGGTCGCATCGCGCGCGCCCAGAAGATAGACCGACAGGAACTTGCGCGCTGCTGTCAAATCGCGGGGATCCGCCTCGACCGTGCGGAAAAGTTGCCGCGCAGTGTCGGCAAAGCGGGCGACGCGGGTCTCCAACTGGCGATCGCGCGCGCGCAGGATGGCGTCTTTCATGGCGGCAAGATGCGCCTCGGCCTCGTCCACGGCGCGGGCGACACGGTCGGTCTGGAAACTGTCGATCCCGGCCGCACCCTTGTCGCGCAGCGGATCAAGGCCAAAGGCGATGAGGTGAAGCGCAGCGCCGGTGATGGCAAAAATCATGGGGTTCAAAAGGGTGGCCTCGGTGGTCCCCGCAGGGTGCTGGGCCAAACCGCCAAGGAAGAGAGCCGCCCCTGTCAGGACCGCGCCAAGGATCTTGCGCGGCAGGGCGGGGCGGCGGGCGACTTTGCGGGCGGCATGGGCCTCGGCGGCGCGGACGCCTTCGCGGGTGGTCCACGCGGCCGCCAAAAGGACGCCACCTGCGGCCAAGGACAGCACCAGCTGGCGCGGATCACCCCAGAAGGCGGGGATCAGGAAGGCGAGTGCCGCCACCCCCAAAAGCCCCGAGCGGCGCTGATCGCGTGAGGCAGCGGGCGCGGGCTGTGTCTTGGTTGGGCTGTCTTGCGGGGTGGGGCTGAACTTTCCGCCGAAACGCTGGGCCATCATACGCCCCCGCCAAAGGCCACATAGGCGACAAGAGCCAGAAGAAGATAGAAAAACAGGGATCGGTGCGCGGTTGGCGACATCTGAAAAGCCCTTTGAAATCAAAGCTGCGCCCCGTCGCGGATGTTGCAACAAGACGGGAATAACAGACCAATTTAGGCCAAAACGCCTGGCGGTCGGGCGGAACTATAGGCAAAGCCCCGCCATGGTGCCAGTGTCCCAAGCGGGAAATCGCCGGGTTTCTTCCCCCTTGATGTGCCCGCCCTTAGACTTTGCGCGGGCGGCTTGGCGGCTTTGGCCCGCGCGGTCCGGCGATTTTGGGCCCGGCGATTTTGGGTCCGGCGATCTTGGGGGCTCCGGGTTTGGCGCTGGGGGGTTTGGCGGCGCCGGGTCTGGTGTTGGCTGGTCTTGCGCTGGCCGCCTTTGGCCCACGATTGCGCTCTGGGCCGCGCTCTGGGCCGCGATCGGTATCCCGATCTGATTTTTCAGCCCTTGCAAAAGGCTTGGCCGGACGATCCGAGGTTGCCTCATCGCGGCGTGGGCGTGGGGCGGTGGATTTGGGGCCGGGTTTGGCGGTGCTGAAGCTGCGCGGTGTGCGGTCAGGGGCGGCACCTGCCGCGTGGCGGGGGGCGGCGCTCCTGCGCGGTTTGCCCGAAAGTACCGCGCCGCGTGGGCTGCGGGTGGTGCGGTCATCATCGTCCAACGAGGTGGCGCGCGAGGTGGTGGTGACGCGCCGCGCCGGGGGTTTCGGCCCCTCGGTCATCGCTCGGCCTTCGCCTGCGGCATCATCCCAAGCGCGCGCCAAGGCGCGCACGCCGTCGCCGGGGCGGCTGCGCCCTGCGGCGGTGGCGGCAGCATTGCGCGGTTTGCGGGCAATCGGATCGGGCGCGTCCTGCCCGCCGCCTTCGCCCAACTGCTCGCGCAAGACCTTGGTGCGCACCTCTTCCACCTCGCCGGGCTTCAACTCGCCCAGCCGGAACGGGCCATAGCTGACACGGATCAGCCGGTTCACGGTCAGGTTGATCGCCGACATCGCACGGCGGATTTCGCGGTTCTTGCCTTCGCGCAGACCGACGGTGAGCCAGGCATTGGCGCCTTGATGGCGGTCAAGCACCACAGCCATCGGCTGGAACCGCTCACCTTCCACGGTGATGCCTTTACGCAGGGGCTCCAAATCCGGGTCCGTCGGGTTGCCATTCACCCGCACGCGGTATTTGCGCAGCCAGCCGGTTGACGGCAGTTCCAGCCGCCGCTTCAACTCACCATCATTGGTCAGGAGAAGCAGGCCCTCGGAATTCAAATCCAGCCGCCCCACCGACATGACGCGGGGCAGTTCCTCGGGCAGCTGGTCAAACACCGTCTCACGGCCCTTTTCGTCCGAGGCCGAGGTGACCAGCCCGTCGGGCTTGTAGTACAGCCACAGCCGTGCAGGTTCGAGCCGGGGCAGCGGGTGGCCGGAAATGGTGATGAGATCGGCATCGGTCACATTCAGCGCCGGCGAGGTGATGATCTTGCCATTCACCGTCACCTCACCCGCCTCGATCAGCCGCTCTGCCTCGCGCCGCGAAGCAACGCCCCGGCGCGACAGGACCTTGGCAATGCGGTCGCCAGCGGGGGCAGTCCCCTGCGGGGTGGGCTTTTCTTTTCCGGCCATGACGTTCATCCTTGGCGCGGGGTGGCCAGCCCCGGGGGTTTTCCACCCCCGGACCCCCGAGAGTATTTGAGCCAAGATGAAAGAGCAACGCGGGTTTCAAAGTTTCATGGCCGTCGCACTGGACGAGGCGCGGGCGGCGGGCGCACGCGGTGAGGTGCCGGTGGGGGCCTGCGTGGTGATCGGCGGGGCCGTGGTGGCGCGGGCGGGCAACCGGACGCGCGAGTTCACCGACCCGACCGCCCATGCCGAGATATTGGCGATCCGCGCCGCCTGTGCGGCCTTGGGCAGCGAGCGGTTGGGCGAGGCTGACCTATATGTGACGCTGGAGCCCTGTCCGATGTGCGCCGCTGCCATTTCGGCGGCACGCGTGGGGCGGCTCTACTACGGCGCGGCTGATCCGAAATCGGGTGGGGTGGCCGTGGGCGCGCGGGTGTTTACGCACCCTCAGTGCCATCACGTGCCCGAGGTTTATGACGGGATCGGCGCGCTCGAGGCGGAGGCGCTTTTGAAGGCGTTTTTCGCCGAGCGGCGCTAAAGCCGGATCGGGTCCAGCACCTGCGGTTCAATCACCCGCACGCCGGGCAGGGCATCGGCCAGCACCTTGGCTGATTGCTCCAATGCCGGGAAGGTGCGGTAGTGGCAGGGGATGATGATCTTGAAATCAAAGTAGGTCTTGGCCGCATAGGCGGCGCGGGCCATGTCCATGGTGTAATGCCCGCCTGCCGCCAGAATGCCGATGTCGGGTTTGTGCAGATCGCCCATCCAGCCCATATCGGCCATGATGTCAGTATCGCCCGAGACATAGATCGTGTGGCCGTCGCCCGCGATCATGAACCCCACCTCGGCGCCCGCATAGCGCGGGCCATCGGCGGTGGAAATGGACGAAGAATGACTGGCATTGACCATGGTCACAGCCGCCCCGCCCAAGCGGACCGTGCCGCCCTTGTTAAACCCGATGCTGTCAATGCCATGCTGGGTGGCAAGCCAGCCCGTCAGGTCATAGATACCGACCACCGGGATGTTCAGCTCTTTCGCCAACGCCGCCGCATCGGTCGCATGGTCGCTGTGGCCATGGGTCACCAGAATATGCGTGGCCCCGGCAATCGCCTCGGCCCGGCGCGGCGCGGGGAACATCGGGTTGCCGGTCAGCCAGGGGTCGATCAGAAGAACCGCCTTTTCGATCTCGATGCGAAAGCTGGAATGGCCAAGCCAAATGATCTGCATGATCGTCCCCTGAATGGCTGCGAACCCATAAAACCAATCTAGTGCAGTTTCGGCTTTCGCCAAAACCGAACCTTCGCCGCCGATTACGCCGCCGCCCAATCTGATGCGGACCAAAGCCTTGGCCACGGTCCCCCATCAGGAAACCCCACCCAAAGCCTTGCAGCCAAAGAGGCGGGGGGCTAAACGGGGCGAAACACTCCACGAGGTTTCCCATGTCGATCGACATTGATACCGCCCGCAAGGTGGCCAAGCTGGCCCGGATCCGGGTGGAAGAGGCGGCTCTGCCGGATCTGGCCCGCGAATTGTCGGGGATTTTGGGCCTCATGGAGCAGTTGAACGAGGTCAACGTCGACGGGATCGAGCCGATGACCTCGGTCACGCCGATGCGGCTGAAGCGCCGGGCCGATGTGGTGACCGACGGCAATATTCAGGCGCAGGTCCTGAAGAATGCACCCGATGCCCGCGAAGGGTTCTTCGCCGTCCCGAAGGTTGTGGAGTAAGCCGATGACCACCCCAAACAGCTGGACCATCGAGGCCGCCCGCGATGCGCTGCGCAAGGGCGAGATCACGGCGGTAGATCTGACGATGTCGTGTCTCACGGCGATGGACGCGGGCGACGCGCTGAACGCTTTTGTGCACAAGACCCCCGAGATCGCGCTGGAACAGGCCCGCGCCGCCGACGCGCGGCTGAAAGCCGACAAGGAGGCTGGATCGCAGTCGCCTTCGATGTGCGGCATACCCTTGGGCATCAAGGACCTCTTTTGCACCAAGGGCGTGCCATCGCAGGCCGCCTCGAACGTGCTTAAGGGCTTTAAGCCCGAATATGAATCCACTGTCACCGCCAAGCTCTTTGATGCGGGCGCGGTGATGCTGGGCAAGCTGAACATGGACGAGTTTGCCATGGGCTCGTCCAACGAATCCTCGTGCTATGGCCCCTCGGTCAGCCCGTGGAAGATTGACGACCGGCAGTTGACGCCGGGCGGGTCTTCGGGCGGCTCGGCGGCGGCTGTGGCGGCGGACCTCTGCCTTGCGGCAACCGGCACCGACACCGGCGGATCGATCCGCCAGCCTGCGGCCTTTACCGGGATTGTGGGCATCAAGCCGACCTATGGCCGGGTCTCGCGCTGGGGTATTGTCGCCTTTGCCTCGTCCCTCGATCAGGCCGGGCCGATGACCAAAACGGTGCGCGATGCGGCGATTTTCCTTGGCGCAATGGCAGGCCATGACGCCAAGGACTCGACCTCGGCCGATATCCCGGTGCCGGATTTTGAGGCTGCGCTAACCGGCGACATTCGCGGCAAAAAGATCGGCATTCCGCGCGAATACCGTCTGGACGGGATACCTGCCGAGATTGATGCCCTGTGGCAAAAGGGCATTGACATGCTGCGCGATGCGGGTGCCGAGATTGTCGATATCTCGTTGCCGCATACGAAATACGCGCTGCCCGCCTATTACGTGATCGCACCTGCCGAAGCCTCGTCGAACCTCGCGCGCTATGACGGGGTGCGCTATGGCCATCGCGCCAAACTGGCGGCAGGCGATGGCATCACCGAGATGTATGAAAAAACCCGCGCCGAGGGCTTTGGCCCCGAGGTTCAGCGCCGCATCATGGTGGGCACCTATGTGCTGTCGGCAGGGTTCTATGATGCCTATTACAACCGCGCCCGCAAGGTGCGCGCCCTGATCAAGCGCGACTTCGAACAGGCCTTTGCCGCCGGGATCGATTGCATCCTCACCCCCACCACCCCGTCCAGCGCCTTTGGTCTGGGCGAAATGGGCAGCAAGGATCCGGTCGAGATGTATCTCAACGATGTGTTCACCATCACGGTGAACCTTGCGGGCCTGCCCGGTGTGGCCGTCCCGGTCGGGGTCGATGCCAAGGGCCTGCCCTTGGGCCTGCAACTGATCGGTCGGCCTTGGGAAGAGGGGGCCTTGCTCAATCACGCCTATGTGCTGGAGCGCGCTGCGGGCTTTGTTTCCAAGCCGGAAAAATGGTGGTAATGGGCGGCAAAGCGTTCTTCCCATGAAGGCATATACCATGCGCGTTCTTCTGTTTGTTGCCGCAGGTCTTGGACTTGCAGCCTGTTCCCCCCCGGTGCCGGATTCCACCTCTGGTGTGGGGTTCAGCGATTATAATTCTTACGTGCGCAACGCCGAAACGGTAATGCCCACCGCCCCGCTTGATCCGATGGGAACCGCCACGGCCATAGCCCCCAGCGCAGGGTTCTCGCCCGCCACCGCCTCTGCCGCGATTGACCGTGCGACCGGAGTTGCCTCCGCTGGCGGCACGGATGTTCCGCTGACAGGTGCGGTGATCGGTTCGGCCCCGACCGTTCCCATGGCCTCGACCCTTGCGCCCGAACAGATGGCATCTGTGACGCTCGACGCCAACGGCCAGCGCCCGCGCGGCAATGCGCCGCTGACGATCAAGGAAGAAAGCGGCGAGATGGCGAATATCAATCCGTCGATCTCGGATGAAAACGACTTCGAAGCCGTCAGCGCCCGCGAATCCATTGAAAGCGACAAGGCCCGGATCGAGCGCAACCGCGCGCAGTATCAGGTGGATCAGCCTACCGTGCTGCCGCAACGCACGGGCGATGTCGGTGGCGCGCCGATTGTGGCCTTTGCGCTGTCCACCAACCATCCGGTCGGCGCTCAGATGTACAAGCGCGGCAAGCTGCGCTTGCAAAGCGCCGACGCGGCCTGCCGGCAATTCACCTCGGCCGATCAGGCGCAAGAGGCCTTCTTGGCCGCCGGTGGCCCCGAACGCGACCGCCGGGGCCTCGACCCTGACGGCGACGGCTATGCCTGCAGCTGGGACCCATCCCCCTTCCGCACTGCCCTGCAATGACCTCTTTCCCCTCGCCGAATTTCGGTGAGCGGCGGCAGGGCGTTTCACCGTCGCTGGTGGTGATCCATTACACGGCGCTTTCCTGCGAGGCCGCCCGCGCACGGCTCTGCGACCCCGCTGCCGAGGTCTCCGCCCATTGGCTGATTTCCGAGACAGGCGCAGTCGAAGCCTTGGTTGATGAACGCCACCGCGCCTGGCACGCCGGTGCGGGCCATTGGGCCGGACTTGAGGATATCAACAGCCATTCCATCGGCATCGAACTGGCCAATGATGGCAGCCAACCCTTCTCCGAGCCGCAGATGGCGGCACTGGAGGCGTTGCTCCAAAAGATCATGGTGCGCTGGGCCATTGCTCCTCACCGGGTCATTGGCCATTCCGATATGGCGCCCACGCGAAAATCCGACCCTGGCGCGCGGTTCGATTGGCGCCGCCTTGCGCTGCAGGGTCTTTCGGTCTGGCCCGAGGGCCGGGGAAACCCTGATGCGCCCCTGTCAGGCAGTCTGACCCGCATCGGCTATCCCGACGCCCCTGACATGGCCCGCCTTGCTGCCTTTCGCCTGCGCTTCCGGCCTTGGGCCACAGGCGCGGAAACCCCAGACGACCGCGCCACCGCCGACATCCTCGCCCGCGCCATGGCCACCCCTCTATGATTTGCGCCTTTTGAAATACTCCCGCCGGAGGCATCCGCCACCGGGCCGGGGCGTGCCCTTTCAGACCCTGCCCAGATCCCGCCGCAGCCGCCGCAGCATGGCCCAGACGATCAGCTTATGCGCCGGGGCTACGGGCAGCATATAGGCGCGGCCAAAGGTGTTGTGGGTGATGACAGATGCGGTGATCGCCAGATCACAGCCCGCCACCGTGACCGAAATCATCACATCCAGATGGCGGTCACGCTCGGTCAGGGTCAGGGCTGTGGGGGTGATCCTTTCGACCAGAAAGAAATCCAGTTTGTCGCCTGCCTGAACATCAGCAACCGCTTGGCCAGAAAACCCGCTGATCCGTTTCACACCAAACCGCGCGGCAATGGCATCGCGGATGGCAAAGGCCAACCCGATCAGCGGCAAAGGCCGCGCCATCATCCGCCGCCAGACCTCCAGCGGGGTCATTGGCTGGGGCAGGGTCAAGCTCTGGCGGTCGTAATAGGCCAGGCGGGCGCGGGGGGCGACAAGATCGGGGTCCATAGTGCAGCTTTGCCCAACGTCCGCCCTGCCGCAATTGCCCCTGTTGTCGCAGCGCAAGCGAAGAATGCCCTTCAGGGCTTGATGAGCGGCCCCTTTGCCCGTATCTGGCCCTTGCGCGGAGGGCTGGATGACCGCGGGGTGCAAACCTCGAGGAAAGTCCGGACTCCATGAAGGAAGGGTGCCGGGTAACGCCCGGCGGGGGTAACCCCAGGGAAAGCGCCACAGAGAAAAGTCTGCCATGGTGCCGGGCAATTGCGTTCGGCGGATCCATGGTGAGGGTGAAACGGTGGGGTAAGAGCCCACCACGGTCTTGGCAACAAGAACGGTATGGCAAGCCCCACCCGGAGCAATGCCGAATAGGGACCTTGCGTGGAAAGGTCTGGCCACATGCCTTCGGGCGGTCAGAGACCTCCACAGGGACACTTCAGCCCAAAGGTCCGGGTTGGCAGCTTGACCGCCCCGGTAACGGGTGCGGCAGAGGAATGGTCATCCAAGGGGCAGCGGTGCAAGCCGGGGCCCCGGGACAGAATCCGGCTTACAGGCCCTCCGCGCAATTTACCCAAGCTGTGAAATGTCGTGGCGGTTTGGCGCAAAATGGTGAATAGTTTTCGTCAAATTCCTTTTCAATCTGTCCGTTTCACACATGCGCAAACCCGATACACCCACCGAGAAGGCTGCCGAAAAGGTCATCGTGGCCTGCATGCGCAATGAGGCGCTCTTTGTGGTGGAATGGGTGGCGCATCATCTGGCGGCGGGGTTCGACCGCATCATCGTCTATACCAACGATTGTTCAGATGGCACCGACCGGCTGTTGGACGCCATGGCGGACGTTCTGCCCGTCGAGCATTACGACAACCCCGGCCCCTATCTGGCGGGCACCATTCAAAAACAGGCGCTGGAGATGGCCTTTGCCCTGCCGCAGGTGCGACAGGCGGGGTGGGTCTTGCACATTGATGCCGATGAATACCTCAACATCGAAGTCGGCGCGCGCCGGGTCGAGGATCTCATCGCGCTTCATCCCGGTGTTGATGCGATTGCCATCCAATGGCGGCACTTCGGCAGCGCCAGTGTCGCAAGCTGGCACGGCGGGTCGGTGGTGGAAACCTTCACCCGCTGCGAACGCGATGTTCCGGTGCCGGGGGCTATGGCGCAGGTCGGGTTCAAGACCCTCTTTCGCCCGCAGCGGTTCAAGATGATGGGGGTGCATACCCCGAAACTGCCGTGGAAAAAGCGGGTGCCGGTGGTGGTCAACACGGCAGGTCTGCCGATGCCGGTCGATGCGCTGATGTCCAAACGCAAATCGGGCTATCCGGTCGAGGCCGCGCACTGCACATGGGCCCATGCCAGTCTGCATCACCACCATGTCAAATCCGACGATCTGCATCTCTTGAAACACGCCCGCGGCGATGCCAACGGGCGCAAGAACAAAAAGCGGGTGATCGGATCGGACTTCTACCGTCTGGTCGACCGCAACGAGGTCGAAAGCAAATCGCTCGTCCGCTTTCGCGCGCAGGTCACCCCGATCGAGGCGCAGATTCGCGGCCTGCCGCAGATCGCGGCGCTAGAGGCGGCCGCGATGGCGTGGTTTCAGGCCCGCTATCAGGATGCCGCGGCCGCAGCCAGCCGGGCCGACCAAGAAGAGATCGCGCTGGATTGGCTGCGCGCCCAATTGGCTGATCTGCGCCAATCCGCAGGCCCTGCCGCCTTTGAACCTGCCGCCGCCGCGTGGTTTCAGCGGCTTTTGCTGCAACTGGATGAGGTGGATGCCACCGCCGATGAGCCCGCTGCCCAAGTCACGGGCAGCGGGGACGAAAAGGCCGCGCGCTCGGTCGCCTGAACCCGTGCTTTTGCTGTTGACTCTGCCCCGCCCACGGGTAAAAGGCGGTCTTCAAGGTTTTACCGGGGAAACTGCGGTTTTCCCGATGCAGGAGAGACGACCATGGCCAAACCGGCGACGATCAAGATCCGTCTGAACTCGACGGCTGGCACCGGGCACTTCTACGTGACCAAAAAGAACGCACGTACCATGACCGAAAAGATGGTCGTGAAGAAGTATGACCCCGTCAAGCGCGAGCATGTCGAATACAAGGAAGGCAAGATCAAGTAAGATCTGCCGACCAAAGCTGATGCAGGGGCCGTCCATTTGGGCGGCCTTTTCATTTGGCTGCTCTTCGTTGCGCGTTCCGCGCGCTCATCGCTGGTGCGTCTATTCTGTGGCAAGAGCCTACGACGACTGCCCGCAGGGCTGGAGGAGTTGCCGTGCCAATTGAAAAGGCCGGGGTTTCCCCCGGCCTTTTCTTATTGCTGCTGGCAGCCTGCGCTTATTCGCGGTTGCCCAAGAAGCTCAGCAGGAACATGAACATGTTCAGGAAGTTCATGTACAGG